>CAYRRA010000129.1:0-12519 GCA_964426355.1 uncultured Anaerolineaceae bacterium
GCACTCATACACGCGCCTGGGTAATAGCGAATGGGGAGAGGAAAGAAGAAAACCCGCCCTGAAGGGCACGAAAATTACTGACACGAGCCCCAGAACGGCTAGTAAGAAGCAAAAAAGACCGCCTTTTTAGACAGCCTCTACCCCTGGACGTGCACTTTTCACGAGTCGCAGAGGTCTTTTAAATAAGAAGGTATGTGTTGATTAAAAATGTGGATTATTGTTTCTATGGGTACCACCATGTCATCCCGACCCCATTTTGTGGTCAGAGTTGCCAGGGCTTTGATGGTGTAATCCAATTCGACCAGTTCTTCGTCAGTCCATGCATGTTTTTTACGCTGTTCGACATTCTTTTTTACTGCTAAATAACCACCCCGGTAACCATATTCAAGAATGGAATTGTAATCACTCTCCCAATATATTTTTGAAAAAAGTGTTTTATATCGAAGTAAATTTTGGAGCATGAGACGATGACCCTCGTCCCAGGATTTGGTGTCACCGATTTAATATAGGGTTGTCTGCATCATCTCGTCCCATAAAAACTGAGGAATCGAGTAGATATCATCAAAAAGTGTATAAAAAGTTGAGCGAGGGACTCCGCTCAACTGACATAAATCGATTACTCTGACTTCTGATATTACGTCTGATTGATTTCACTTTTTTCGTTGATGATTTTCAAGATCATCATAATCAAGCGACTCTCAAATCAGCAAATACCCCGCCGTAAAAATCTTCCGGATATTTCTTTCAGAAATACATTGGATTAAGCGGGTAAATCATCAACAGTTCATAGCCAATGTTAATGGGGTTCTTTAAAATTAAGTCTTTCGAAAAACACTCAATCATTGTATACTCAGGCAGGTCATGAACTCAAAGATCGAGGCTTTACTTAATGCCGATGAACAGCTCTCGGCGCGATTACGTGTGAATAACGGCAGCCTTTTTCGAAAGGCAGCCGTGTTCTTTGCACATAGCGGCGATTCCTGGTTCTGGATGGCGGGTCTGGGTCTGATTTGGCTGCTGAATTGGGGAGAATGGCACAACCGGGCGGTCATATTTGCTATCAGCATCGTGATACAGGCTTTATTGGTGCTGTCAATCAAATTTCTTATCCGCAGGCGCCGCCCTGAGGGTGACTGGGGTGAAATTTATCGTCGCGGTGATCCGCATTCTTTCCCATCCGGTCATGCAACAAGGGCGTTTATGCTGGTCGTTATGGGAATCGGATTGGGTCCGGTTTGGTTTGCATGGGTGTTGGCATTCTGGGCACCACTTGTGTGCATTGCCAGGGTAGCGTTGGGTGTGCATTACCTTTCTGACATTATTGCTGGGATGTTGCTGGGGGTGATTTTGGGGTTGTTTTTGCTTCAACTGGGTCCTGTGTGGCAGCGATTGATTTCATTTTTGTTTGTTTAACCTCTGTGCAAAAACGGACAAACCTATTATAATTGTCTGACAACTACTGAATACCACCGGAACCTACCACGGACGATGCATTTCTGGTAGCTCTCATGGCGGCAAACAAAAAAAAGGATACCAGAGGTGTGTTTTTGCAAAACAGAAATAACCTCTGGTTTGCATGAAAACATCACGTGGTGGGTTTTTTGTTGTATATCGGCAAAATTATGTTCGTTTTTGGAGATTCATAGAATGGTAGACGAGAAAATCATTCACGAACTGCGAGAGAAAGTTACTGCCCGCCATGATGATATTATCAAATTTTTAAAGGATATTGTGGCGATCCCCAGCATGAACTCCCAAATAAAAGAGGTGGGAGAACGGATTGGCGCGGAAATGCGAAAGCTGGGTTACGATGAAGTGCGCTTCGATAAAATGGGCAACATTGTTGGTCGTATCGGCAATGGATCAAAGGTGATTGTTTTTGATTCACACATTGATACCGTGGGGATTGGCGATATTGGTGAGTGGAAATGGGATCCCTTTCAGGGAAAGACGGAAGATGGCTTGTTTTACGGTCGCGGCGCCTGTGATGAGAAGGGCAGCACCCCCGGCATGGTATATGGGTTAGCCATTGCCCGCGATTTGGGGTTGCTGGATGGCTGGACGGCTTACTATTTTGGCAATATGGAAGAGGAGTGCGATGGTATTGCTCCGAATTCGTTTGTTGAGGTTGATCCCAAAATACGCCCGGATTACGTGATTATTGGCGAGCCTACTCGTATGCAGGTGTATCGCGGACATAAAGGGCGGATCGAGTTCAAGATTGTCCAGAAGGGACGCAGTGCGCACGCAGCCAGCAATCACTTGGGAGACAACGCGATTTACAAAATTATGCCGATCGTTGCACAGATTGCCGAGATGGAAAGTAAACTGGGCAATCACCCGTTTTTGGGGCAGGGCAAGATTACCGTTTCCGATATGCATGTGCAAACCCCAAGTATTAACGCGGTTCCCAACGAAGCTGTCATTTATATTGACCGAAGGATGACTTTTGGCGAGACACGCGAAGAAGCGTTGCATCAGGTTCAGGTGTTAATCCCTGAAGAGGAACGCCATTCAGTGCAGATTGAAGAGCTGTTTTATGATGAACCTTCTTATACTGGTTTTGTCTTTCCCGTAGACAAGTATTTCCCTGCCTGGATGATTGAGGAAGACCATGCACTGGTTCAGGCTGGTCATAAAGCTCGCCGGTTGATGGGCTTCCCTTCCAGCCTGGCGGGAAAATGGGAATTCAGCACGAACGGGATTTTTTGGGCTGGTAAAGCAGGTATCCCCAGTATTGGATTTGGTCCGGGCGATGAGGTGACTGCGCACACGGTAAATGAAAATGTTCCTTTAGAGGATGTGGTTAAATCGACCGAGTTTTATGCACTGGTCGCCAGTCTGATTGAAGAGTAAGGGAAGAGTTGGTGTAGAGATAAAAGCTGCCTTGCATAACACAAGGCAGCTTTTTGATTACTGCATTAACTCAACCGTGAATTTGAACAAAGAAGGGTTTTACTCATCAAATGTGTAAACCCATGAGTAAGTGCTTGACAATGTATTTTAGAAGTTGTACAATGCGGTCTAAGGATTTGTACAGAATGAAAACTAGGGAAATGGAATCACAGATAAAGATGTGCATGTGCATGATGCGCCGATACCAGGGAGCTGCTGCGCCTGTGGGGATCGTTCTGCTTATCATGTAACCAGATCTCGATCCGATAGAAAGCGGTTTGCTCCTTACCTGAATGGAGCAAACCCAGAGGAAGATAGTCAACCCGGGAATGCTCCCGGGTTTTTGTTGTTTTCACCAGTTCAAAGAATTTTTCTTTGATAAGGAGTGAGAAAGGTTCGCAGAATTAGTTTAGTCATTGAAGAAAGGAAGCAGTTATGCCAATAAAGATTTCAGACCAATTGCCAGCATACGAAATTTTGACAAACGAAAATATCTTTGTGATGGATGAGAAGAGAGCCATTCACCAGGACATCCGCCCCTTAAGGATTGTCTTGTTTAATTTGATGCCAACCAAAATTACCACCGAGACCCAGCTTTTACGGCTTTTGGGTAATACACCTTTGCAAGTCGAAGTGACGTTGCTGCGTACCAGCACACACAAGAGCAAGAATACGCCGGAAGAGCATTTATCCAGCTTTTACCAGACATTTGACCAAATCTGTACTCAGAAATTTGACGGTCTAATCATTACCGGCGCACCGGTGGAACAGCTTTCTTACGAGAGTGTGGATTACTGGAAAGAATTGCAGGGGGTGATGGATTGGGGCATCCGCCATGTGTTTGCGCAGTTGTACATTTGTTGGGGCGCACAGGCAGCTTTGTATCATCAATATGGTATTCCGAAGTATCTGCTGCCGCAAAAGCAATTTGGTGTTTTTAAACATCATGTCATTGAGAAAAACGTTAAATTGCTGCGCGGTTTTGACGATGTGTTTTATGCACCGCATTCCCGGCATACTGAGGTGAGAAAATCCGATATTGAGAGAACGCCGGATCTCAAGGTGCTGGCTGAGTCAAACGAGGCGGGCGTATATATCGCAGCCAGCGCAGATTACCGCCGGGTGTTCGTGACCGGTCACTCTGAGTATGACCCGTTGACCTTGAAAGCAGAATATGACCGCGATGTGGCTGCGGGGTTGCCCATTTCCGTCCCGGTGAATTATTTTCCCAACGATGATCCCACTCAGCCGCCGCTGGTACGCTGGCGCGGGCATTCTCATTTGTTATTCGCCAATTGGATTAATTACTGTGTCTATCAGGAGACCCCGTACGATTTGACCCAGTTCGACCAGGTTGCTACACCGGTGGTTTGGGAAAGAAGTAAAACGAGCTAAGAAGTGATTTCTGAAAGATGCAGGAAGAAGGTAGTAACGGTAATTTGAAGTGAATTTGGGATCAGGATTTTTTACCCCCCTTACCAGTAAAGGTGTGGTGGGCTGGATTAGATAAAGCGATCCTGAAATGAGGTTTACTAAAAAGATTGAGAGGATAAACAATATGTCATTGAGAAAACACGAACGAAAATTTGGTTTCAGTACCCGCCAGCTCCATGCAGGTCAGGAACCTGACCCCGCAACGCTCTCTCGTGCGGTACCGATTTACCAGACCTCATCGTATGTTTTTAACAGCACCGAACATGCTGCAAACCTGTTTGCTTTAAAGGAAACAGGAAACATCTATACCCGCATCATGAACCCCACCAGCGATGTTTTTGAGCAGCGGATCGCCGATCTCGAAGGCGGGGTGGGGGCACTGGCAGTCTCATCGGGGCATGCTGCCCAGGCGCAAGCCATTCTGACCCTGGTAAGCGCCGGTGACCACATTGTCTCTGCGTCAACGTTGTATGGCGGCACATATAACCAGTTTGCCTATACCTTTCCGCGCCTGGGCATTGAAGTGACTCTGGTGGATGGGAGCGACCCGGAAAATTTCCGCAAGGCAATCCGCCCCAATACGAAAATCCTGTATGGCGAAACCCTGGGAAATCCAATGATTAAGGTCTTCCCGATCGAAGAAGTGGCTGGTATTGCAAAGGAATATGGCATCCCGTTGATGATCGATAACACCTTTGCCACACCGTACCTGTTTCGTCCGTTTGAGTGGGGTGCAAACATCGTTGTGCACTCCGCAACCAAGTTCATTGGCGGGCACGGCACTTCGATTGGCGGGGTGATTGTGGATGGTGGTAATTTTGATTGGGCTGCCAGCAAACGCTTCCCCAACTTCAATGAACCGGATGATTCCTATCATGGGCTGGTCTATTCATCGCTGGGTCAGGCGGCGTTCATCACGAAAGCGCGCGTACAGGTTCTGCGCGATATTGGAGCCTGCATTTCTCCATTTAACTCTTTCCTCTTTTTACAAGGGTTGGAGACGTTGAGCCTGCGAATGGAAAGGCATGTTGCCAACGCTCAGAAAACAGCAGAATTTTTGAGCCAGCATCCGCGTGTTGCCTGGGTGGCTTACCCTGGTTTGAAAGATAGCCCCGATTACGCTGCTGCACAGAAATACCTCCCGAAGGGTCCTGGTGCGATTATGGGATTTGGCATCCAGGGTGGTGCAGCAGCGGGCAAGCGGTTTATTGAAAACCTTAAGCTGATCAGTCACCTGGCGAATGTAGGCGATGCGAAAAGCCTTGCCATTCACCCTGCCAGCACGACGCACAGCCAGTTGAACGAGGAACAGCAGAAATCAGCCGGTGTGACCCCTGATTTCATCCGTTTGAGCATCGGCATTGAGGATATTGAAGATATTTTGTGGGACCTGGATCAGGCTCTACAGGTATCCTGATCGTTCCAATGATTTCACCATCTTAGCAATCGATTTATGCAGGAAGGAGGCTGCCCCATGTTTTTCGGTGCAGCCTCCAATTTATCCAATTCGGGAGCGTTTATGGGAATGGAATCAACATGATGGGTCTTCATACCAGGATAGGCAGAATTTTCTCAAGTTTGTTGACCATTCCCAAATTCTCTAGTATGCTTAATCCGGGAGTGGTTAAGTCCCGGTGGGCTTCCCGGTCTTCAAAATCGGTGGCGGGCTGTCATGCAGGTCGCAGTGGGTTCGACTCCCATCCATTCCCGCCTGTTGTTGCAATGGATCGTACCTCTTTTTTTGTGTTATGCGATTAATGAACCTGGTAGGGGGAAATGTTGCGTCTCTCTTTTAAATGGAAAGACCGGGTGGTGTCAGGCAGTTTAAAACAGCGGTACAATTAATTCCATTGTAGCTCTGGAAAGAATAATGGTATAGGGAGAAGAACCTTGAATTCATACCCCCCAACAAACGAAAAACAAGAAAACATCAATGAAACGCGACAGGCTGAGGAATATGCTGCCGGGGAATCGTTTGAAGAACGTATCACGTTTTCCGTCAGCCGCATATTTAGAATCGAAAATGTCACCTGGGCAAGCGCCAGGCAAAAAGAAATGGCAATTTTTCGCGGACGGCTGCTTTCTGACGATATTTCGGCAGCCTATGACCGCCTGGCAGCAGACCTGAAACCGCTCGGCATCACTCCTTTCTTCCGTGCGGAAGACGGGCAGCATGTGATTAAACTGGTGAAAGGCGTGATTGAGGCAAAGAAATCACGCTCCTGGGTTAACCTGGTCTTGTTCATCCTTACCCTTCTGAGCCTGTTGTTTACCGGCGGGATGATGGCGGTGGAAACACAACCTGAGACCCTGGGGCAGTTGTTGCTGGAGACGATAAAAAACATGCCCAAAGGCTGGCAGTTTGCGGTCAGCATCATTGCCATATTGGGTGCGCATGAATTTGGTCATTACCTGGTGGGTCGTCATCATGGTTTGGATGTCTCCTTGCCTTATTTCATCCCGTTGCCGCTCAGCCCCTTTGGAACGATGGGGGCGTTTATCAACATGCGTGATATCCCCAAAAACCGGCGGGTCCTGCTGGACGTGGGTGTGGCTGGACCCTTTGCCGGGCTGGTTGTGACCATACCGGTGCTTTTGTTGGGATTGAAGCTTTCAGCGATGGACACGCTGCCGTTGGCTGCATCGCCAGAAGTTTCGCTGCAAATGGAAGGAAACTCGCTGTTGTACCTGTTAAGCAAGTATGCGGTGTTCGGGCAGTTTCTGCCTGAACCGGTCAGTTATGGTGGTTTACCCAGGCTGCTTTACTGGATACGTTATTTCTTTTCGGGTTTGCCCTTTCCTTTTGGCGGAAAAGATGTCATGCTGCATCCGGTAGCCTGGGCGGGCTGGGCTGGTTTGTTGGTGACAGGCTTGAACCTGATTCCTGCCGGTCAGTTGGACGGTGGGCATGTCTTTTATGTGCTGTTTGGTAAAAAATGGACACAAAGGATTTTTCCATTCATCCTGGTTGGTCTGGTTGGACTGGGTTTCTTCTGGCAGGGGTGGTGGCTGTGGGCATTCCTGCTTTTCTTGCTTGGCAGGGTTCATGCTGAACCTTTGGATGACATCACCCCCTTGGATATCCGCCGCAAGGTCATGGCTGTACTGGCATTGATTGTATTCCTATTCACCTTTACACTGGTGCCTTTGATGTTGATTTGACTGGAAATGATATGAATAAAAAAATCTATACGGTTGGCAGTATTTTAATCGTATTGGTTCTGGTAAACCTGGCTTGCCGGTTGCCATGGAGTGTAAACGAAGCTGCACCGGTTACCCAGGAAGCGCTTGCCGAACCCGGTTATGCATCGCCGGAAGCCATGCCTGTGCAAGACGTGCAGGAAAATTTACCGCCTGCAGTGGTTGAAGTGGAACCCACTCCTGGAAGTACTGCTGCCCTCAATCAGCGCTTTGTTTTCTATTTTAATCAACCCATGGAGCAGGCTTCCGTTCTGGCAGGTCTATCAAGCGAGCCACCCCTGGATTGGGCTTTTGAATGGCTTGATGAAAGCACGGTGATGATTTCCTCTCCGTCTCCTTTACCCCTTGATGGCGATTTGCTTTTCAAGTTGACTCCAGGAATCAAAGCGCAGAACGGATTAAGCCTGGCGTTTGAGATTTCGCTGGTGTATAAAACACCACCGGCTTTACAATTGACCGACCGTTTCCCGGATGCATCCGAATCAGGGGTGAACCCGCGCGGCGTGCTGATGGCATCGTTTAACCAACCAGTGGTTGCGTTGGGCGCAGATGAAGCAGTCCCTGCTTTTAACCTGGCTCCTGAAGCAGAGGGATACGGCGAATGGATTAATACCAGCACTTATGTTTTCTATCCACAACCCGCCTTGCCTGGCGGGGTGGATTACACATTGACAATAAATGAAGACCTGACCAGTTTGTACGGTGCGCCGTTAACGTTTGAGGATGAACAAAGCCGCAGTTGGACTTTCCACACGATTTTTCCCGATTTACTGAGTATTGAGCCGGATGGCGCTAACCCAATTGAACTGGATGCCCCCTTTGTGCTGACGTTCAACCAGCCGATGCTGGCAGAGACAGTGGAAGCGAATTTTTCACTGACGGATGCCGCTGGCTTGGTCTTGGATGGTACATTTGAATGGAATAACGATACTTCCGTAATGACTTTTATTCCCAATGAGCTCCTTAGCAGAAATACGCGCTATAGCGCCAGCCTGGGTTCTTCTGCACAGGCAATGGGCGGTACGGCGCTGGGTCAGGAACGGGAATATTCGTTTCTCTCCGTTGGTGCTCCTGGTATTCAGGAGACCAGCCTGGCAGCGGGGATTCCGCTGCAAATTTATAGCGGATACGGCAGCCTGCGGGTGACATTTTCATCCCCTCTGGCAGAAGCGGATTATGCTGAGCTGGTTCAGGTGGAACCGACGGCAAACCTGAACTATTACCTGGTAGATCCTTACAATTTGATGGTTTCGGGTTATTTTTCGCCCAGTACCCGCTATACTCTCACATTGTCCGCAGAAATTGAAGACCGCTGGGGAGCGAGTTTGGGTCAGGCAGAACAAATCCGGTTTAATACGAGCGCTGCAAAACCCGGTTTGACCCTTCCAATCCTGGATTACGTCGATCGGGTGGTCTTTATGACGCCGGAAGACCTTTCCTTTCCTGCCCTGGCAACCAACCTCTCCGGAGTCAGCGTTCAGTCTGGAGAGATCATGGTGGAGGATTTCACCGAAATCGTCCATTATCCAGAAGTGTTGGACAGGTTTGTTCCCGCATCCATCGACAGTTTTTGGTATGAATTTTACCTGGAAGATGACACCAACCAGCCTGTCGATATCCCGGTGCGAGAAAATGGGCGCGCGCTGGCGCCGGGGGTGTATTATTACATGCTGGTCGCACCTGAAGCTGAATATTCCCCACAGTCGTTTTTGGTGGTGGTCAGCTCTATTCAGATGGTCCTTAAGCGCAGTGAAGGAAAGCTGTTGATCTGGGCAACCGATCTGCACAGCGGGAGTGTCCTGTCAAATGCAGAGATGCGCGTTCATCTTGTTTCCTCATCTGAACCGCTTGTCTGCGTCACCGATGCCACGGGTGTGTGTAGTGTTGACCTGCCGGCAGACCTGGATACGTATTCGTCTGTGGCGGTTTCAACCGGTGAACCCGGTCAGGAAAATTTCGGGATGATTGTGGATGGTTGGAGGATGGGTGTCAGCGGCTGGAACTTCGGGTTTGAGACATACCGCAGCCGACCTGATGAGACAGCTTATCTTTACACTGATCGTCCTATCTACCGCCCGGGTCAAACGGTAAACTTCCGCCTGGTACTTCGGGATGAGCACAATGCCCGCTATACCTTGCCTGATCTTTCGCGGGTTAGCGTGGAGATTTACGGCGATTATCAGATGAGCACCGGCAGCACGCCGCTTTTGGGCACCGTGCCGGTCTCGTTATCCTCATTTGGCAGCGGGACGGGTTCGCTGGAACTGCCCGATGACGCACAACCGGGTTACTATTCCATCCGAATTATCGAAATAGAAGATGCCTACCTGCAATTTCAGGTGGCGGAGTACCGCAAGCCGGAGATTGAAGTCGAGGTTCAATTTGACCAGCCAGAGATTCTTCAAGGCGAGGATTTGCGTGCAAGCGTGAACACTGCCTATTATTTTGGCGCGCCAGCAAAAGATATGCCGGTGCATTGGATTCTGTATGCACAACCCCAGGTTTATCCTATGCCATTTGGTTATCGCAGCGAAAAATATGACCTGGGCGGATTTGACCTGGCTTTTGGTTTTCCCTACAACTATCCACTGGGCGAGTATATCGTTGAGGGGGATGGATTCACCGGCTTAGATGGCAGCCTGCTCATTGAAATTCCTTTTGAGACGATTGAGACCCATCTGGATTCAGGCGGGTTGGAACGTCTAAACCTGGAAGTGAGCCTGACCGATTTGAATGGAATACCGGTCAGCGCCCAGGCATCCATTTTGCTACACCCTGAAACGTTTTATATCGGGCTACGAGCGGAGCAGTGGAATGGCTCCGCGGGAAAACCGATGGGTTTTGCCGTTCAGACAGCTGATTGGAAATTATCGGCGCAAAGTAATATCGCATTGACCGCTTCGTTCCAGAAAGTGACCTGGAACAGGACAAAGGATGAAACCACCGGAATCTATTTGAACGTTCCGGAATTTTCAGATTTCAGCAGTGCAAACCTGGTCACCGATTCAAACGGGCAGGCTCGCGTTGAATTTACCCCTTCAGAACCGGGCACCTATCTATTGGATGTGTATGGCGGGCAGGCTGTTTCACAACTGCTGGTATGGGTGGGGGGCAGCGGCAGCGTCTCCTGGCCCCGATTGCCCAATCAACAACTTTCGGTCAATTTCGACCAGGAGGTTTATCATGTAGGCGACGATGCATCCCTTTTTATCCCTAACCCATTTGAAAGCGCTCTGGCGTTGATCACAGTCGAGAGGGGTGAGGTGATGCGCTCTTATGTTGTGCCGGTAGAAGAGGCAATGCTTGAATTTTCAATGCCCATTGAGGAAGCGGATGCGCCTAACATTTACGTGGGTATCACGCTTATCAAGACAGGACAGGCTGGCGGTGTGGATTTTCGCCAGGGTTATGTCAACCTCCCGGTTGTTCCGGAAGCGTTAACCCTGCAGGTGGATTTACTTGCAGATGACTTTCATCCGGCGCCCGGCGGTGAGGTGTTGCTGTCGTTGCATGTGCAGGATCATCAAGGCAACCCGGTAGAAGGTGAATTTTCAGTCTCGCTGGTTGATAAAGCCCTCCTGGCAATGGCAGATGCCAACTCGGAGGATATCCTCACTGCCTTTTATGGCAACCAACCCCTGGGCGTTCAGAACAGCCTTTCACTGGCGGGTTACGTTGGTCGCATCCCGGTTGTGTTTGCGGATGGTGTGGGCGGCGGCGGTGGAGAGATGGTACTGCCGTCTGTGCGCGAAGATTTCCGCGATACAGCGTATTGGAACGGCAGTGTACAAACCGATGCCGATGGAAATGCTGAGCTGCGTATCGTGTTGCCAGACAACCTGACTACATGGGTGATTAATGTGCGCGGTTTGGATGGGTCGTTCAGGGTAGGTGAAGTCGAAACTGAAATTGTGGTCGGTAAGGATTTGCTCATCCGCCCGGTAACACCTCGTTTCCTGGTTGCGGAAGACCATCTGCAAATTGGTGCAATCGTTCACAATCAAACGGCTGAGAGCCTGCCGGTGGATGTTTCAATCCTTGCCAGCGGGTTCACGTTGGATGATAACCAGCAGGACTTACAGCGTATCATCGTGCCGGCAGGCGAATCCATACGGGTGGATTGGTGGGGTAAAGTTGATCCTGTGGAACAGGTGAATTTTCAATTCTCCGCCATATCGGGTGCGTTGCAGGATGTGACCACGCCGGAGCAGGGTTCCATCCCGGTGCTGCGCTACAGTTACCCACAGACCTACGGGACAAGCGGTATGCTGACAGAGACAACCGAATTACTGGAAGTTGTCAGCTTGCCGCGTTCGTTTGAACCTTCAGGCGGAAAGCTCACGGTTGAGGTTGCACCATCGCTGGCAGCGACCATTCTACAGGACATGAAAGCGCTGGAGAGTCTTCCCACTGATTTTACAGAAAGCCTGCTCTCGCGCATGTTGCCCAATTTTGAAATGCTGCGTGCCATTCAGCTTTTTAAGCTGGATTCGCCCGCACTTGAAGAAGAACTGACCGAGAATGTTCTCATCGGGATTGAGCGTCTCAGTCGTTTGCAGAATGCCGATGGCGGTTGGGGCTGGTTGAGTGGGGCAGAAAGTGATCCCTATATCAGTAGTTATGCACTTTTGGGATTGACGCGTGGCAAAGAAGCAGGCTTTTTTATTGAACCACAAACGCTGCAAGCTGCCCAGGAATACCTGCAAACTGCTTTGCCTTCCCCGCATACCTTGCGGGAAAGCTGGCAGTATGACCGGCTGGTCTTTCAATATTTTGCGCTGCAAACGTCAGGGACCGAAGATCGAGGGTTCTTATCATTGGTCGATTATGCCGACCAGCTTAACCCCTGGTCAAAAGGGTTGCTGGCGTTGATGCTGCTGAAACAAAACCCCCAAAGTGAAGATGGAAAAGCGCTTTTGAGTGATTTGCAGTCTTCTGCCACCCTGACTGCTACCGGAACTCACTGGAAACTGTCTAACCCATCTACAC
>CAYRRA010000130.1:0-12421 GCA_964426355.1 uncultured Anaerolineaceae bacterium
ACTTTGAGCTTGCTCTTTCGCAGCAGCTTTTTGAAGACCTTGAAGTTGATTCCTCGCAGTTTGTGGGTTGTTTTGTAACTGAAGTTCCCCAAAAACCTTGATACCGTTTCTGGCTCTTTGATCGAGATGACAAATTCCTTGATCAGGGGATCACTTTGCAGCAATTTCAATCGTCCCAGTTTATCAATCCCAATGAAGTTCCCGCACAGCATGGTCTAGATGTGGTTCATTTGGATTTTGTTGGTAGAGGCATTTTCGAAAACAAGATCGTGATCAATCAGGTCAAAAATCCCGTTCTTGTTAGCATGTTCGAGCAGTAAAAATAACCCGGCATTGGAAGTAAGGTTTTTGGCAGTGAATTCGCTCTTATTGATCACGGTAATATCCCGACGGCAGGTTTTCTTATCTTAAAAACTGTAAACATGGTATCTCTACCAAAAATATCCGATTCACTTTTTTAGTGAAATCCTGCGAATGCTGATAAACCAAAAATAACATCGAAAGTGGGTGATAAGTGGTTATTTTAGTTGTAAATTCAAGTATTTTTGATTCAAAAAGCCTGTATTTGTACCAATAGTGGGGGAATAAACCAAATTATACAATTTTACTGATTTGGCGACGTGGAATCCTGGTTTTATTAATAACGCACCCAGCCAGCACCGCGTGGTTTTTTTAAGTAAAAATGTTATTCGTCAGAGCTGCTTAACCCTTCCAAATGACGAAAAGCATCCCCATGACAAAAAAACCAAAACAGACCCATGCCAGAATCATCAACCCGGCTTGTAACGCAAAGTACAATCCAAACGGCATACATAATATAAGGAACAATGCGAGCCAGGGAATGATTTGTGACAGGTTAATTGCAGTTTTCTTGTTCATCGCGTTATGTCATCCTAGATAAGCCAGCCAAAAATCATCGTCAGGACAGCGACAAAGAGGATGGTGGAAAGACCATACACAAGTATCTTTCGCATCACCTCACCTTCATGACTGCCCAACCCCACGGTGCTGCAACCTACAATCACTTTAGCCGGGGCAAAGATGCTACCCAACGAAGCACCGGATGTCTGTGCCGCCAGGATCAGCGGGACACTCAAGCCAAGTATCTGTGCTGTGCTGTGCTGCATTGCGGCAAACAACACATTGGAATTGTTATTGCTACCTGTGATAAACGCACCCAAAGCACCGATAAACGGTGCTGCCAGCGGGAAAAAGGTTTTACCAAACGCATGGCTCATTCCCTGTGCTAAAAGGTTGACCATGCCACTGTGAGACATCACCACTGCCATTCCTACCATCGCCAGGATGCCCAGGCTGGATTTTAGAGCGCCTTTTCCTACCTTTGAGAGAATCTTGCGTTCCCCACCGGGTTTTAAGAAACCTGTCAACCGGTATATCCAGTATGAAATAAGCGACGAGTAAACCAGGACGGTTCCCGGATGACCGAATAAACTGATGCTGCGACCGGGTTCTGCCGGGGTAACATAGCCGTAGGCTGTTTGCAGTTCAGGGAATTGCAAACTGAGCTTCACATGGTTCAAGAAGCTGTGGAGAGACGGTATCAGGTTAATGGCAAATGCCAGGACCACCAGAACAGTATAACTGGAGAGGGCAATCAGCAGAGAATGGCGGCTGCGCGTGGTTTGTGCTTCTTGCTTTACCTCACCCGGCGCCTGGCGAGCCATTCGCCTGCGCAGAA
The DNA here is from genome assembly GCA_964426355.1 of uncultured Anaerolineaceae bacterium. Taxonomy (GTDB): domain Bacteria; phylum Chloroflexota; class Anaerolineae; order Anaerolineales; family Anaerolineaceae; genus JAJFTV01. Next base: position 1,700 of record CAYRRA010000130.1, read on the forward strand.
TTAACACAGCGCAAAGCAGCCCAGCCATTGCCCCGCCGGTAGCACCTAAAGACCAGATGCCACCCGTTGCCAGAAGATACTGCACGCTTCCCATAACCATACCCACCAGGGCAATGAAAGGGATATTGCGAACCACCCCTTTTACCCCGCCAGCAATCAGCGCTACCAGCACACCGCATAACAAACAGGATAATCCCAGTATCAATGCAGTTTCTGGTGCAAGAAAACGCCCTTCTAAACCGGTGATCGCGATTAGTGTCTGAAAGGAAGAACCCATCGACCCAAAATTAACCGACCACCCATGACCGATGGACGCCATCAAAACAGCCTGGATCGGATTGAAACCTACCCCTACGAGCAACGGGGCTGTGACAGCCACAGGAACGCCAAATCCACCCATACCCTGCAAAAACGAGACAAAAATCCACCCCAAGAGCAGTCCCTGGATGGTGTGGTCTGCTGTAACCGAAAGTAGTGCTTCAGAGATCACCCGGATTGCACCAGCTTCATTGGCAATATGGAACAGAAGCAGTGCAGTCCAAATAATATACAACACATCCAGGGCAAGCAAAACTGCTTTTGTCTGAGTATAGGCAATCAGTATCGGCTCTGCGCCAAAACGCAGCATTGCCAATGCCACAGTTGCAAACCAGCCAGCAGCGCCTGCCCGGCTGCCACCCCAGTTGAATGCCAGCATCAAAATCAAAATAAGCGCAATTGGTGTGAAGGCGAGAACCCAGTTCAATAGAGATAATTGCATCACCATTTCCGTTTCAGGTTAATTTCAACGCCCAATTATACTCTACAGAGATCGGGGGGAATTTTCAAAGCGATCACTTTAAAAAAATCACACCCACCACCCTTAATTCGCAAGGCGTTCCTCATTGGGGCGTGTGGCGGGTAAATCCTAAACTCGAATTCATGTTATCTGAACCAGATTATTGCCCTTATTTTCCAAATTGAGAATAGCTGATAAATACTTAATTCCCCGCTCTGGGGCGGGTTAGCGGTGGGGGTGAAGACAAATCCCTCATTTGATATCTATAAAACCAATTTAGATGCAATTATCCTGGTAAAATACTTGACAATATAGAATATATGTTCTATAATCTCAATATCGAACTGAATAGCCTTTTCTTATTCTTCCAAGATGGAGGTAATCATGAATCAGAAAATGAATCCGCTGCGCTTGATCTCGGGAATGCACGTCAAACCAGGAATGGTGTTTGGATTGATCATTTTCACTGCCCTGCTTGCATTTGAAATGTTCAACTACAGCACAACCGATTTTGCTTTGCGCGACTTACTGGGTGAACTGCGTTTTGCCAATATCCGCTGGGCAACGATTTTAACCATTGCATTCTGCGGTATCGACTTTGCCGGGATTGCCCGCCTGTTCACTCCACAGCAAGGGGCTCAAGAACCTAAAGAGGTCTGGTACCTTTTTGGAGCCTGGCTGCTCGCAGCTACGATGAACGCCATGCTCACCTGGTGGGGTGTCTCCCTGGCAATTGCCACTCACAACATCCAGAGTTCATCGGTGATGGATTCAGGAACCCTCTTTAAAATTGTCCCCATCTTCGTTGCGGTCATGGTGTGGGTCATCCGCATTCTGATCATCGGCACCATCGCTTCCGCCGCAGATCATTTACTCTGGGGAGCCAGCCGTCCTGCAGCACGAACCTCCAGCAGCCGCCCTTCAGTAGCCACAAATATGGCTTCCCGTCCTGCGACCAATACGGCTGCTTCTTCGGTGGGACGAAACAGCATTCAGCCGCCATCTGGAAGAAACACATATCCTCGTCCGCTGGTCAGCACACCTTCCAACCCATCCTCCCTCTCGGCAAGACCGGAGCCCACCTATCACAGCATGGGACATGCCAGCAGCGAAAGCTCCGTAAAACAACTTTAACAAAGAAAACATCCACACAGGAAACCGGTCTCTCCTCCCGGTTTCCTGCTTTTTAATCAAGCTGCTCCCACTCCGAAGGATCATCCCATAAATTTAGATAGACCGTGAAAGTTGTCCCTTTTCCCACCTCTGACTCAACATAAATCTTCCCATCATGATTGTTCACAATCCAGCGAGCGATCGACAGCCCCAACCCAAAACCAGTACCCATTTTTTCGCGCGTGCGTGACTTTTCTCCGCGATAAAACCGTTCAAAGATAAAGGGCAAATCCTCATCGGCAATACCTGGACCGGTATCCCTGACTGAGAAGAAACCCTGTCTTCCTAATTTCCCCATCCGAATATCAACACAACCTTCCGAAGGAGTATGTTGTATAGCGTTGGATATCAGGTTCACCATGACCTGCTTCAAACGGTCTGGGTCTCCTTTCACCCGTACAGGTTCAATCTCACTGATCTTGAGTTCTACCCGTTCTCCTGCCAGCATTTTCATTTGTTGAAAAATTTCAAAGAGAACGGTATCCAACTCAACCACTTGCATCGCCATCGGTAAATTTCCGGTTTCTGCTTGTGCCAATAGAAGCAGATCCCCGACCAATCGTGTCAGCCGATCTACCTCGGCGCTGATGCTGTCGAGGGATTCCTGATCTCCGCACCCCAGGCGCTTCATCAACCCGACATTTCCTTTGATCACAGTCAGTGGTGTGCGCAATTCATGGCTCACATCAGCAATGAAGCGATTTTGGGCATTGAAGAGATTTTCCAAACGCTCCATGGTCTGATTAAATGCCTCCATCAAATGCCCCACCTCATCCCCCGGTGGACCGGATAGGGCAATCCGGCGGTGCAGGTCATCTGCATTGGTGATTCGGGTCGCCATCTGGGTCATGTCAATCAATGGCTTAAGCGCCTGGCGGGTAAGAAACCAGGCAGTTAACCCAGAAACAGGTGCAATCACTGCTGCCAGGAGAAGCATAATACTAACCAATCGTTGCTGAGCGGTCTCCACCAATCCCAATGACTGAGCAACAAGCAAAGTTCCCACAGGGCGGCGCGCGGTTTCGATGGCGAGGTTCATCACGCGCATGCTGCCAAACTTTCCCGAATAGGTGGCAATGGTAGAATTTGAAAATTCAACACTGCCCGTCAGTGATTCAGTTAACCAGGAAGGATCGGTGTAATAAAGTGTGCCATCCGTCGCCCAAATCTGAAATAAAACCTCATCAGAAATTTGCACCTGTGCCAACGATCCCAAATCCAGCTTATTATCCTCGCTGATACGCAGATTTTGGATAATTTGGGTGGCAGCTTCAGTGAGTATCTTATCGACCTGAGAAAGCAAAGTCAGGCTTACCAACCCGTAAGCAAGCGAACCGAATATCAAGAGTCCTCCAACTACCATGGAGGAATATAAAATAGTCAGTCGCAGGCGAAGTGACATTATTCAGATTCGCGCAGTGCGTACCCTACCCCGCGCGCCGTCTGGATCAAACGCGGTTCACCATCACTTTCTAACTTTTGCCGCAGGTAACGGATGTAAACATCCAGAACATTGCTTTCACCGCCAAAGTCATATCCCCAAACCCGGTCAAAAATGACCTCGCGTGTCAGAACCTGCCTGGGATGACGCATGAACAACTCAAGCAAGTCATATTCTTTTGCTGTCAGCATAATCTTGCGATTACCACGTGTAGCAATCCGCGTGGAAGTATCCAGCTTCAAGTCTTCAAACTCCAGTTCAATCACGCGCTCAGGTTTGGTACGGCGCAGCAAAGCGCGCACGCGCGCCAACAGTTCGTTAAGATCAAAAGGTTTAACCATGTAATCATCGGCGCCTGCATCCAGCCCTTCCACACGGTTGCGAACACTATCCTTTGCGGTTAACATCAAAATTGGCGTGGTTCCGATTTCACGAATGTCCTGGCAGACTGCGAGACCATCCATTTTGGGAAGCATCCAATCAAGAATGACCAGGTCCGGTTTTTCTTCTCGGGCTGAGCGCATACCGCTAAAACCATCCATTGCAACAACCACTTCGTAGCCATCCAGAACCAGCCCACGTTGTAAGACATTGACAATTGCATGATCATCTTCAATTATTAAAATCTTTTCTTTCATTTCATTCTCCGCGCCAAACAGATTTATTCCTCTGTAGATTCGTTTTATGATTGCAACTTATATTTGAATGTGCTGTTCCCTCAGATGCGGAAACGTTAAATTTTTAAAATCAAATCGTCCAAAGCTCGCTTCGGCACGTGATGTCCCATTTTCTCATCTCGCCAGTATTTAATATCGCCATCTGCGGCTAAGGGTTCCAAATAAACCTGCTCTACAGGTTTTCCAAGCGCCAACACCAATAAAATTTCATACTGCTCCGGTATTTGCCAGCCAGTGCGCAAAGCATCGCGGTTTACCGAAGCCACTATGCAGCCGCCCAACCCCTTTTCAACTGCACCCAGCATGATGCTCTGGGCTGCAATGCCGTGATCGCAGCCAAAATCTTTCCGAATAGCCTTATCACCCAGGATGACAATATAAGCACTGGGGCGTTCCCCATCCTCAGGACCATCCCAATTCTTCAGGTACCCTGCCCAGCCCAAAAGGGGAAAAATGGTTGCGTTTTTTTCAGGTGTCCACGAAAGGATATATTTTAGTGGCTGATGGTTAGCAGCAGATGGTGAGCAGCGTGCCAGGTCAACCAAATCGCGTAAAATTTGTTCTTCTACCGAAAAAGATTGATCAAAACGGCGATAACTGCGATTCCTTAGAACCACTTCACGGAGCATGCGTAACCTCCCAGTATTGTTGTTTTTTTTACCCGTGATGCCACAGGTGTATGGATATTATCCATAGTATAAAGCATACAAACAAGATACACAATCAATCCAAGAAGTGCGTTCAGGGATTGTTAAGATGATAAGCATTTGTAAAAAGGTCCTGCAATACGTGGGCACATCAGCAAGGCAGATTTTTCAGACATGCATATGTTGTCCGCGCACCTCAAAGACACGGCGGGTTGGTTCAACACCTACCTCGCGGAACATTTTCACACAATTTGTATCATACTCTTGTGGTTCAGCAAAGTTTTCGTATTCTTCTTTGCTGCGCCATTCAGAGATAATCCGCCAGACATTGTGATCCTCTTGATCTTGCAACAAAAACGTTTTCACCAGCGCCAGAGGGAGGCTCTTAATCCCCTTTCGATAGGTATCCGTCAGCCTGCCCCAACGCTCCGATGTGACTCTTCCCTCAAGAATTGTTACCAACATCAAGCACCTCCTTTGAGCCGACAAAGCCTAATATTAGAGAAGACCCTTCTTACTTTTAATTATAAAGATTCCACGATGAGGTTCAACTGGATTCCGTCATCATCTTGATGGGATTTCCAGGAAGAAAGCATCACAAAGAACCAGCCATTCTTTTTCGATGATTAAACACACCATGCAAGGCTGGTAATTTTTCACGGTCTACGTTCCTGGCAATCCACAGTGGATTAATAAAATCGGCGAATTTTTGCCTCAATTCAAGATGATCCGATTAAAAACCCCACCCCCCACCCAACAATCTGCTTTGTGCGGGAGGTGGGCTAAAAATCTTATCCTGCTAAGGAAACATTTCCAACAGGTCACAATTTGAATTGGGCAATTGTTTCCTGAAGCACGCTTGCCATTTCTTCCAACGCCATCGCAGATGCAGTAACCTCTTCAACCTGTGCGCTCATCTCTTCAGCAGAAGCCGAAACCTCCTCAACTGATGCGCTGTTCTCTTCGCTCACACTGGCTATGTTTTCAATGGCATCCATTACACCATCGGTGCCGCTACCCAATGTTTGTGCAGCACTCTCATTTTGGTCAGCAACTTCCGAGACACTGGAGATAGCTCCGTTGAGTTCGGTTGTAACACCTGTCACATCCAATGACACTGTCGTAGAAATTTCTACCGCCTCACCAACCATCACCTGGATGGTCTTTACGAGCTCACCGATCTCTTTGGTCGCAGCGCTGGAGCGTTCAGCCAGTTTACGCACTTCATCAGCAACAACAGCAAAACCTTTTCCGTGTTCCCCTGCGCGCGCAGCTTCAATGGCAGCATTAAGCGCCAGCAAGTTTGTTTGTGAAGCGATATCCTCAATCGTTGAGACGATTTCACCAATCTTATCCGAGCGCGCACCCAATTCCTGCACTTTTTCTGCAGAGCGGTTAACCTGATCGGTAATCCCATTTTTTGCTGAGATCATATTAGAAATTTCGGTTACCTTATTAACTGCTTCTTTCTGGTTCTTAACCCCTTTGGAAATCCCTACCACCACTTTTGAAAGTTGCTGCATGATATCTGCGGTTTTGTTGATCGATTCGCTCTGCTGTGCAGTTCCGCGCGCCACCTGCTGCATCGTGGTAGAAATTTGCGAGGTCGCCTGACCCGATTGCCCGGCAGCGGATGCGAGCTGTTTGGATGCCTCGCTGACCTGGTTTGCACTGGACAGTACAGACTGGATGGCATTGCTCAACATTTTCTGTGCCTGACCCAGGCTGGCGGTAATTTGCTCAAAGTTTTTGCGTACTTCCTGCGTATTTTCATTCGCCGGCGGCAGTTCTTGGATTACAAAATCCAACCTTCCTTGTGCCATCTCAGCAAGGTATTGAGACATTTGCTCCACCGCCTGGGCTTGATAACGCTGCCCGGAAACCAGTGAAGAGATATCCTGGACCGCTTCAACATGCCCGATTTTTTCCCCTTTTGTATTGTACAAATAAGAGGTATCAACCCGAAAATTACCTCCCATCTGATCAAAAAAGGTGGTCATGAAATTCTTCCGCAGCCTTGCAATGCCGCAATTTTCAGTATTGCAGATATTGGCATTCCATTCACTGCATTGATGACCCATCACACTCGCTCGATCAATACCGAGGAATTGCTCAACCGGGCGGTTGATAAAGGTCCAGTTCATATTCATATCGGTAACTGATAATGGGAACGGTATTGCATCCAGGATAGAAACGTACCAATGAGCCTTCTCCACGTTTTTCTCGTGATAGGTTTGCAATGTACTTGCAAGTTCATCAAATTCGGAAAATCGGAAGTTGAAGTCCGGTGCCGCCTGATCCATATCCAACAATCCGATGTGTTCAGCAAACGAAGTTGCAGATTTTTGGAAGGCGAGCATGAGATAGACCGTACCGACCAACGCCCAAACCGCCGCAATGATGCTGACAGCTTTGGATACGCCAGCCAAATCCTGACTATGTCCCAAGAACTGAAACACAATCGTTGCCAGGATCAGTATAAAAAGAATCCCCCCAAATATCACCAACTGGTTACGAAAAGAGCGTAGCATTATAACAAGACTCCTTTACATTTGGGATGTAGGATAGAATTGTGGAACGCGATGGTTATTAACGTTCAGGCAGGAAAATTTCTCCATTACCATTATATAGAAATGGATGTAGAAATAGAATAAAGGCTGGATAAATATGAGTACAGTTCGGGGTAATCCGATCGAATCCCACCCGCCACCCGTTACGATGCTTCAGGGTGGAGGGATGGGTGAAAACCCCTTTTCCCGAATGGAAATTTTTCTTTTGGTCAGAGAAAAATCACTGCAACATCATAATCTCATACAGTGCATCGCCCTGTTGTTTGGCTTTTATCGCAGCAAAGTCAATCTTGAGCTGCATGGAGGCATTGAAGCGGAAGTAAAACGGATTGGCGCCCACCCATCGCGCCAGTCGCTGTTTCCAACGCGGCAGCGCGCCCAGCAAGGAGGTGGCTTCAATCTCCCGCAGGCCTCCCAGGTGAATCGTAACTGCGCCTTGCTCATTGCGCCAATCAAACCGCACCGCCCGGGGATATTCCCGCCCACCCGCATGACGGGTGATATCCATCGTTTCCAGCTTCAATGGTCGACCATCGCCAATTAAGATTTCAGACCCTTTTGCCAGCATAAAAACCGGCAGTTTTTGATAACCAAATTGGCGCGCAGCAGTCATTTCGACAAAGATGAGGGTGTACTCATCCACATGGGCACGTCCCCAATACCAATGCGAAAGCATTTTTTCAATGCCTACATTGCCCCAGTTGTGGTCGTGATAGAACGTGCCTTTCACAGGATGATCGACGCCATCATAACGCAAATTGCCGGACAGCGTTCCATACGGCACGGCTGCCAGCCAGGCAAAGTAATTCCTGCGTTCGGGGTCGTAATAATTCTTGCCTGCCCCAGGTCGCCAGGCAGGTACAACCGCTTGCATTTGCAGGTCTGCGCCCAATTCGTCGGCATCCACATGCAGCGCATAACTCGCCAGGTCACCTTTCACCCACTGGCGGTTGATGCGCACATCGCAGGTTTCTTTGGATGCCTTGAAATCTTCCGGCGGGTAAAACTTGAAGGCAGTCAGTTTCTTTCCATCCGGTCGTGTGATGGTGATGGACACGGATGGCAGCAGTTTTACCTGCCTGTCCAGCATGGATTTGGTATAAAAAACAATCACAGCCGTTGACCCATCATCAAAATGCGCATCGAAATACCACCACTCAAAGACACCCGGCACGGCATCGGTTCGCAGCCCGTCCTCCCACACCTCAGGCACAACCGCCAAACCTTCGTTGCGCAAATCTTCAGCGGTATAGCTTGAAAGCACCTCTTTTTTCATTTTTTCCTCCCCAACAAACCTCAGCCGGATGACCTAAGCTTTTTCAAGCACCAAAATACATACCGAAGTCTGCGGTAAATCCAGCTTGAAGCGAGAGCCTTTTTTATCCGGCATGATCACCTGCCTGGGTTTCACCCGTTCCGGTTCTTCGGGCGAGTTATACGCCAGTTCATCCTCATGCCGCAGCACCCAGCCATCAGACAGCTTCATCTTCGCAAAACCCTTCAGTTGGATATCCACGAACGAACGACTGGTGGGATGGCGGTTGATGATACCCAGCACAACCCGGTTGCCTTCCGCGTCGCGTGTGGCGGAAACATCCACATACGGCACATCGGTCAGGGCAGCAATGTTGCCCAACCCTTCGCTCTCAAAATACTTACCCTGCACCACCGTATTCAGCGCCAGGCGCTCCATCTGTAAATACATCTGGAAGGGGTAATAAAGGGGCGTCACATACGCCTGGGTCTCGGTGGTCACAATTAATGGCAGGACGTTGACAAGCTGCGCCAGGTTGGCAATTTTGAGCGTGCGGCACTGCCGGTGAAAGACGTTTAACATGCCCGCCACGTACAGCGCATCACGCACCGTGTAGATTAACCGGTGCATCGTAGCCGCCTCTTCCGGCGGAGCCAGCCACAGGTTCCACTCATCAAAGGCAATTCCAATTTGCCGTTCAGGAACCAGTGCTTCGATTTGCGCAGCGATGCGTTCGATGATGTGCTCTGCATCCACAGGTGCGGCACAGACCGTATGATGCAGTGCCTGCAAATCATACGTTTCCTGCCAGCCTTCCCGGTCTGGTTGATAAAGATGAAACGAGAGGTGATCGATCAAATCACCCGCGCCGCGCAGGACGGTCTCGTTCCACTTACGACCGGGGTCATCGGGGTCATCGCTCATCACTTTGTCGCCCACTGCCACAAGCTCAATATCCGGATCCACAGCGCGCATCGCCTCAGCAAAGGAACGCAGGCTGCGAGTGTAGGATTCGGCATCTGTATGCCCGATCTGCCAGGGACCCCAAACCTCATTTCCAACTCCCCAGAGCTTAACCTGATAGGGTTCAGGATGACCGTTAGCGGCTCGCCGGCGTCCCTGTTCGCCGTCCGGCGGCTCATTGCAGTATGCCACCCAGCGGGCGGCTTCTTCCGGCGTGCCATTGCCGCAGTTGACCACCAGGAAAGGGTCTGTTCCAATTTCCCTGCAAAACGCCATGAACTCATCTGTGCCGACCTGGTTGCTATCGCTGCTTTGCCAGGCTTCGTCAAACCGTACCGGGCGTGTTTCTTTCGGACCAATACCATCTTCCCAGTGATAACCACTGGCGAAATTCCCGCCTGGATACCGAATCACGGGTGGTTTGAGCGCTTTGATCCACTCCAGGGTATCCTCGCGCAACGCTGAACCATCTACTGTCCAGATACCGTCATAAATACAACGTTCCAGATGCTCAATAAACTGACCGTACACATAAGGGTGAATTTCACCAATCACATCATCAAATTGCAGTGTAACATCGGTTTTCAGTGGTTTTTTGAACAGCCCCAGCCGCTGCAGCGGAGAAACGGGAGCGGGTCTTTTCGCCTGTTCTTTCACTCCTTTCAGACCAAAAGCGAGCGTACCAGCTTCGCGCGTTTCGATGCTGAAATGCAGGTCACCGTTGCCCAGCGGTACACCTTCCACGCGCACATCTACCAGCGCTCCCACAGCCAGTGCAAAGGGGTGCTCTGCACCGATTGCAGCACCGCTGACAGGCGCATTTTCGGCAATCTTCAGGGAGATGTTCTGCGGCGAGATGGTGTTTCCATCCACCTTTAACGCAAACCCCAGCAGTGTCACTGGAGCCAGGCTGTTGGAAATGGAGAAAGAAAATCCGTTTTCATCGGCTTTCAGGCTGTCTTTAACAATCAGTTTTCGCAAGATAAATTCGGGTACTGGGGGCATGAGAAGGTCCTTTTCTGAAAATGGATAATGGTCAATTTTGCATAATTTTAACGCGAAATAATCATCAATGCGGCCGGTGCAGCGATGGGAACAACCCATTCTGCTGTCAGGGTTTGTTTCTCATCATCATAAACCCAATCGTTCAGTTGTGCACCTTCCGACTGCAGGGCAGCGGGTGGCTGGATGTCGTGAAAAACCAGGCGCAGCCTGCGC
>CAYRRA010000131.1:0-12345 GCA_964426355.1 uncultured Anaerolineaceae bacterium
ACCTAACTGACGCGCCAGTTGCGAAATCGAGATGCGCGCATCTCGCTGTAATTCCCGGATGAGCATTAAATCCAAGTCGTCAAACATGATATCGTCCTCTTTTTGAAATAATGTACGATCAGTAAAAAACACACTAAAAAAAAGCCTAACAATGGAATAATTATAAAAATTATAACGTAAATAATGTGTATTCGGGATCAGAAATTCTACCCGCCCCCAAAGAAAAGACAGGGGCTGTTCTTTGGAAAACAGCCCTTGTAACGGCTCGGTCAACCAGTCCGCGGTCTCATTCCCAGCGCCAGAAGCGCACACCCAATACCAACAAGAGAACCAGCCACGCGCCTAACACGACAAAATCAACCCACAAGGCAAAAACCGGCTGAACACCTGCAATCAACTGGCGAAATGCGTCTGAGAGGTAAGTCAAGGGCAGCGCCCTTGCAATCACCTGCATCGCCTCTGGCATGGCTTCCAGGGTGAACAAGCTGCCGGACAGGAACATCATGGGGAAGTTCACCAATTGTGCTACGGCGTTCACACCCTCCACATTGGGGATCAGTCCCGCCAGCAAATAGCCCAGGCACACAAAGATCATCGCGCCCAGCAGCACGGCTGCAAACAGCAGCAGCATACTGCCCTGCACCTGCACGCCAAACCCCAGCCAACCCACCAGCAAGAAAAGCGCAGCCTGTGCCAGACCCACGGTCACCCGCCAGCAAACCTGTGCCGCCAGCAGCGCGGTACGGCTTACCGGCGTCACGCTCAATCGCCTCAGCACCTGCCCCTGGCGTTGCTGCGCCAGCGGTAATGCTGTCCCGAAAATTCCCAACCATAACAGCGATACACCCAGCATACCGCTCATTTGAAAATCAAAGATGCGTTCAGGTCCGCTGTCAGAGCCGAAGATCAACCCAAAAAAGCTCACAATCGTCACCGGTAGCAACATCACCAGAAATACGCTCAGCCGATCGCGCAGGAATTCGCGCGCATTTGCAATATAAAGCGCCTTAATCGCTTTCATTCTCTCATTCTCCTTCCAGTCAATTTAAGAAACACATCTTCCAGGCTTGCCTGGCGAACGGTGATATTGCTAAACGAAGAACCTGCCTGTGCCTGAAATTCCAGCAGCCCCGCCATGCTGTGCGGGATGTCCACGCTGTAAAGGGTAATATTCCCGTTTTCGAAGAGCACCTGGCGCACCCCAGCCAGCGAAGCCAGTTGCTGATGGCTGATATTGCCCGGGTTCTGAAATTCGATGGCGCTCTCCTCAAAGTGCTGCCGGATCAGCGCGCCGGGGGTATCCAGGGCAATGATTTTTCCATGATCCATCACCGCCACGCGGTCGCAGAGATGCTCGGCTTCCTCCATGTAATGCGTGGTCAACAGCACGGTTTTTCCCTGCCCTTTGAGCTGTTCGATCACCGCCCACAAGCTTCGGCGTGCCTGCGGATCCAGCCCGGTGGTCGGCTCATCCAAAAAGACCAGGTCGGGATTGTTGACCAATGCCAGCGCCACAGCCAGCCGCTGCCGCTGCCCACCCGAAAGATTCTTGCTCATCGTCTTTGCTTTTTCTTGCAAACCGAGCAATTCAATCAATTCATTCGCTGGGCGTGCAGCAGGGAAGAGATCGCCGAACAACTGGATCAATTCACGCACGCGCAGGTTTGGGTACATGCCGGTGGTCTGAAGCTGAGCGCCGACACGCGCCTTTATTTCCAGCTCATGGTCTGCATGGGTCATTCCGAACACCCGTACCGTACCGCTATCCGGCTTGCGCAGCCCAAGGATACATTCAACGCTGGTGGTCTTACCCGCACCGTTGGGTCCCAACACCCCGAAAACCTCGCCCGAACATACGTTGAAGCTGACCCCATCCAGTGCACGCACCTGAGCGTATGATTTTCGTAACTCATTTACTTCCAATGTTATTTGCATTGCACAACCTCCTGTTTGACGAACTGCTTACAGGATACTGCTTCTGTTGAAACGGCACATCGGGAGAAAGCCCCATTTTGTATCTGTACCTGAGTACATGTACAAAAGTGCTATTGCGCCTTGTCCTGGCAATGATACAATCTAATCAACAAGAATACGGGATATGAACTTTTACCCGTCTTTCCGTTCCAATCAAGGAATGCCAGAAACGATATGCCAGTAGAAAAAGCCCAATCCAAACCCACCCCAAACGAAACTGTTTTTGTTCGCCCGTTCTTTTTTGTGCTCTATGGGCTGATCGGGCTGGTGTACATCACCAGCCTGGTTCAGACCCCCAGCCTGCGTCAGCCAGGTGCACTCGTACTCTTCAGCGCGCTGGTGCTGACACACAGCTTGCTGCATGGGCAGGTGGAAAGATTAATTAAGATACCCGGCTTAAAATGGGTTTATTTAATCGCCCAGTGCGGGGTGGTCTTTGCCATAGGAACCATGAACAACCTTAACGGCTTTACCCTGGGTCTTTATATGGGGCTTGCCGGTGAGGCGATGGGGCTTTTGTGGAACAACCGGCGCGCCATCATTTTGAGCGGCATCGCCTATTTCATCATCATGTCGCTCAATACCTATATCGAATGGGGGCAGGACGCCTTTCTGCAATATTTACCCATTGCAGCCCTGATGATGCTGTTCGTCTATACCTATGTCATCTCGTTTATGCGCCTGGATGAAGAACGCACGCGCGTCCAGGCACTTTTACACGACCTGGAAGCAGCACACAAGCAACTGAGTGAATACGCTGCCCGGGTGGAAGAGCTGACCATCGAACAGGAGCGCCAACGCATGGCGCGCGAGCTGCACGATACGCTGGCGCAGGGATTAGCCGGTCTGATCATGCAGTTGGAAGCCGTCGAGAGCCACCTGGAAAACAACCGTCTCGCGCAGGCGCAAAATATCACCCATCAGGCAATGGGACGCGCCCGCACAGCCCTGGCGGAAGCGCGTCGCGCCATCCAAAACCTGCGCGCAGTTGCACCAGATGACATCTCTCTTGCAGATGCGCTCGGAAGGGAAATTGAGCAGTTCACCCGCTGCAGCGGCATCCACACCGCCTATCAAGTCAGCGGGAAGGAAGTCACTCTGCCGCCATCCTACAGCCAGGAAGTGCTGCGTATTCTGCGTGAAGCGCTCAACAATATTACACGGCATGCCCATGCTGCCAATGTGCAGATACATCTCGAAAAATGGGATGAGGGTTTGCGCTTGAGTATTCACGATGACGGGGAAGGGTTCAACCCAATGGAAGCCGGGCAAAAATCTGGCAGTTACGGTCTGGCGGGCATGCAGGAGCGCGCCCGAAAAATTGGCGGCTTGCTCAATATCGAAAGCATACCCGGTCAGGGCAGTACCATCTGCCTGGAGGTAAAGAAGTGGCAGACACCATCCGCGTATTAATTGCCGATGACCATCTGATCGTACGCGAGGGGTTGCAAACCATCCTCGATACCGTTCCCGACTTGGAGCTGGTTGGCGAAGCATGTAATGGCGAAGAAGCCGTGCAACTAGCTGGAGAACTGCTCCCCGACGTGATTCTGATGGATCTGCGTATGCCGCGCCTGGACGGAATTGGCGCTATCCAGCAAATAAAAGCACATTTTTCACAAATAGAAATCGTGATCCTGACCACCTACGATGATGATGAGTTCATCGTGAAAGGGTTGCAGGCGGGTGCGCGCGGTTACCTGTTGAAAGATGCCGGCAGGCAGGCGCTCTTCGAGACGGTGCGCGCAGCAGCACGCGGCGAATCGCTGCTACCATCTGCGGTGGTGAATAAAATGGTGGCGCATCTCAGCAGTGTTCCAGGAGCCCAACCTGCGCTGCTTTCCGAACGGGAAAGCCAGGTGCTGGCGCTCATGGCAAACGGGGCAGCCAACAAGGAAATTGCGCTGCAATTGAACATCAGCGAGCGCACCGTCAAGGCGCATGTAACCAGCATTTTGAATAAATTGGGGGTCAGCTCGCGCACCGAAGCGGTATCACTTGCGTTGCGCCAGGGGTTGCTGCCTCCGACGGGATAAACCGCACAGCCTAATTCACATTTGTGCTTTATTAGCGCAGATGCGGGACAAGATTTTCACCCACCTCCCGCCCCATTACGACTCGCCCAAACCGTTCCGCAGTGCAATCACGGCGGCTTGCACCCGGTCATGAATCCCAAGACAGGTGAAAATACTGGAAACAATGTTCTTCACCGTACCCTCGCTCAAATGAAGCATCCCGGCAATTTCTCGATTGGTCGCACCTTTGGCAATCAGGCGCAGCACATCCAGCTCGCGCGGCGTCAGGTCGGCGATACGCGCACCGGATTCATCGGTCCCGGTCATTTTGTTCGGCGTATTGCGCAGGTTGATTAATTTCCCGGCAACGGAAGGGGCAAGCTGGTAAATCCCCTTATGCGCCATGTGTATCGCCTGCGCCAGATCAGCCGCCAGGATATCCTTGAGCAGATAACCACTTGCACCCGCTTTGAGCGATTTGACGATGTACTCCTCATCTTCCAGCGTGGTCAGCATCAGAATCTTGATCTGTGGGTTGTCCTTCAGAATCATTTCGGCAGCGGTGATACCATCCATCACAGGCATCCTGATATCCATCAGAACCAGATCGGGGTGGCATTCCTGCGCCAATTGCACCGACTGACTTCCATCCTCAGCCGTCGCAACCACATCGATCCCTGGCTGAATCACCAGCAGCGAAGCGATCCCCTCGCGCACAAGCGCCTGGTCGTCCACCACCAATACTTTTATCTTTTCGTTCATGAAGTCTCCATCAAGAATACTGTGTTTTGGGAATGCGCATCTGAATGCGGGTGCCCTTACCCTTCCTGGAATCGATCCTGATCTTCCCGCCCACCAGGTCAACCCGTTCCTCCAGACCGGCAATGCCGTAATGCCCATCGCGCGCAACTTTCTTTTTGGAAAATCCAATGCCATCATCTGTCAACAGCAGCGTCACATCCCGCCGCCCAAAATCAATTTTCAGTTCGGCATGATGCGCCTGGGCATGCTTTTGAATATTGGTCAAGCCCTCCTGTGTCGCACGCTGCACCGTCATTAGAACCAGCTCGGGGTATCCATCCGGGCTGCCGCTGTAGGTAAAAGCCATCTCCAGTCCGCTTTCTTCAGCACCATTGACCAGCTTTTGCACTTCCTCCTTGAAATCGAAATGCTCCTCCATCTCACGTAGATTGCTCAAGGTCTGGCGCAGTTCACGCATGGCATCCGCTGAAGCCTGCTGTGCCTTCTGCACTGCCAGTTCGCTCTCTGCCGGGTCAATTGTACGGTATGCAGCGGCTTTTTGAAGCTGAATATTCACACCCACCAGGTAATGCCCCAAACTGTCATGCAGTTCACGCGAGATGTGGTTTCGTTCTTCCTGTTTTGCCAGCGAAACTGAGTTACCGGCTGAGACTAACAACTCCTTATACAGTTCACGGTTGCGCAGTCGCGTCCGGTCATCTTGTTTGATGACCACGGCAAACAGGCTCATATAGATGATCACAGCGATTTCGGAAATCAACCCGGCTTGAAAAATCTCCGGTTGAAAGATCAATAAAACGAGAATCATCGCGATCATCATCAATATCACCGGGATCAACCCGAAGTAGAAAAACGCCGTATAAATGATTAAGGCGGAAATCATCGGGGAAGTCACACCAATATCCGCCTGGTAAATGGCTGTGACACAAAAGATGCGCAGTGCCAGCAGAGTCAGGCGTACCGGCATGATTATCCTGCGGGGATAATGAACACTCTCCAGACACTCCAGCAGGAGCAGACCCAAAAAGCCACAACCCAGGTAAACCCAATCCAGTGCCGAAAGCGTCTCCAACTGCCGGTCAAAAAAGAGGCTTTCAGCCACAATCAAAATCACCACCAGGATATACAGTACGGCTACCGGGAAGCGCAGAGATTGTTCCCGGTAGCGCAGTTTTCTATTTCGGTTCGCGGCTGACAGCATTCTACACCTCGTTATCATTTTACCCGCTGGGGCGCATGATCACAATCCACCAGAAGTCATTGTCCGGCATCCATCCTTCACGTGAAAATTTTCCTACAATCTTATGCCCTCTGCCAGGGAGAATGATGACCGGGCGCACTACCTCATAGGGGCAGTTTTTTTTATCATCAAATCTGTACTCCAAAAAATATGCAAAGAGGGATTAACCAATGAACCTGGAAGGATTCTTTTTCAAAACACACAAAGCCATCATCAGGGGCTATGCCCGCGCATTGCTAAACTTCGATCTGCTCATGGAGGAAGCACTCCCGCCCGGACCCAAGATTTTGGCAGCCAACCACCCCACCACAACCGACCCTTTCCTGCTCCCTTTGCTGGTGGATGAACCCATTTATATTTTCGTGACCGGCATGGCTTTTGAGACGCCGTTATTCGGCAAGATTCTCAAACGCGCCGGGCATATCCGCGTCGACAAGAGTCTCGGCAACAAAATCAACACCATAGACCAGGCTGTCAAACGCCTGGCGCAAAACGGGAATATCGGCATCTTTCCGGAAGGCTCGCTCAGCCCGGCTGCCGGAGAATTCTGCCCGGCACACACTGGCGCAGCGCGCCTGGCGGTATTCAGCGGCGCACCGGTGATCCCGGTTGGGATCCATCACAGCCCCAATGCCTGTTTTTACAAAAAAATCTGCACGAAGAACTATGAACAAACCGCCCGCTGGGTGGTGCGTGGTGAATATTACCTGACCGTGGGAAAAGCCATGTATTTCAGCGGAGATATCGACAACCACAAAGAAATCCGCCGCATTTCCTGCCAGGTCATGGATGCCATCATCCAGCAGGCTCTCAGCAGTCAGAAACGCATGGCGACGCCGCAAATAAAATGGCAGCCGCTCATCCCACGCCTGTTGAGAGGAGAAACCCTGCTCACCTCCAAATCATAAAGGAAACATTATGAACAAGTTCAATCAATTCCTGTTTACTGCCGCCCAGACCTTCTACCCCAGACCGACGATTCTCTTCACAGAAGAACCTGATTTTTCCGAGCCCGTGATCTTTGTAGCCAACCATGAGAAAAATTACGGACCCGGCATCATGCAGCTTTTCTTCCCCATCACCTACCGCCCCTGGGTTATCCATCGTATGCTTGAGCCGGTTACTTGCCGCGAGTATATCTGCACGGCTTTTTTTGAAGAACGGTTGAATCTGCCTGCCCCGTTCAGCCGTTGGATTTCCGGTTGGATTGAGCCGCTTCTGCTCAACCTGATGCACAGCATGCACCCCATTCCGGTTTTCCGCGACCAGCCGAGCCAGATTGCACAAACATTCAACGACAGCCTGTCTGCGCTTGAAAATGGCGAAAACCTCCTCATCTTCCCCGAAAACGGAAAAGCCATCCCTTATTCCAGCCGGGTAAAAGACTTCTATACTGGTTTTATTTATCTCGCCCGACTGTATCATCGAAATACCGGCAAGCGGTTGGCGTTTTATCCTGTTTCCATCAATCCACGCCAGAAAACCATCTGCGTGGGCAAAAAGGTGCGCTTCAATCCCGCAGAAGAATACCCGCAGGAGCGTGAGCGCATCCGTCAGCACCTGTTGAGACAAATCGATGCATTGTATGAAACACCCTGGAACCAACCTCATACCCGGCGCACAACAACCCTGACAACGCCCATCGACCAGGCTTCATAGACCTCGTTGGATTCTAAAAAAAAGAAGCTGTGGAAATGGTGACCTGTGGTTGGTAATGGGGAAAGTGGAGAATTGAGAAAAGAGAGTCGTGGGGTGGTAATCCGTTGCCAAACACCGCAGGTATGTAGCCCCAGCGGGACGCCGTTTTACAGCCGGAAGGATTTATCCTCCGGCGGATGAGGACGAATCACTTTCGCTATGAGATAAATCTCTTTATCACCGCTGTAAGATCAATCCGGCTAATCCCTCACACAAAAACAGAGGCTGCCTTTTTAGACAGCCTCCCAGTAAGACATGCAGACAATTCTTGCGAAAAACACCCGCCCCGCCAGCCAACAGGGATCGGAGATCCCCTGTGAGCAAAAAAAGCCCGTTCCGCGAGGGTCTCTGACCCTCGCCCCATCACAGTTTCGCTTTTGCCTGGTCCTGTTCGTACAGCACGCGCACCACCTCGCAGCCAAACTGCGCCAGCCGGTCGATGTGATCATCGCCATGTTCGATATCTGCCTCTGGGTCAAACTCGCCGGTCTCGCCCGTTACCTTGAGCACGTTGTCCAGCACGACGGAGATACCGCCAGCGCGCAAACCCCACGCGCGCGCCAGCACAAAGATCACGCTGGCTTCCATTTCAGCCGCCACCACGTTGAGCCGCTTAAGGTCTTCAAAATGGTCGCGCCAGTTGGATTGCCAGAAATGATTGAAAGACGAGCCCGGTCTCGGATGACAGGCGTAAAAGGTATCCGCTGATCGGGTGGTGCCCACGTGATAGCGCACGCCCAGCCGGTCCCCGGCGGTAATGCAAGCCTGCACCACCTGGTAATGTGCCGCAGCAGGGTATTCCGGCGGGGCATACAGATGAGAAGCACCATCGTAGCGCATGGCGGAATCAAAGATGGCTATATCGCCATTGGCAATATGATCCTGAAAAGTGCCACACGTACCTATGCGAATAAAGGTAGTCGCTCCCACGCGCGCCAGCTCCTCCAACGCAATTGCTGTGGAGGGGCAACCAATACCGGTGCTGGTGCAGGTGATTGGCGCACCCTGATAGCTGCCGGTATAGGTCACGTATTCGCGGTTGTCTGCCAGCAAATGGCTTTCATCCCAATATTTTGCCACCTTCGCGACGCGCTTGGGGTCACCAGGCAAAAGAACATAAGGAGCGACATCGCCGGGTTTCAATTTGATATGGTATTGTGTTTGCATGGTCTAAATCCTTTGCAAGAAAAAGCGGTTCAAAACAGGGCGAACCAAATGCTACGTAAAAAATCATGACATTTTAAACTCCAAAACCAGTTCCGGTCCAGAACCATACGGTTCACCGTGATAACCGCCCCAACGTCCAACGATCTCGAACCCGTGTGCGCTCACCAGTTCGACAAACGAATCCGGGTAATAACAGCGCATGACAATCTTCAATACCGCTTCATCCAGTTTTTCACCGTTGAGAAAGCGGCGGTAGATCAGTTCCGGGTATAAGACAAGCCGGTCGGCGTCCATGCGGGCATTATGACCGTAACAAACAACCGTATCTTCGCCCAGTGCGTTCTCCCAATAGAATACCTCTTCGTGGTTCACCCAGCTTGCCCGCAGTCCATCCGGGTCGCGGTAGGGATGGAAAACATTGAGCACACAGTGCCCGCCGGGTGCCAGGTGAGATCGAATACACTGGAATAAACCATCCACCTGTTCATCGCTCTCCAGGTTCTGCAGAACGCGGAAAGGTGCAATGATCCAATCAAAGGTTCGCCCCAACGCAAAATCCGAGATATCGCCCTGCAGCACCTGAACCTTCGTCGGCGGGAATTGTGCCTGTGCAAGCCGTTTCCGGCAGATATCCAACATGGCTTCTGAGAGGTCTATGCCCTGGATGAAACCGCATTGCTCCGCCAGTTCCAGGGTGATGCGCCCGGTGCCACAGCCCAACTCCAGCACATTCGCTCCCGCGGGGATCAACCTTTTATAAAAAGGGATGTCATCAGGAAAGTCTGAATTGAGATCGTAATACCTGGCAGCTTCTTCGCGGATATCCATCATTTTTTCTTTTTACACTTTAAAACCGTTTTCCCCAATATGAGCAAAGCCAGCCCACCCAGTGCGCCGAGAACCACATCCTTCTTGAATTTGACGCTCTGTTGGTAAGGGCGTTTGTAAAAAGTATTCTGCTCAACAAAAATACGGTCCACCTTACCTTCGCTATTCTCACCAAAAAGTGCATTCACATGCATGTCGGCAAACGGTCCTTCCGCAAACACACCCTCATAATAATTGGGGTCATCCGGGTCTGTTCGATAAATGGGTATACCCTTGCTCGCCGGACCCATCAGCCCGCGTACCGCAAGCTGGTTTTGTTTGTTGACGAATATTTCAAACTCTCCGCCATGCGAAAGCCAGGTGCGCACATTGGTCAGAAAACCAGGCAGCGGTCCATAGAAACCGCACAGCTCTTTCCAGCGGTGTACGTCCTGCAACACACCCTTGGGGGGAATATTCTCCACGGGTTCGGGCACCCCTAACAGCCGGTGCATGATTGCCTTTCCAAGCGTATCCGAAATCATGTTGGAACAATTGGTGAAAACAATCACCGCCAGCTTATCCTTGGGCGCCACGCGGAAGGAGGAAATGAAACCCGTCCAACCGCCGCCGTGCTCTGCCACCAGGTGATCGCCATATTTTTCCAACCAATAGGTCAGACCGATGCTGTAAACACGCGGATCGGTATCCAATTGCGAGGTCATCATCATTTGCAGCGTCTCGGCGTTGAGAACACGCCCGTGTTCATTTACCCCGCCGTTCATCAGCGCTGCCGCGTATTTAGCCATCTCATTTACGCTGGAGAAAATTGATCCTGCTGCGCCGATGATGATGCGCTGATAAGGCACTTTTTCAAATTTGCCTTTCTTAAAGTTATATCCCTGGGCGAACTCTGCGCTTACCCGATCATTGAGCAGGTAATCGCTTTTGTTCATCCCCAGCACATCCAGCACATGCGAGCGCATATAGTCTTCGAACTTTTCGCCGCTGATATCTTCAACCAACTGCCCCAGCGTGGCGTAGGCGTGATTGGCATAAGCCCACTTAATACCAGGATAGACCTCAGAGCGCAACCGTCCTTTGTAATACTCACCGAGCGGTACAATTGGCTCATCCGGGTTTGCCGCAATTTCAAGCTTTCCACTCAATGATTTCAGCGCATCCGGGATCGAGCGCGTCTCGCCAACCCCTGAGGTATGCGTCATCATGTGCCGAAAGGTGATCTGCGGTGCGTGTGGATCGTCGTGCAATACTTTGTACGTCTTCAGATAAGGGTTGACCGGATCGTCCAGGTCGAATTTTTTCTGCTCCCACAACTGCATCAAGCCAATGGTGGTGAAGGTCTTGGAAATCGAACCGATGCGAAAAACCGTTTCGGGTGTCACCGCTTTTTTCTTTTCAATATCCGCCATGCCAAAGCCCTTGGCATAAACCAATTCACCGTCATAGACCACCCCCACCGCCAAACCAACCGGTGCGTGCTTGTTGAATTTTTCAATCACCAGGGCATCCAGGTCTTTCAATACTTTCTCAACTGCCGATTTTGTTACCATAGATTCTCCTTTTTCAACACACTCATGTTCTACATCATAAAAACCAACTCAAACAATCACTTTTTTCTTCTCAGCCACTTACCCAGAAGCAGCAGCCCGGTTAAGCCAGCGATGACACCCGATACCGCATTCACCTT
Organism: uncultured Anaerolineaceae bacterium; assembly: GCA_964426355.1. GTDB lineage: Bacteria > Chloroflexota > Anaerolineae > Anaerolineales > Anaerolineaceae > JAJFTV01. Next base: position 11,375 of record CAYRRA010000131.1, read on the forward strand.
GAATCGCAGGCTCTGCGGCTTGGGACGTTTATACAATTCATACTGCATCACAGAGAGGCGATCCACAGCCCCCTCGTGGTTCTCGTGAAAGAGCAGCGGAACAGCCATGCCCGCCATGAGCCCGTTTTTGAATATCCCACGGTATAGCATGGGATCCTCGGCATCAAAGCGATAAACAGGCATACCTTTGGCAAGCGGTCCAAGCAGCGAGCGGATTGCCAGACGGTTCTGCTTGTCCACAAACACTTCCACCTCTCCCACAAAACTCATCCACAGGCGCAGGTTGCTCAGAAAACCCGGTTTGGGACCGTAGAGCCCTATAAAACGCTCCCAATCATGCGGGCGGCTGAGAATAGTTTTCGGTGGAAAATCCGCATCCGGGTTGGGTAGATCCAACAGGCGGCGCGTAATCTCCGCGCCGATCCGGTCAGGCGCTGCGCTCCCCATATTGGTAAAGACGACCACGCCCAGCCTGTCATGAGGAGCAATCTTCATATCCGAGTTGAAACCCGGAAGTGCCCCCCCATGTCCGGCAATTAAATGTCCGCCATAATTTCCCAACCAGAATGCAAACCCAATACTGAACACGCGCGGGTCAGTGGCGATCTGCGAGGTCATCATCATCTCCAGCGTTTCCGGTTTAAGAATGCGTCCATGTTCGTTTGCGCCGCCGTTCATCAAAGCAGCCATGTATTTCGCCATATCATTGACGCAGGAGAAGACCGAACCAGCACCCAGCAGCCGCCGCATCCGAAACGGAATTGGGCAAAAAGAGCCTTTCTTCAACTGATAGCCCTGTGCAAAGGTGTCGCGCACCCGCTCGCTGAACAGGTAATCCGTTTTATACATCCCCAGCGGTTCAAACACATTCGCACGCATATATTCAGGGAAAGGTGTTCCGCTGATATCTTCGATCAATTTTCCCAGCATGGCGAAGGCATGGTTGGCATACGCCCATTTCTGCCCGGCAG
>CAYRRA010000132.1:0-12323 GCA_964426355.1 uncultured Anaerolineaceae bacterium
CACACACCTCGCCTTTGCAGCCTTCATCATCGGCGGAAAGGTTGTTCCATATCTCACGTTCGATGGGTCCGTTCAGGTTGATTTCATTTCGGTCACCGCTGCCCCCCTCCAATAGCCAGACCATGATCTTGCCCAAAACGCGCACTTCATCGTTGTTTTCTGCACCGCGTAGCCTGAAAGATTCAAAACGACGCGGGCAAAGATAGTTGTTACGTCCCTTCAACACGGCGGAACGCAGGTTTAAATTCAACGCTGCACAAAGGTCTGGGATATCCTTTTTAATGAGTTGGTCTTGAAGATTGATGGTATTGGTGGATATGACCACATGTGCACCATTTTGCTTTGCCCACAAAGCTGCCGGGATTAAATAGGCATAAGATTTACCCGTTCCGGTTCCGGCTTCAACGAGCAGGTGCTTCCCCTGTGAAATCGCGTTGCTGACCGTCTGGAGCATTTCTAGCTGCTGCGGGCGATATTCATAACTTGAGAAATATTGTGAAAAGGGTCCACCGTATTCCAGCAGGCTGGAAACTTCATCGCAGTCCAACGGTTGAAGTTGCTCATTCGGGATCAAAGGGGCTGAAAAGAGGTCATCCATTGGGGTCAGTAACGCGCCAAGGAAGTCGTCTTTTTTGGAATCTGCCTGGAAAATTTCGTTGATACGCTCCTGCTGCACTTGCTGAAAAAGCCAGGCGCCATCCCAGGTGATAGGTTCGCATTGACGCACCATCTCCTCTATGAATGGATAGGGAAGCGTCATGCATTTCTCGTAAAGCTGCATGAAAAGATGATATGCTGTGCGTGAATCTTCAAGGGCGCGGTGGCTTTGATGTGTAAAGATGCTCTGCAACTGGCTGAGTGCTTCCAGGCTGTAGCGGCTGGCTGTTGGGAGCATTACCGAGGCTAATTCGTAGGTGTCAATCAGTTCGTTATAATCCAGGATTTTATATTTTTTTAAAAAACCGTGATCGAAGCGTACGTTGTGCCCAACGATGGGTGCATCCCCTACAAAGGCAGCAAAATCGTCAATGACATCCAAAATACGGGGTGCACTGTGCACCATTTCATTGGTGATACCGGTAAGGTGGGTAATTTCACGCGGGATCAATCGTTCAGGGTTGATCAGCGTGGAGAACTCAGCTTCGATCCGTCTTTCGTTGAATTTGACGGCAGCAAGCTCGATGATGGCGTCTGAATTGCTATCCAGACCGGTTGTCTCAATATCGAGAGAGATGAGTGTAGGCATGGGGAAGATTATACCGTGAAAGAGGGACAGAAAACCCCGGATTGTTTTCCACTTTCGACGTGTTTTTATGATAATATGGCTGAAAATAGGTAAGAGGAGCTGCAAAGATGAACCAGCCTGAGATTGATTTTCAATTTTCACCAGAAAGTGGCACCCTCCGAGTTTTTTCTCCACAGTCTCAATGGCTTGCGGGCGGGGAAACGAGCTTGCTTATCCAGTATGAAGCAGAGAATCGTAAAGGAGCATACTCGCCGACTGATTTTCTGTCCATCAGGGTTGAACAAGAGGAAGTGGATGGAATAACTGATTCGGCAGAAACCACCGTTTTTGAAGCAGGAAATAACAACTGCGAGATAAAAGCGAGGCTTTTCCTGGCGAAGGACATTCAAAGAAAATTCATCGCCTATAAGTTACAAATCCAAAACCAGAACCCCTTTGATCTGCTTATCCATCACATTACTTTGTTTGATAACACGCAGGATTCCCCAATGATGGAATCCGATTTCCATTTTTCCAAAACCAATGGAAAGCCAGACCTGGCTTTCTTTTCCAACGGTTGGCAATCCTGGTCATATAGCGGGACGTATGGCGCACATGAAAAACAGCGTAAAACCTGGTTGCAATTTATCCCGAACGCAGCCAGCTCCTACCCTCTTACGCCATACTGGATGAAAAGAGGTCATTTCAGTTCAGATTTCTTTGGCATCATCGGAGACCGTGCCAGCAGGTTGGGGCTTCTTTTTGGTTTCCTTTCGCAAAAGAAGCATTTTGGCAGCATTACAGCTCATTTGCAGAGCAGGGCATCGTTGAAGATGTGGGCGAATGGCGACGAAACCCTTTTACGTCCCGGCGAAAAAATGGAAACGGATTGGGCGGTGGTGTGCTGGGTCGATTTGGATGCGCATGAACCTCTTCAGCCGTTTTTTGACCTGGTCAGAAGGGTGAACTGCCTGGAAATCCGGGAAAAAATCCCTACCGGCTGGTGCTCCTGGTATCACTTTTATACGAAAATCAGCGAAGAAAAGATTGCGGATAACCTGGAAGCACTCTGTGCTTTGAGAAATGTACTGCCGCTTGACCTGGTGCAAATCGATGATGGGTATCAGACCGATGGGGGGGACTGGTTTTCTTTTATACCCGCCTTTCCGGATGGGATTACGCCGTTAGCGCAAAAGATTAGAGAGAAGCAAATGACGCCCGGTCTTTGGATGGCTCCATTTATTGTCAGTAATGGCGCAAGATTGTTACAAACCCATCCCGAATTCATCTTACGCCGCTCCAACGGAAAGGCAGTTTCATCGGGGTTGATATCGGATAAGTTTTCTGTGGCACTGGATCTTTCCTATCAGCCTGCTCTCGACTATGCCTGCAAGGTGGTGAGAACAGCCGCACAGGAGTGGGGTTTTTCGTACCTGAAACTCGATTTTCTTTACGCTGGCGCACTGCCCGGGAAACGGTTTGACCCTTACCGGACGCGAGCCCAGGTCTTGCGCTGCGCTCTTGAAGAGGTCAGAAATTCAGCCGGAAAGGATACTTATTTGCTCGGCTGTGGCGTCCCGCTGGGTTCTGCATTGGGTTTATTCGATGCGATGCGTATTGGGGCGGATACCGGGAGCGCCTGGAAACCCAAACTCTTCAATATCCCGTGGATATTTAAGAATGACCCGCAGCTTCCTTCGCTCTCGAATGCTTTGCAGAACACCATCACGCGCTCCGCGATGCATTTAAACTTGTGGGTCAACGACCCGGACTGTTTACTGGTTAGACCTCAGACGGAGTTAACTTTGGAAGAAATCCGCACGCAAGCAACGGCGGTTGCCCTTACGGGTGGTTCATTGCTGCTTTCGGATGATTTTCCAAAGCTCCCCGCAGAGCGTTTGCGCATCGCTGAAGCGCTTTTACCCTTGATTGGGAAAAGAGCGCAAGTGTTGGACTGGTTTGATGAATTGACACCTCGCCATCTACGCCTGGATGTAAGCAACGGGTTTGAAAACTGGCATTTGTTGGCGTTGTTCAACTGGCAGGACAAGCCGCTTGACACAGAAATGACCTGCCAGGCGTACAAATTGCCGCAAGAAAAGTATTGGACGCGCTCATTTTGGGATGAAACAGCCAGGTTGGTCGAATTGGAGGGTCCATTATGGAAGGGGGGTATCGCTGCGCATGGAGTGGTTTTGCTGGCGGTGCGGAAATATTCTGACCAGGCACAATACCTGGGTTCAAACTTGCATATCTCACAGGGAATGGAAATTTCTGATTTGTCTGTGAACAGCAACAGGGTCCGCTGCCAGGTGGATTTAGGACGTAATGCTTCCGGTTATCTGGAGCTGTATTTGCCCTCTGCGCCTTCTGAAACGCGGTTTGAAGGTGAGAGAGTGGCATGGGAAAATCGATTCGGGTCTGTTTTTCGTTTTTCGATCAACATTCAGCAACGCGGTGTTTTGGAGATTGACCTGTAACAGGAAACAATGCTGCACTATCAGTGGATGTTCAATAGGGCAGGTATGCATCTTGTCAGACCGGAATGTGATAGACCCCGGTCTAGAATTCATCAATATGATGGTTGAATTTATCGGCTGATTGACCGGTGAAAAACGTCAGCGTTTTCAAACAAGCGGATCTTTCGGCTTCGGTGAGATTTTCGCTGCGGTTTTCCCAGCTTTGTTTGCGGATAAATTCTTTCATGTGTGATTGCTGGTCATGAAGCCGGGAGACAGCATCATCAATTAGAAAATCCGCAGCAACCGGGTATGAATCCGAGAACATTTCCAGCCCGATGCGGATATGAGATAGGCAAATGCCCGGAGAAGCCTGGTAAGCAGTTTTTATGAGAGGGTCATCGCCTTGCAGCGTTTGGAAGAGCGTTGCCAGAGAATTTTTCCCTGCACTTTCAGCAGAACTGCAAATGGGGCAGGTTTTGCCATTCAACACGGGTTTAGAGATGCGTGCAGGTAGCAGAGCTGCGAAAGATTTCAGGACATCCTGGAGCCAGTGAACAGGTTTCTGTTTTCGTTTCAGCTCATCCAATTCCTGGCTCAGGTGATTGGCGAGGGATTCATAGATGATGTTTACACCCAAAAGCGGTCCGCTGGTGGAGAGCTCATGCGCAACCAGCATACGGGTATGTTGTGGGCAGAAGCCCCTGGATTGAAGGATGGCTTTACGGCTCTCAGGGTCGGTGATGTTTTCCCACAAAAGCGAATCAATGGCGCGTAGGGCTGCTTCATGTTCAAGCCGGCAGATTGCGCACCCCGGTTTTTTTAACGCATCTTCAACTTTTATAATGGATAGGACAAAAGCCATTTCTGTGATATTCCTCGTTCTGGCAGTCTTCTTATCAATGAAGGTGATTATACTTTGAACTGCCTGCCGAAGAGAACCGGTATTTATCAGTTTTGTCAGTCATTTTACCTGGGCAGGTTGAGGTGAAGTTATGGTATAGTATTTATTGAGGAAATCGCTTATCTTGGTGAGATTTAAACGACAACTCTTTCTTTTCGGTTCGCTCTTATTATTGGTAACCCTCCTGTCCATATCCCAAATCGTTTATGCATCCCCAGGAAGAGCGATGATCGTTGGTTCAGCTTTGGTGCAAGCCCGAGAAGAACCGGCGATCCTGCTGCGTGACCTGCAGGAAATTACAGGTACTCCGTACTATCTACCCTTGATTCGGGTGGAGAACCCGGCTACCCCTACTCCTGTGTTTACACCGACCGCAACCACCCCGTCCACCTGGTATGGCGTGGGGATTTATGATGACCGTTTCAGTGGCATCAGCTACATGGGAAGCTGGGTAACAGCCGACCAGACCTCTGCGTTTCAAAGCACCACACATTATTCGATCAGTTCCGGGAACCAAACTGTATTCCATTTTGAGGGTGAGCAAATCAGCCTGGTTTACACTGCCAATACCAACCGGGGGATGATGGACATCTGGATCGATGGGATATTTGTAATTTCTTTGAACCAGTATTCGTCTGCACCGAGCTATCAACGGCAATGGGATAGTGCACAATTATCTTCCGGGCACCATACGATTATCCTTCAACATGCCAGCGGTGTGACGGTAGATGTGGACGGGTTGATTGTCTCCAATTATGCATATCCCCCTGGACCAGGCGTTCCGCCGCCGTATTCTACCAGTTACTACATGAAAACCATCGACACAAGCACAATGTATACCTTAGGCTGCACTTTAGGTATAGAGGACTGGGATACCCCTGGTTGGATGGACAGCCTGGTGGTATTAGATTACGGCATGCCGCGGGATTTGGGCGGGGGCGTGTACGGGGCAAGCCTGTTTAGCTTTGGTCCGGTCTCTACCGCTACCATCGCCGAAGCGGTAAAAGCCTTTGGGTACGGGTATTATTACTGCTCACTAGATGAAGTCGGTTCGCACCTGCGTATCGGTGTGGGCACCAGCAATTACGGAAGCTATGTGACCTACAACCACGGAAGGGCTTGGGCGCAAATGGTCAATCAAATCAATAGTTATTTCAGCGCTCAAGGCTTTTTTGCCAGGGTGGATGCGATTGGGATGAATGATATGGAATTGAGTTGGAATACCCCCTCGGTGACGAGGAACTGGGTAAACGGGTATGATTCTGCCAATGAATATTATTTGTATAACTTTGGTGATGCGGCTGGCTGCCCTTCTGTGAGTTATCCGTCCTGGACATGCAATAATTCCTGGACGCTGGAAGATGTGTGGTATATCTCGTATGGGGCGGCACCTTCTTACCCGCTGCCATTAATCTATGCAAATGGGGGAATCAATGCACGGCAATGGCAATGGATCAGCCGGTATGGTTATACTCAACACGGCGCACCAATGGAGTTTCAGGGTGAGATGACGCAGTGGTTGACCTGCCAGACGAGCGGGTGTGAGGATGCGCTGGATAACACCCCGGCGGAAGGGTGGACCTATTTATGGGACTCCATTAACAGCGATTTTCGCACGGCACAGGAGGTTTTGCGTTATTCAACCGATATCAAATGGTGGGGTTACTAGGCAATGAGTACTCAGATGAAACGGTTCCTCTTCTTTCTTGCCACTGCGGTGGTTTTTGCCCTGGCGGTGGTTCTTCTGTTGCGTTTAGATTTGGAGGCAGCTTCGACAGATGTACAGGTGACTACAACACCGCTTCCCGCAGAGACGATCTTTCCTGAGGAGATGAGTATTTCCAAATACCAGGCTTTATTGGAGGAAGGGAACCTGGATGCACAGATGCAAGCCAGCATTGCTGAGAAACTGGAAATCGCAGAACGAATTGAATCGCAACGAGAAGCTTCCATTGAGTCTGGTCAATTAGGGTCGGCACAGGGTATCGAGGGTTTTCAATCTCAACAAGACCCCGATTTTCAAAGCGGGATTTTTGAAGGGGGAGAGGGGATGTTTCACTCGCAAGAAGCAGTGATTCAAAATCACTGGCAGGCACAGGTGGGCAACCAGTATATCCAGGTTTTTGCCGGTGTATCCGGGACCGATTCAAGCCAGGGTGTGGTGTATGTTGTGACCACATCAGAGGACCGTATGATGACAGAGATTACCCGGTATGAGACTGCGGAAGGGTTGGGAATGGTTCGGGTAGAAGCGGAAATGAATGATTTTAAGTTGTTGTTGAGCAGTGAGAGCGGTGAAACGTTTCTATTTGATGTCCTTTCCCGAAGTTTTGAATGAACTGATAGACAGGAATCAAAAAAGACCTCACCGGTGTATTAGATCAGTGAGGTCTTTTGTTTTATTGAACGATTTGTTTGCTGGTCATTCCCTGGTCAGAAGTCAGGACTCCTGGTTTGCTTCAATCTCAACGACTGGTTCTGTTGATGCCTGCTTTTTTTGCTTTCTTAGTTTTTGATGGCGGACGGCTCGGCGAACAACGAGGAAAATGAGAACTACTGGAATAGCAAGGCAAAGCAACACCGGAAGGATATACAACCCGATCCAGATGGCAGCGTTGACGAGGAACTGCATCGTATCTACCAATGCCTGGATGGCGTTCCGCGCCACGCCAGCCGGCTGCCAACCGCCGATGGTAATCTCCTTGATGGATTCGCGCGCGACAATATCGATTGCAACGGATGAGAGCCGGGATGCTTCATCGTAATATTGGATACGCCCCTTGAGTACTTCAATCTGCTCTGTCACGGCGGTCAGTTCGTTGAAGACATCCAGAACATCTTCTGTACGGACAGCTTCTTCCATGATGCCTTCAAGCCTGACCTTTGCCTGTTCCAGGTTTGAGAGACGGGACTGTAGATCTGTATATTCTCTGGTCACATCTTCTCCAGAAATATTTTCATTGCGGACATCTTCATCCGTGTTGGCAAGTTGGGCTTTGATTTCATCCAGTATGGCGGTCAATTGTTCAGCAGGGACACGGATGGTGATGTTGGCTCTGGGTATTTCCAAACCGCGGTCTGTCTGGGTTTTGTAGAGGTTTGAGGTAACGATGAAGCCGCCTTTTTCCTCTGCCATTCGAGCAATATAATCCATCATCGCGGCGGGATCATCCGCGATGATGGATAGAGATGCATTCTTTATTACCACACGGGTTACATCCACCGCAGCCGCTTCAGAGAGGGCGATGCCGCTATCTGATTCGGTATACGAGGTATAGGTATTTTCCTCGGCGTATCCTCCTGGCATGGAAGAGGCTGTATCATACGCAGGCATGGCGCTTTCATATTTCTGCGCCGCACAACCTGAGAAGACAAACAGCAGGATAGCCAGGAACAGCAACGATTTGTTTTTCATTTTCTCCTCCTAGAGATGGATCAAAAAACTTGTTTTATTAAGGGCATGTTCATTCGAACTGAAGATATGACGTCAAATCGGATTGAAATGTTCCGGCGAAGGTCTTGCTTTCACCAGCCTAAAGATAATCTTTCGGCATGGCGTTCCGGCAATCCAGCTTCAATGATTCTTTGCTGCACGCCTTCAATATCATAGGCAACCCGGCAGGCGCTCCAAAGGTTTTCTTCAAGGTGATAAATCGCATACGAAGCGCGTGGGTCATAATCACGTGGTTGACCCACCGATCCAGGGTTGAGGATGGTGCGCTGGAGGATGCGGTGTTGTTCTCCAACCTGGAATTGTTTCAAGACGACTTTTTGCTGTCCTTCGTAAAAGATGTAGGCGAGGGGGATGTGCGTATGACCAACCAGGCAGACCCTGGTTGTGAAACAGGAAAAGTTATCTTGTGCTGTGTAGATATCGAGGAGGTATTCCCATACAGGGTTGCGCGGACTGCCATGCGCCAGGGTCACCCCGTGGGTATCGACCAATTCCGGCAGGCTGTTCAGGTATTTCAGGCTGGATGCGGTCAAATGATTGCGTGTCCACACGGCTGCTATACTGGCTTCGCGATTGAATGATTCAACGCCGATATTCCCCAACACAGCAGAGTCATGATTGCCCAGCAGGCATACGAGGTTCGGCAGGGCATTGATTCGTTCAATGCATTCGTTTGGATCAGGACCATACCCGACCAAATCACCCAGGCACCAGACGCCGTCGAATTCGCCAGCAGCGTTTATCACTGCTTCTAAGGCATTCAAATTTGCATGAATATCGGAGATCACTAAAATTTTCGTCATAGTTTATGGTAGGTCAAATTGAAATTCCCAGCTTCCCTCTCGAGGGTGTTCCATCGTGGAACTCTGCCCTAAAAATACGAACCAGGTTGTGCCAGGTTTTAATCCCATTGGCAATCCATAGTTATTATATAGTTGAATCGGTTGTTCGTGGTTTGGCGCTATCCATGTTCCTTCCACTGCCAGTCCATCCCGGAAGAGAATTGCCCGATTACCCTCATCATTATCCCAAACCAGGATGTCGTGCAGGGTGGGTGCGTATTCAACATAAGTAACATACAAAACGACAACATTTGAAAACGAGATGGGTTGATCATTGACCCGGTCAACCAGTTGGATCATATTGTACTCATCGTCAGCTTCAATCCAACGCAAATACTGACCGGTGGCTACATCATACCGCCATTCCCCACGATCACGAAAGCTGTATTCCACACCGACAAAGACGCTGTATTCATCGCTGATGGGTGGGTTGGGGTCAAAAACGAGACCGTTCAACGGTGGAGCGGAGTTATCGATGCCTTTGCGGGTGATATAAGCGCTCATCTCTCCCGAATCGACAAAAACACCGGACACGCTGTGTGTATCTTGTCCGCAGATCGGCGGACAGGGTGAGGTATTGTGCGTTAGAGCACGGTCATGCAGGACATTAATGATGGTTGTATCCACTTTGGGGTCTGCACTGCCATAAACAAGCACACCGCCATACATGCTGGTGAGCTGCGCATCGATCAGGCGTCCAGAACGGAGCGGTCCAACCTGAGGTGAATCCTGGCTGTAAAAAACTGCCAGGAAGCGGTTCATTTCTTCTCCAATGTAGTATTCAAAGACGATATCAGCAAATGAGAGACCGGCATGTGGGCGACCACTACGGGGATAGTTGGAGACTTTAATCATTACCGGTCTGCGGTTCAGGATGGCGGGGTCTTCAACCGGTTGACCGGTGAGCGGATTGACTCCCTGCTCAAATTCCAGCAAACCCAACACGACTGGCATGGTGGTGGGCATCCAGGTTAAAGTGGGTTGTTCTTGCAGGGTGGGTGATGGGACGATCTCTGCTTGTTGCACTGCACTCTCTGGTGTTGAGGTTACAACCAGTTTGGGGAGAGATGTCGTTGCATCAGCCCAGAATGCGCCAGAATCGTAAGGAGCGATGGTGGTGGTACAGGCGGAGATGATGAGAAAGAAAACCAGGATTAGCCCGGTTCTTTTCCAAACCATTCGATGACCTGTTCAATCACTTTTTCTGCAACATCTGCTTTGCTTTGCAAAGGCATAGATTGATGATGACCATCTGCATAGATGAAGGTGACGCGGTTTGTGTCCACCTCAAAACCTGCATCGCTTGCAGTGATGTCATTTGCGACAATCATATCCAGTTTTTTCTTTTTCAGTTTTTCTGCAGCGTTATTCAGCAAATTTTGGCTTTCAGCAGCAAAACCAATGACAAAGCGGGGGTTGGGTGCTGATTCACGAATTTTTGCCACCTCTGCGAGGATATCTGTTGTGCTTTCAAGTTGTATCTCGATCCCTGAGCCCGATTTCTTGATTTTCTGTGTGGATGTATGCACTGGACGAAAGTCGCTAACCGCAGCAGCCATAATGAGGACATCTGAGTTGACGATGCTGCTTTTTACTTCAGCCAGCATTTCAGCAGAGCTCTTAACCGGGAACACTTTACAGCCAACCGGGGGAGCGAGGTTGGTGGGGGCGGTAATCAGGCTAACCTCTGCACCCGCATCCAGCGCAGCCTGGGCAATGGCATAACCTTGTCGACCGGAAGAACGGTTGGTAATCAGACGTACCGGATCAATCGCTTCCTGCGTGCCTCCCGCAGTGACAATCACCTTATGCCCGGTGAGCGGTCCATTTTGTGCCATCAGCCAGCGCACGGTGTTGATTATTTCCGACGGCTCAACAAATCGACCCGGACCCACCAGACCCGATGCCAGGTGACCGCTTGCCGGACCGATGAAATATGCGCCGCGTTTTATCAGGATTTGCACATTTTCTTGCGTGGCTTTATGCCTGTACATGTCCACATCCATCGCCGGGGCAATCACCAGCGGGCAATTGGATGCCAGGGCAGTCAGTGAAAGCAAGTTGTCACCCAGACCGTGGGCAAGTTTGGCAAGCGTATTGGCGCTGGCAGGGGCAATGAGCAGAAGGTCAGCGTTGTGCCCCAGACCAACATGCGTAACATGCCCTTCACCTCCCCATAATTCAGCCTCGGTATATGCCTTCCGACCCGTAACGGATTGGAAGGTCAGCGGGGCGATAAACCGGGTTGCACAATCGGTCAAGATGGTATCTACCAGCGCTTCCGCCTGGGTGAGTTTAGAAGCCAGGTCAGCGGCTTTGTAAGCTGCGATTGAGCCGGTGACACCCAGGATAATACGTTTATTCTTTAATGGATTAGTCATGGGTGGTTCATCTCCCAAATGATTCTAAGCCCATCCAATGTCAACCAGGGGGCGATGATGTGGATGCTATCTGTTTGACTGGCGATCAATTCAGCTAAACCACCGGTAGCAATCACCTTAAAATCGATCCCCAATTCTTTACGAAAACGAGCGAGCATCCCTTCAACCAGAGCAACATAACCATACAACAACCCTGACTGCATGGCGTGGATTGTGTTTTTCCCGACCACGGAGGGAGGCGGCACCAGGTCGACGCGTGGTAGCTTGGCAGTGCGCGTGAAAAGGGCATCTGCTGCGATAGAAATTCCCGGAGCTATAGCGCCACCGATGTAATCGCCCTCTTTGTCGATGATATCAAAGGTTGTAGCGGTGCCAAAATCGATCACACATGCCGGACCGCCGTATAAGTCCCGAACGGCTGCTGCGTCCACGATGCGGTCAGCTCCAACGCTGCCCGGTTCATCGATGAGGATGCGTACATGGGTGTTCGTTTGATGGGTGACGAGTAATATCTCCTGCTTGAGGTAATTGCGGCAAGCGTGCTGTAACCGCCCGGTGAGGGGTGGAACTACCGAAGCCATGCAGATCCCATGTAGTTGGGATGGTGAACAGCCACCGTGCTGCAATAAGGACAAAATTTGCAATCCGTACTCGTCCGGCATACGATCATGGTCTGTTGCAAGCCGCCAGCGTGCACCCAGTTTTTCCCCTTCGTATAGACCAATAGTCAGATTGGTGTTTCCAATATCGATTGTCAGTAACATCTTTTCTCCCGTATTGCCCATGTTTCCTGATATGCTGTCATTATACATGAACCCGAAGGAAAATTAGCCCGATGTCATGAGGTATGTTTTACCTGGTCGATAATTTCGGCGGCATGATCAAAGCGGTTGAATGCTGGCATGATGTAAATACCCTGTGCAAGGGGCTTGATTTGTGCAGCCAGTTCGATGGCGAGCTTAATCCCTTCTTTAGCGCCATTTTCGCCTGCGGATTTCATCCTTGCAATGACATCTTCCGGTATGGTGATTCCTGGAACTTCATTTTGCAGAAACTGG
>CAYRRA010000133.1:0-12273 GCA_964426355.1 uncultured Anaerolineaceae bacterium
GACAAGCCTGTTTTTCCTGCCAGCTTGCCTGTTTGATGGCAATTTGGTGTTTCCCCCGTTACAGAGGTGATGAACGCAGTGCGCGATTTAGGCGACACCCTTTCCCGGTTGTTTTCAGCATGGCTCCTGGTTTATCCAAAGGCAGGCGACTGTTCTTGCCAGCATGTTTTGGAGGAAGCCGGTTTGTAAAGCCTATGGTATCATACCTGCTGCATCCCAGTTGACATTTCCACAGGAGAATGAATGGGTCTTGAAGCAGCAGGTTATATTTTATTGCTCGGTTTTATGTATGGCTCGATGTCCGTTGTGTCCCGCTTTATGCTGGGACAGTTTGAACCTATCAGCTATACCGCAGTCCGTCTCTTTTTAGCCGGGGTAGCTTTTACACTGGTGTATGTTTTTCAAATCCGTGGACGGCGTTTTCCCAGGGACAAAACCCTTTGGAAACGTTCACTCTTTTTTGGCGTGGTCGCCGATGCCATCCCGATTATCCTGATTATTTCAGCCTTGAAGTATCTTTCCAGCGGTTTGACGACGACCCTCACCACCATTTTCCCGGTGATCACGGTCGTCCTGGCGCATTTCTTATTACCGGATGAGCCGCTGACCTGGCGAAAAGGGTTGGGGGTAACCCTGGGGATGAGTGGGGCAATCTTGATTGTCGTGCTGGGGGAAACGGGTCTGGATGTGTCTGCTGGAAATGCATTACCAGGATACCTGATGATCCTGGCGTCCTCTTTGATTTTTGCATTCAGCACCATCTACGCGCGCAAATACATGATGAATTTCGATACGTTCGATACCGTCAGTGTTCGTGTTTTCTCAGCTTCAACGGCATCAATCCTCATGGCATTTTTTCTTGAACCTCACGGCATCAATGATGTTACCGCGCTGGGTATTCTCCTTGTGATTTATGCCGCTGCGGTTTTCTTTATCACTTTTTTGCTAGGTTTCTATGTTTTACGCCGGTTTGGCGTGATGGTTTCAGCTATGTCGAATTATCTGCCGCCTATTGTTGCCAGCCTGTTGGGTGTCGCATTCCTGGCGGAAAAAGTCACCTGGGGGATGGTGGGTGGTATGGTGTTAATCCTGGCTGGTTTGGCGGTAATCAATACCGGTGTACAAAAGGAAGTGTGATGGCAATCGCATATTTTCAGCCGCTTGACCTGGGACTTATCCTTTCTTATCAATGTCAGAGCACATGTGCTCACTGTGTTTATAACTGCTCGCCGCAATGGAAAGAATGGATAACGAAAGAAGACCTGAAAGATATGTTTCAACTTATCGGTTCCTGGAAACATCCTTTTCAGGTTCACATCACCGGCGGGGAACCTTTTCTCAATTTTCCGTTTTTACTTCAAGCCGTGGAACTGGCAGCCAGCCTGGATATTCCCCGCTATGTTGAGACCAATGCCGGCTGGTGCACAAACCAGCAAACAGTACATGAACGTTTTGCAACGCTAAAAGCCGCCGGGTTGCAATCCATCTTAATCAGTTGTTCGCCTTTTCATGCAGCCAGTATCCCGCTTGAAAGAACGCTGCTTGCTATTTCTACCGCCATCGAGGTTTATGGTTTGAGGAATGTACAGGTATTTCAAGCTACCTGGCTTGACCGGATCCAATTTTTCGATGTGAAGAGTGCAGTGCCTTTAGAAACCTATCTAAAGACGTATGGCGAGGCTGCAGCGGGTCGCCTCTTTTGGGAGGAGAGCGATCTGGTCAGCGGAGGACGCGCTGGATACCGCCTGGGTCATCTGACGCAGAGAAAACCAGCAGAGGTGTTCCAATGGGAAACCTGCCGCAGTGAATTATTGCATGCGCCTCATTCTCATCTTGATCTTTACGGAAACATCCTGCCATCCTTTTGCAGCGGGCTTTCCCTGGGAAAATGGCAGGAGTTCACCGCAGTTCAAGCCCGTTTGCTGGCAGGTGAGTTCCCGCCGTTGATAGATTGCCTGATTCGTAAGGGTCCTTATGGTTTGTTTCAGCTTGCCAGCGAACGGTATGGATACTATCCGCTTGTAGAAGGGTATGCGGGGAAATGCCATCTATGCGTGGATGTACGCCGCCACCTGGCGCGCAGCGAAGCATTTTTGGAGCTAAGCCCGGCACAGTTTTATAATTTTGACCCGCTTTGAAGTGCGATTGAATCATCAGGACGCTGTCTTAAAAGGCAATGATAGCTTTATCGTTTGCAGCCAGAAGGATTTATCCTCCGGCGGATGATGCCATAAAAGTCGGTGATAATTTTCTTTTTGAACTATTTAATTTGCCAGCGTGGGAAATTTTTGCCCAGTTGATAATTGATGATAAATTTTGCAGCCGGGTGCTTCACCGTTTGGATTGCTGCAATCACCGCCTGGTGGTCATAATTAACGTAGCGATGCTGTAAATGGTAACCGTGAGCGTCTGCCTCCAGGATGGCATAACTGGCGCGCAGGTCAGGCGGCATGGGGTTGCTGACGCTGCCCAGGTTGAAGATGTGTACCCCTTCAATTTTCATTTCCAACGGGAAGTGCGTATGCCCCACGCAGATGATGTCTACCCCGGCATTTTTTGCCATCTGCCCTAATTCAGAATGGTCTGTGGCAGGGTTGATACCGGGTCCGTCATCGGTTCCAGGGGCAGCATGAACCCCCAGAAAGCGCGTTCCGTCCGGAAAAGTGGTGCGCAGTTCAAGCGGGAGTTTTTCGAGCCAGGGCATCCACCCGGATAAGGTGAGTGCACCCTCAGTCCAGGCGAAGCTGGAAATGACGTGTAATACAGATGCAATCGCTTCAGCATTTCCACTGATGCGTTCAAATGGCGGAATGGGTCTTTCGCCGGTCACGAGGTACCGATCGGTGTTGCCGTGCACGCATTGCAGATTGGGCAGTTTGTTCAAGGTTTCCAGCACTTTGAGCGGATCGTGACCGATGGCTGCCAGGTCGCCCAACACCCAATACTGGTCAACACCCCCGTTTTTTTTGATGTCATCAAGTACTGCATCCAATGCAATAGAATTCCCATGAATGTCAGAAAGAATGGCAGTTCGGGACATTTTTTCCTCCTTTTATTGTTGGTACCGGTCCATTCAAATGGGTTTGAGTGGAATTCCCCTAAGGGGATTGCTCAGAACCCGAAGTTGGATTGTTGAAGTAACTATAACTGAGTTTGATTGTATCGTTAATCACAATGGTGTAATACCCCTCCACCATGATATTGATCGGCATACTGATGTAAAAAGGTTTTGAGTTTTCATTGATCCTCTCACTGGATGATTGACTGGATGACAGGTAGACCTTAATTTGCTTGGCTACGGTGGGAGGGTCGATGCGCATGGAAAGGCTGCCGCATCCCGATGGCATCTTACCCTGCAGGGTAAGGGTATGCACAATCTTTCCCTGGATTTCCGTTGTTTCTATCTTACTCTGTTCCACCTGTACCATGCATTCATTTCCATCGATGGTTTTGATGGTGAATAGCTCACTGGGGAAAGAAAGCCCGGTGTCATCCGATGCGTCAGGATTACAAGCGCTCAAAAAGAGGGCGATGATGAATAGTGTGACGATTTTTTTGAGTCCCATGCAATGCTATCTCCGTGATGGGTCGATGCGATTGGGCAAGTTCTTGCTTACATGAAATCCGGCTTTTGAATGAAGATCTGTTATCAATGGAAGTGCGGTGTTCATCAAAAACCGGATAACTGTGAAATACGTTTAACCGTTATTCCTTTATTGCCAGGTTGTAACGTTTAGTGAGAAAAAGAGTTGCCAGGTTATAAACGATCAACCTTTTATTCACCTTTCCGGGTTTGGATATTGCGGTGGGTGCACGTGAGGCGGAATGGGGCATTGATACGGTTTTCCACCTGTCACTCGTTCAAACTCTTCGCGCACCTTCATCAGATGATGCGGTTCAGAGAAGAGATCGATAGCAGAAAGCGCCATAGCTTTGGCTGCATGCAGCATACCTTTGTGCCCGATGGACATGGCTCCCGTTGCCACGTTTGCCCAACTATGCCCTGGTGCGCCGGTGGTATTACAAGCGGTGTAGAGCATGCTCAATGGCGTTACACGGCTTAAATCGCCTACATCAGTGGAGCCAGTCCTGACGGCGCCCTCATCCAGGGCAGGGAAATTTACCCCAATCAGTGGTTTTCCATCCAGTTTTTCGAGCAGTGGCTGCATTTCCTCAGGTAGTTTGAATTTTTTTGCCATCTCAAAGAAAGAATGCACCACTTCGGGTGGAAACGCGTCGTTGATTTGTTGTGCGTATGCCATTTCTTCTGGAGTGTGTTCGATGGGACCAAGAAGTTTGAGATTTTCGTACTGCAAATCGGCAAGGTAATGATTGTTCAACAAAGAAGAGGTGGCATTCTCGAAGATTTCTTCGCTCTTTGTGCCGGTCATCATGGCTGCGCCTTGGGCAATCTGACGCACCCGGTCGGTCACATCGTCCATCTCTTCCGGCTTATACGCACGGACGTAGTACCACACT
The DNA here is from genome assembly GCA_964426355.1 of uncultured Anaerolineaceae bacterium. Classification (GTDB taxonomy): domain Bacteria; phylum Chloroflexota; class Anaerolineae; order Anaerolineales; family Anaerolineaceae; genus JAJFTV01. The sequence goes on from CAYRRA010000133.1 coordinate 4,480, forward strand.
TCTGCTTCGTCGGGCACCACGTTGGGTAATGAACCGCCGTTGGTGATGGCGTAATGCATTCGCACATATTGTGGCACGTGCTCGCGCAGGTAATTAACGCCCACATTCATCAGTTCCACCGCATCCAGCGCAGACCTGCCCAGGTGTGGCTCAGAGCCGGCGTGCGAAGTGCGCCCGTGGAAGCGGAAACGCATGTGGTTGACACCCACACACGAACCTTTGGTTGGGGTGTTAATCGTACCTGGATGGTAATTGAAGGCTGCATCCAGGTCATCGAAAGCCCCGGAGCGCGCCATAAAGGCTTTTCCGCCGCCGCCTTCCTCAGCAGGGCAGCCATAATAACGAACGGTGCCCTGGTGCTGGTTTTGCTCCAGCCATACCTTCACCGCTTCGGCAGCAGCCAGGCAGCCTACCCCCAGCAGGTTATGCCCACAACCATGCCCCGGCGCACCTGCCTGGATAGGCTCCTGGGTGGGCTGGTTTTTTTGTGAAAGCCCTTTGAGTGCATCAAACTCACCGGCAAAACCGATGATTGGTTTACCACTCCCCCACTCTGCCATAAACGCGGTGTTGATCCCCGCGATATCCCAGGTAATCTTAAAACCTTTTGAGGCAAGATAATCTGCCTGCAATTTGGATGATTTAAACTCATGCCAGGGGATTTCGGCAAATTCCCAAATACGGTCGGATAAATGGGCGAACGATTGGCGGTTCTCTTCAACCCAGGCAGCGATTTCTTTTTTGCCAATCATGATTTTCGCTCCGGGTTGGGGTGCCTGGGCGGTTGTACATGAGCCGGGATGGGGTTTTGATAGGGTTTTCCTTTTGTGGATGCGTTGAATTCATCCCGCGCTTTCTTCAGGTGTTGTGGGTCGCTGTAGAGGTCGAAAGCGGTTGCTGCCATGATTTTGGCTGCATGCATCATACCCTTGTGCCCAATGGTTGAGCCACATGCCGCGGTGAACGCCCAGTTATGCCCTGGTGCGGTGATGGGGACACAGGTGGTGCTGAGCATCGAAAGTGGTGTGATCAGGCTGACATCGCCCACATCGGTGGAGCCGGTATAAATTGCGTCAGCGTCCATGGCGGGCAGGTTGATTGCCCAAAGCGGTTCGTCTTTGATTTCATCCACCATGCACTGAAGTTCGGGGGTGAGTTTCATCTCTTTGATCATTTCACCGATGAACTCCGTGGGGAACTGTTCATGGATTTGCCGGGCAAAGCGAATATCTTCATCGTTGAACCGGATCGGTCCGATTTCTTTCATGTTTTCATACTGCAGGTCAGCCAGGTAATGGTTGTTGAGCACGTGGCTGCAAGCACCCTGGAAAACTTCCTCCATGCGTGTTTCGGTCATTAACGCAGCGCCCTCTGCTACCTTCCGCACCCGGTTGAGCACCTCTTGCATCTCTTCGGGTTTATGAGCGCGGATGAAATACCACACCTCGGCTTCATCGGGCACCACGTTGGGCAGGTCGCCGCCGTGGGTGATGACGTAATGGATGCGCACCTTCTCGGTGACGTGCTCGCGCAGGTAGTTGGCTCCCACATTCATTAACTCGACTGCATCGAGTGCGGAGCGCCCCAAATGCGGTGAACCACCGGCATGGGCGCTGCGCCCGTGAAAACGGAATTTGATATCGGTCAAGCCTACCATGCTGCCCTTGGAAGGGGCGTTGATGTTGGCGGGATGGTAGTTTAGCCCGGCATCCAGGTCATCAAAGGCGCCGTCGCGCGCCATAAAGGTCTTCCCGGAGAGAACTTCTTCTGCCGGGCAGCCGTAATAGCGCACTGTGCCTTCTATACCAGTGCTTTCCAGCCAGTACCGCACAGCGACTGCGGCTGCCAGAGCGCCGGTGCCCAGCAGGTTGTGTCCACAGCCGTGCCCGGCGCCACCTTCCTCAACAGGAGATTGGGTTGTTTGTACTTTTTGTGAAAGGGATGCCAGGGCATCGTATTCACCGATAAAGCCGATGATGGGTTTGCCCTTGCCCCATTCGGCGATGAATGCGGTATTGATCCCGCCGATATCCCATCGAATGGCGAACCCATGCTGTTCCAGATAATCTGCCTGGCATTTAGACGCTTTAAACTCTTTGTATGCGACTTCGGGGTTTTCCCAAATAAAATCCGAAATTTGTGTAAAGTCTTTGCTGTTCTTTTCCAACCAATCCATTATCTCTGCTTTTGTTTTCATGCAATCCATTGTCCTTTCTTCATCACTCAACCGGTTCAGGGTAAACAGGGGGCATTACATGCTCAGGAAGAGGGGATTTGTAGGGCGAGTCCTGCGTGGCTTTTTCAAATTCGGCACGGGCTTTTTGTATGTGAATGGGGTCGGAATAGCAATCCATGGCGGCAAGCGCCATAATTTTTGCACCGTGCAGCATGGATTTGTGCCCGATTGACATGCCACTGGTGGCAACGATGCCCCAGGAATGCCCGGCGGAACCGGTGGTGAACCCGGTGGTATTGAGCATGCTGACCGGGGTAATCTGGCTGACGTCGCCGACATCGGTAGAGCCGGTATCAACATCCTCGGCGTTCAATGGGGGCAGGTTGATTGCCAGGAGGGGAGCCCCATCGTTCTCTTCGATGTATTTTCGTATCTCCGGTGGCAGGTCTCTCTTTTGCAGTTCACGGTAGAAGTTCTCTACATTTTCTTTTGAGTATCCTTCGTTGATCTTCTGTGCAAAAGCGATTTCTTCCGGGGTGAACTCGATGGGTCCGATCAGTTTCATAGCTTCATATTGCAGATCAGCGAGGTAATGATTGCTCAAAACGGCTGAGCAAGCCGAACGGAAGACCTCTTCCATGCGCGTTTCGGTCATCATCGCTGCGCCTTCGGCGATCTTGCGCACGCGGTTGGTCACTTCGTCCATTTCTGCCGGTTTCAGCGCTCGGATGAAATACCACACCTCGGCTTCATCGGGCACTACGTTAGGCAGGTCGCCGCCGTGGGTGATGGCGTAATGGATGCGCACCTTTTCGGTGACGTGCTCACGCAGGTAGTTGACCCCTACGTTCATTAATTCAACCGCATCGAGCGCAGACCGCCCTAAATGGGGCGAACCGCCGGCATGGGCGCTGCGACCATGGAAGCGAAAGCGGATATCATTTACCCCAACCGCGGTCGCTTTTGACGCCATGTTGATTGAACTGGGATGCATGTTGAACGCGACATCCAGGTCGTTGAAGGCGCCTGCGCGTGCCATAAAAGTTTTTCCGTATGTGTTTTCTTCGGAGGGGCAGCCGTAATATCGAACCGTACCAGCGATTTGATTTTCTTCCATCCAGTGTTGAACTGCAACAGTCGCTGCAAGGCAACTAACTCCCAGTAAATTGTGCCCACACCCGTGTCCCGGTGCGCCGGGTACCAGCGCTTCTTTGACGGGGGAACACTTTTGGGATAACCCCTCCAGGGCGTCAAATTCTCCGATAAAGCCAATCACTGGTTTGTTGCTGCCCCACTCTGCAATGAAAGCGGTTTTTAACCCACCGGTTCCCCATTGGATACGGAAACCTTCTTTTTCCAGGTACTCCGCCTGCAACCGGGAGGATTTAAACTCGCGATGAGAAATTTCGGCAAATTCCCAGATTCGATCAGCCATCTGGGTGAAATCAGTTTTTTTATCTTCTAACCATTGGATGACATCATTTTTGCTTTGCATTTTTTGTCCTTATATCGGGTGAATTAAACGTTCCGGATGGGGTTGGGGTATTGTCTTGGAGCCAGTTCCTCAGGGACCGGTGAAGTATATGGCTGGGCGCTGATGGCTTTATTAAATTCCTCGCGCGCTTTTTCGATATGGATGGGATCGCTGAAACAGTCGATGGCAGCCAGCGCCATCACCTTGGCGGCATGCAGCATCCCTTTGTGACCGATGGAAACACCGGAAGATGCAACAATTCCCCAGGTGTGACCAGGAACACCCAAAGGAGCGCAGGTGGTGTTGAGCAGGCTGAGCGGCGTGATCTGGCTGGCATCCCCTACATCTGTGGAACCCGTGGCGACTTCGCCATCATCCAGTGCTGGGAAATTTTCACCAGCCAGGATGGCATCCTTGAGTTTTTCGTAGACTTCCGGATGTTTTGGCAGCAAATCTCGCCGGAGATTGGCGTCTTTATCCACATCGGGGAAACCTTCCAACATTTTTTGGGCATAGTCGATTTCTTCTTGTGTAAATTCGATAGGTCCAATGAACTGCATGGCTACATATTGGAGGTCAGCCAGGTAATGATTGCTCAAAAGGGCGGAGGAACCGCCCTGATAGATAATTTCCACGCTTGTCTCGGTCATCAAGGCTGCGCCTTCGGCGATTTTTGCCACGCGCCTTGCAACTTCATCCAGTTCATCATTTTTAGGCGCGCGGATGAAATACCAAACCTCTGCTTCAGCGGGCACCACATTCGGCAGGTCACCGCCGTGGGTGATGACGTAATGGATGCGCACTTTTTCGGTGACGTGCTCGCGCAGGTAGTTTACACCCACGTTCATCAGTTCCACTGCATCCAAAGCAGACCTACCCAGGTGAGGTTCTCCGCCGGCGTGCGCTGAACGCCCGTGGAAGCGGTATATGACGTCTTTCACACCAACCGTACTGCCTTTGGTGGGAGAATTCATTTCAGCAGGATGAAAATTGAAAGCGACATCGAGATCATCAAATGCGCCGTCCCGTGCCATAAAAGCTTTGCCATCGCCGCTTTCTTCTGCCGGGCAGCCGTAGTAACGCACGGTTCCATCCGCATTGTTGGAAATCAACCATTCCTTTACAGCCACTGCGGCAGCAACTCCGCCAACACCCAGTAGGTTGTGTCCACAGCCATGACCCAGTTCGCCTACGTGCAGTGGTTCGGGATAAGGATTACGGCTCTGCGAGAGGTTGAGCAGCGCATCATATTCACCCAGGAAGCCAATAATGGGTTTACCGCTGCCCCACTCCGCGATAAATGCTGTGTTCAACCCGCCGATATCCCAGGTGATTTTGAACCCGCGTTCTTCCAGGAAATCGGCTTGTGCTTTTGATGCATAGAACTCTTTTAGCGCAATTTCTGGTCTTTCCCAGATTTGATCAGACAGTTTTATAAACTCGGATCGATGTCCTTCGATCCATTCGATTATGTCTTTTTTTTGTTTCATGGTGATCTCTTTGGTTCTGAATTTTGGATTAGTTTTGTTTGAGGTATTGGCAATATTACAATTTTACGGCAGAACAGGGCGAGTGACAAGCGAGGAATAAATGCTCAATCATACTCAAAATACAGGAAATTCATCATAGCGAGTTGTGTTATATTTCTTGTTTGTTTCAGGGAAAAAAAGAGAAAGAGTACGCAGCCTTAATGAACGCTGTTGAAACGCCATTGTGATACAGGTTGTTTCCCTGGGCAGTACAAATATGTCTAAGAGGTAGAAGAAAATGTCTCGGATTCGCGATTTTGGTTTGGCGATTGGCGATTTACCAACCGGTCAATACAATGCTTTGACAGATGTTCCCGGGGTTCGAGTGGGTCAGATTACATTGATATCCGGTGAAGGGGAGTTGGTACCGGGTAAGGGTCCGGTTCGCACCGGCGTAACAGTTATCATACCTCATGAGGGAAATCTTTATCAACAAAAGCTACGCGCTGCTGCCCATGCGTTGAATGGGCATAGTAAGGTTCTTGGATTGGAACAAATACGCGAGTTGGGTGTGATTGAAACACCGATTGCGCTAACCAATACGCTCAATGTCGGTTTGGTGGCGGATGGGTTGATTGAATATACTTTGCGTGAGAATAATGGGACCGATATCTTTACCGTGAACGCCGTGGTGGGTGAGACCAATGACTTTTATCTAAATGATATTTGGGGGCGGCATGTACACCAGGAGCATGTGTTGGCTGCCATTGAAAATGCACACGGCGGAGAGGTGGAAGAAGGAACAGTTGGTGCGGGTGTAGGCACGACATGCTTTGGCTGGAAAGGCGGTATTGGCACTTCCAGCCGGGTGCTGCCGGAATCGGCTGGCGGATATGTGGTAGCCGCGCTGGTGCAGTCAAACTATGGTGAGGGAAAAAATCTCTCGGTTTGTGGTGTGCCAGTAGGAAAGTATATTCAACCGCCAGAGGATATTCAACCAGAGAAACCGCAAGGTTCCATTATGCTGGTGCTGGCAACGAATGCCCCGTTGAGCACTCGCCAGTTGGAGCGCCTGTGTGTTCGTGCCGGGATTGGCTTGGGTCGCACCGGCAGCATTTTTGGTCATACCAGCGGTGACATGGTTATTGCTTTCAGCACTGCACATCGTGTCCCACATCAACCGGAACAGGTGTTGGGCGAGTATTCGTTTGTTGAGGATTCCTCCGCTGTCATGAGCTCGTTTTTCTCCGGCGTGGCGGATTGCGTCGAAGAAGCCATTCTCAATTCGCTTTTCCAGGCAAAGACAGTGGAGGGATGGGGCGATCACGTGCGATACCACCTGCCTGTGGAAGAGGTCGTACCGCTTGTAAAACGTTCGCTGAATCGATAAAAATAAACAAAAAAAAGGATGGTGAATGGGAACTGGTTTTGTTGTCACCGCGTGGCTGGTGATGTAAAAAATCCCTCTTTGAAAGGTAACAAAGGGATTTTGACAAATTAGGAAAGAGACGACGCACGTATCAAAAAAGGCTGCCTGGTTTTGGCAGCCTTTTTTAGTAATCTTTATCAATTGCAACTTGTGTGATTGTCTTTAGCGGGTTTTCGGGTCCAGAGCGTCGCGTAACCCGTCACCAAAGACATTGATACATAATACGATGATGAACACTGCCAGACCGGGGTAGATGGACATCCACCAGGCTGTACGCAAATAGGTTCGTCCGTAGTTGAGCATAGCACCCCATTCGGGTGAAGGGGGTTGGGCGCCAAGACCAATATAACTTAAGCCAGCGGTCATCATAATTGCGCCGCCTAAACCGAGTGTCGTGTAAACGAGAATGGGTCCCATCATGTTAGGCATGATATACCGTGCCATAATACGTACATCTTTTGCGCCAATCACGCGCGCAGCGGTGACATACTCGGTATTTTTTACGGAAAGAACTGAGCCGCGAACCAAACGAGTGTACCGCGGGATGGATGAAATACCCAGGGCGATCAGGATGGTGGTGAGGCTGGGTCCTAAAGCCGCAACGATGCTGAGAAGTAACAAGATTGTGGGAAAAGCCAGGAAGACTTCAATAATCCTTTGGGTAATATCATCTACCCATCCACCAATATAACCCGTGCTGATTCCCAGGATGACCGCGCCCACGATGGCGATGGAAACACCCAGGAAACCAACACGCAGAGATTCGCGCCCACCCCAGACCACCCGGCTGAAGATGTCACGTCCGAGGTCGTCGGTGCCAAAGAGATGTTCGCTGCTTGGGGCTTGCAGGACAGCGTTGTAATCCATATCCGTAGGTACATGTGTGGCGATGACCGGTGCTAAAACCGGGATCATGACCATGATAATGACCACTGCCAAGCCAACCATGGAGAGTTTGTTATCCCAAAGTCGCATCAAAGCCAGTCTCCAGGGACTGAAGCTGACCTGTTTTTTACCGGGGGTCAAATCTGCGAGCATACTTTTTTCTTTTGGGTCAAGATTGTCATTCATTTCTGTTGTGTTTTCCATACGATTCTCCAATTCAATTAACTTGAGAAACGAATACGGGGGTCGATGATGCCGTAAAGCAAGTCTACTAGCAGGTTAATCACCACATAGAATGTAGCGATGAACAAGACTAACCCTTGAATTTGCGGGAAATCCCGTGCAGAAATTGCATTGATGG
>CAYRRA010000134.1:0-12265 GCA_964426355.1 uncultured Anaerolineaceae bacterium
AGGCTTGTGCTTTGTCCCGCACCGGTTACACAATGATTGCAGAGAGGATGGCAACCAACATGGATGTGATCAGAATTTCTGCACCGGAAAAAACAGCAAAAACACGAATGACCAGGGTAATGATGAGAAAATAGGAAGCACCAATGATGGTGGTAGGAACGAAGTACATCAGGCTTTTTCGAAGGACGACTTCGATCTCGAGCAGTTGATGGCGGATGACGGCATAGGAGAGTACCAATGCTGCGATGGCGGTTCCGGCAACATCAATCGGATATTTGCCCAACGGCGTGAAATTTACCACAGAAGCCAGGATAACAATCACCAAACCAATCATCAGATACTGAAGCCGGTTGCGCTGCTGGGGGTCATCGCTTTCTCTGAGGGCGCGCGCCAGTTCGATCAGGCTGTAGGTGTAAACGGCATAAGCTGCAACGGCTACCAGTGCCATCAGAAACGAGAATTCGTAGTAAATACCGCTTGCCTTTACCTCAGCCCATTTAACAACATGATTTGTAAAAATCGTAATGGGGATGATGATGAACCCATAAACGTACACCAATCTAGCCCACTTTTTGGGTCTGGAGAGCGTCACCTGGACAAAGTGGAATAACCCCAAAGGAACAGCCGTGATACATGCGGTCATCATGCGGAACCAAAATGTGTGATTCCCCACCCCCAGCACAACGAGCAGGGCAGTGATAGACCAGCTAAACATCACCATCAGGTAGACCCGGAATGCAGATTTTGCCTGTGTCTTCGGGCGGCTCAGGCTGACGATGATCAGGAGAACCGCATACGTAAAGATGGCGATGGATGGTATCAGGATGCTAATGCCCAGGTGCATTTCGGTTCACTTTCTTTCACCCGCTCCAAGCAGTATTTTCATGGTTGCATCTGAAGGATGAATATGGGGTGGTTTGAGTTGTGTAATATCGGCGCCCATTCTTTTCTGAAAATCCTTATAGTAATCCCATGTGCCTGTCGGTAACAAAGTAACCTGGAAATGGTTATTGCCTAATAATGATTCCAGGTCGGGAAATTCAGGTACATTTTCCAACAAAGCGGCGCGCATGCGCATTTTCAACTCACCATCCGAGATGGACGTTTGTTCTTTCAACTCCAGATAGATGTGTAGCATTACTTCGCCGTTTTTCTCTTCCTTTCGCGCTACCCAGTCTTTATGGTTCAATTTTGTGTGTTCAATCGCCTGTGCAATTTGCATTTCGGTTACACGAGCAATACCGCCCAGATCAATCAAGCTGTCTGTGCGTGCATAAAGTTTGAACTGCGGCAGGTTAATACCCGCCTCCTTATCTTTCAGTGCGATGACTTCAAATAAATCGCCAATCCGATAGCGAGTGAATACGCCACCCAACAGGTTGGTGAACACTAATTCGTAAATCCCTTCGTGGATTTCGTTGAGAAGCAATGTCCTGGGTTTATAGTTGCGGTCCAGCTTGTTTTTCAGATGGTCCTCATAGGGGATGAACTCAAGAAAGTTACTGTCGGGGTAGAAATTGAGACCATAGAACGTCCAAGCCTGGGTTGCCAATGCGCCGCCTTCGGTACAAATATAGCCTTCCAACGGTTTCTTGCCCCAATATTTTTCCACCCGGTCACGGTAGATTGTTGTATCGGTTCCGGTTGTGATGATGCCTTTTAATCGCCAGACATCTTTTGGATATAGATTACGCCGGCAGATTTTTGCGCGCAGCATTCCCCGCAACATGCGGAATAAAATCTTGGATTTCAAATACTTGCGCTTTGACCTGTTCCCCGCGCCTTGTTCAAACATGGCGCCGATTTTTGCCAGTAAACTGGAGAGACCAAAGAAATAATCCAGTCCCATCTCTTTTGCCATTTCAAAACCGTGATTGGTTCGCTCTTCAAATGCCATTTTCTCGCCTTCATCCAGTGGAGGTAAGAACTGCACCGGCATTTGCTCCTGAGTAGAGTAGCTTAAGAAACCGGAAATGAAAGGCGGGGGAGCTGTTGCAACCAGTATTTTGTTGCCCTCCGTCAGGGTTACATCGCCTTTATAGGCACAGGAAGAAAGCAACATACCACTGATGGTGGCTTCACCCAGGTGCTCGTACATTTTTTGGGGAATGGGAACCCATTTAAATCCATCCAGCGAGGTGCGCCCAGATGTGTATGCCCAGCGGTATTCGCCGGGCGGCAGAACATCTTCACGTTTTTCCAGCAGGTACGGCGCATAGGTTTCATAATTAGTGAGAGGCACGTTTTCGCGAAATTCATCAATATCGCGTGGAATATGGTCGCCAAATAAAACCCTGCCCATTTCGCATTTTGCCAACAGTTCAATTTGCTCCATGAGCAGCCGTTCCTGGATTTTCATGTATTCTTCCAGGCTTAAATCCAAAAAGCCGCAATATTTTGTCCAGATTTCATTGTTCTTTCCGTGTGCGAGGTGTTCAGTCAGCGTTGACATCTTCATTCCTCCCCCTTGAGGCATCTTTTGCAGCTTTTAGAGCAATGGGTGAAGGTGCCCATGACCGGCGCGCCTTCATTTTTTGAACCTGTACGCTTTGGAAACCAGCTTCCTCCATTACTGCCTGCCATTCCTCCACCGTGCGCATGTTTGAAACTGCGCAGGCTTCCGCCCAGGCTCTTGAAAAACCTTCTGCTGGCAGGAAATAGAGTAAAGCAACAATCCGAATGAGGAAGCGAACGATGGGTGATTTCCACGTGGGCGCCGCGCCAACATCTGCCAACGTGACCCAACCGCCGGGCTTGAGGACACGAAGCATTTCGGCAGCCAGTTGAGGAACGTTCATGTGATGGGTAGCCAAACCGCAGGTAATCTGGTTGAAAGAATTATCACTAAACGGCATGGTCATGGCGGAGGCACAGGTGAGCCTGATTTTTTCCTGATACTGGCTACGCCCTATCTTTTGATGGGCTTGTTGCAGCATGGCAGGCGTAATGTCCAGACCGACAAATCGGTTGCCGTTGTTTCGTATCTTTGCCAGGTGCAGCGGTATGACCCCCGTTCCGGTGGCGATATCCAGAATCACATCATGATCCTGGATATCCGTCAGTTCGATCAATTGATCAACAAAATCTCTGTATGTCCAGCCCCAGAATCGCCGTAGTTCAAGATCGACAACTTCTTCATAACGCGGTGCAAGATCGGTAAAAGCTTCTTCGACTGCTTTTTTCTGATCCATTTACTAACCCTCCCTTAGTTTGTTGTGTTTTGCTGGATATTTGCCGGTTGTATGCCTGTTGGATCGGGCTGCTTTGGGGTGCTCTGAACAATTTTTTCTCCTGAACAACCAGCCATAAATTCAGATTTGCTGTGTATGTCTTGCAATCATACAAGCAGTAAGGGCTGGGTGGGGGTGTGGGAGATAATAAGCAGGGAAAAGCTAAAAAAATAAGATACTTTCCAGCCTCATTGATTATATCAAAAAATCAAGTTCAGTAAGCTGCGAACCACGATTTATTCTACTTATTGTAAACTGTGTAAAAGGATTGATGCCAGCGACCTGCGGACAGTAGTTTGGGAACAAAGCCGGCTAATGCGATGATGAGAATTCCTCCACCCGGTTGCGCCCGTTTTCTTTGGCGCGGTATAATGCCTGGTCGGCAGATTGGATGATTTGTTGGCTGGTTTCACCGTGATGGGGAAACGATGCTGTGCCCAATGAGATGGTTGTTTTTATGGCATGACCTTCCCAGTGCGTGGTCATGTTTTCAACCGCAGCCCGCCATTGTTCGGCGCGTTTTTTGAGCAGTTCAGGCGGCATGCCTGGGAGGACAATGAGGAATTCCTCGCCGCCGATGCGGCACGGAATGTCTTCCTCCCGACAGTACAGGGTGATGACACTCGACAACTGCCGCAGCACTTCATCGCCGGCAAGATGCCCATAGCTATCGTTCAGTTTTTTAAAGTGGTCGATATCCAGCATGACCAGACCGAGGGCAAGGTTTTGGCGGCGGGAGCGAGCCAGTTCACGATCCAGGGTTTCCTCCAGGTAACGGCGATTGAACAGGTTGGTCAGGGGGTCACGCACAGCCTGCTGTTGTAACAACCGGTGCGCTTCCTCCAGTTTTGCCAGTAGTTCTTTGTTTCGCTGGTTGGCGGCTTCCGTTTTTGCCCAGGAAAGGGCGAAGATGCCAAAGAAAAAATACCCGGAACCGAACATCGCCAGGTCAATCAAAGCCCTCGGGAAGCCAACAAAGTGGAAAAAGATGATCCCGCTGGCGATGACATACGCAGTGATCCAGAGAAAGCCAGCTTTTGTTTTTAACGCAGAAACCGTCTGCGCGCTGAGGACAAAAAAAACCACCGCAAAAGGTGTATCACCACGGTTGAGGGTCAAGAGGGTTGCCCCAATCGTTGCTTCAAAAAACAGGCAGGTGTATGTCTTCCAGCGAGAAACCGGTTGAATGGGTTCAATAATGAACAAAAAAACCATGAATAACAGCCCGATGACCGTCAATGCCTTGATGTTGGCAGGGGCTGTGCCCAACAAAGAATACGCAGCCAGGCTGGTTAACGTAAATGTTCCAGCGAAATTCATTCCGGTAGTGTTGTTTGATTTTCTCATCGTCTCAACACGATTCTTTGCGGTTTTCTGGGAATCAAAAACGTATATGAATGCAAGGAGTCATACTACGATTATCGGTTGTGTTATATTTTACTTGATGCTTTCTTTTAAGGTTCCACAATTTTCAGACAATCGTTTATACTAACAAACCCACCACACACTCAGATTGCCAGAAAGGAAATTTCAAAAAAATGACGGACGCTTCTTATCCAACCTGGATCGAAATAGATTTGTTAGCAATTAAACAAAATACCCGCATTATCAAGGATATTGCCAGGGTGCCATTGATGGCAGTTGTGAAGAATGACGCTTACGGATATGGCGCGCTGGAGTGTGCCCGGGCGGTTCTGGAAGCAGGAGCCGATTGGCTGGCAGTTGTACGGGTGGAGGAAGCCCGGGAACTGCGTGATGCAAGAATTGATGTCCCCATTATGGTCCTGGGAAGTGCCCTTCCGGGTGAGTTTGACCAGGTGATTAAGTGTGATCTGACTTTGCCGGTCTTTGACATAAACATGGTCAGAGCGCTTTCGGAGAAAGCCCAGGCAGCAGGGAAAAAGATCAGGGTACACCTTAAGGTGGATACCGGGATGAGCCGTTTTGGCGTTTTTCCTGAAGAAGCAGTGGCTTTTGCGCAGGAACTACTACAACTACCCGGACTGGATTTTGAAGGCGTTTGCAGTCATTTTGCCACGGCAGATGTGCCGGGTCACCCTCTGGTAGAAGTGCAGATTAAGCGGTTTAACCAGACGCTGGACTCGCTGAAAGCTGCCGGGATCAGCCCTAAATGGGTGCACATGTCCAGTTCTCCGGCTATCGTTAACCACCCTGAAGCACGTTTTAATCTGGTGCGAGCCGGAGGTGCTTTGTTTGGAGTAGGACTGGAAGATGAAAATGATGATTTGCTTGCCGGACTGCAGCGAGCCTTTACCTGGAAAGCCAGGCTGGTTTCGTGCAAACGTTTCCCGGCGGGCTGGGGGGTTGGATACGGTCAGGATTATATCACCCGGGAAGGTGAGATCATCGGGGTTGTCCCGGTCGGGCATGGAGACGGCTTTTTTCGTTCTCCCGAGAATGAAGTATTAATTGATGGAAAAAAAGTACCAGTGGTCGGGGTGGTTTGTATGGATCAGTTTATGGTCAGTTTGCCTGAAATGTACCCAATTGGTACAGAAGTGGTCATGGTGGGTACTCAGGGTGACCAGCGAATTACACCTGAAGAAGTCGGTCGGCGCTGGAAGACATCTGCCTCTGTTGCAACCGAAATTAAAAAGCGAGTTCCGAGGATTTACAGGAAATAGTCTTGGGCACTAAAAAATTTGTCCGTTTTTAACTGGGTATTTTAACCAGAAAAATAGATCATTCTCTGCTCCTCGCCTATGTTTTGGGTCCAGCTCGCATAAAGCAATGTTGGACCCTTTCCAGCCAAACATACCTTGAGGGAACAATAACCAACAAAAAGACCGGCACAACGCCGGTCTTTTTTATTTGGTGGGCGCGGAGGGACTCGAACCCCCGACCTCACGGATGTGAACCGTGCGCTCTAACCAGCTGAGCTACGCGCCCGGGGATAGGGAGATTTTAACACAGCTAAATCAGATTGACAAGAAGCATTTTTTTGTGTCAGCCAGATGGGGTGCTGTGCGTGCAGCTATCTAATTCTAATCTGGAAAGACCCTTATGATGGGTGAAAAGAAGGATGAAAAATCTGCATTAGTTTTCATGGGTTTTGTGCTTTGATTTGTATAGTTGATCTTGTCTGAAAAAACTAAAAAAAACGCTCTGGCGTGCTGTTTTTGTATGGTAACCGAGCGAATCGATGACCATAAGTAGCCTCAATGGCGCAAATTTCCACCTTAAATACCCATGTTCTTTGATTAACCCACAATATTTTGTTAATTTTTTACAGGATTTTGCCAATATTTTCAGCATTGAGAATTTATTAGAATATGCATATATTTGCAATAGCAAAATATTGCATTATAATCAACAAAGTAAATTTTTCCACGAAAACTATTTCGCGCAGACAAAGAGGTGTTATGGAAATAAACATTGAACAAATCCAACATTTTCATGGTCACATGTGTCCCGGCTTGGCGATTGGTATTCGCGTTGCTGAAAAAGCCATTTCAGAAATGGGGGAAAGACCAGGAGATGAACAGGTGGTTGCACTGGTGGAAACGGATAATTGTGCTGTAGATGCCATTCAATTTATCACAGGTTGCACCTTTGGAAAAGGAAACCTTATTCATTTGGATTATGGGAAAAACGCATTCCGTTTCATTCGAAGAAAAGATGGAAAAGCCATCCGAATTGTTGTAATTCCTGATTCGGGAAATAAGACATCTCTGGAAGAAGAAGCCCTAATGGAAAGAGTTCGTTCCAAAACGGAAACGGAAGATGACCGCCAAAAATCTGCAATGATTCGGCAGGCTCGCATTGACTTTATTTTAAGTGCTGCCATCGATGAGTTGGTGGAAGTACAGCAGATCAATGCGGAAATCCCTGCTCGCGCCCGTATTTTTAATTCGGTTGCCTGTGATCAATGCAATGAAAAAACCATGGAAACCCGTTTACGCTTATTGGGTGGAAAAAAATATTGCACAGAATGCTTTAACAAAATCATGGCTGCTTCATCTCGATATGATTGATACAGGTGATTCTCATGGAACTCAAACAAGTCGGTGTTATTCATAGTCCATTTCAGGAGCGCAAAGACGCTCCCAGACAAGGGCGTTTATCGGCAATTGAGATGGTTATTGAGATATTCCCTGAATTTGAAGATTGCTTGTTAGCTATTGAAAATACCTCTCACATTTTTGTGCTGTATTGGGGAGATCGCGCGAATCGAGAGATTCACCAATCCCCCACCCCTTTTAGTAAAGAGCCGGTAGGCGTTTTTGTCAGCCGTTCACCAAACAGACCGAACCCAATTGCGATTTGTATTGCAAATCTGCTGAGAAGAGAAGAAAACAAGCTCATTGTCAGTGGTTTGGATGCACTGGATAATAGCCCACTGTTGGATATTAAGGTGTATTCTTCGGCGATTGACAGTATTCCGGATGCGATACACAAGCACATGCCTGCTGCTCCAATCAATACTTATCCCTATAAATCATAATGGCTGAAAAAGTACAAGAATTGATCAAGAATTCATCCATAGAAGCGTTTATTCACCAATCCCGGCAAAAGCGCTTAATTATTACAGTATTGCTGCTGCTGACTATTGTAATAGGGATCATTGCCATTAATGCAGGTGCAGCCAACACTAATCCGTTGCAAGTGTTGCGGGTGTTGCTGCACTTAGAAACGGGCATCTCAAGCATTGTGATCTGGAATATTCGCTTGCCACGGGTTATTGCGGGTATGGTAGCCGGTGCAGGACTGGCGGTTGGGGGTTGTGTAATGCAAACCTGTTTACGTAACCCCCTGGCTTCCCCATCCACTTTAGGAATATCGAATGCCGCCGCTTTTGGCGCAAATCTAGCCATTGTCTTTTTCGGCGCTGGTGCCATTCACAGTAATACGCATGATGCCGTATTTATTGCGAACCCTTATTCGGTTACATTGTTTGCTTTTGCTTTTTCTTTGTTGGCAATGATGCTGATTTTAATGTTAGCACGGCTGAGAGGTTTTTCTCCTGAGTCCGTTGTGCTTGCCGGGGTAGCTTTCGGCTCATTGTTTTCAGCTGGTTCCACATTGGTGCAGTATTTCGCAGAAGATGTTCAGGTAGCTGCCATGGTGTTCTGGACATTTGGTGATTTGGGTCGTGTTTCCTGGAAAGAAGTTGGAATTCTTTCTGTAGCGATACTTTTCGCTATTCTTTTGTTTCAATTTTACCGCTGGGATTACAACGCACTGGATAGTAGCGAAGATACAGCTAAGGGGCTGGGCGTTCAGGTGGATAAAATCCGCTTTCGCAGCATGTTTGTGGCTTCTTTGATTACGGCTGTATCGGTCTCATTCATGGGCATTATTGGTTTTGTTGGGCTTATTGCGCCGCAAATGATGCGCAGGATTTTAGGAGTGGATCACCGATTTCTGATACCTGCTTCAGCGATTACCGGTGCAGCATTGTTGTTGTTCTCTGATACCCTGGCTCGTACGATTATTTCGCCAGTTGTATTGCCAGTGGGTGCCATTACTTCCTTTTTTGGCGCTCCCTTGTTCTTATTCCTGCTGGCAAAAGGATATTCGCGAAGATGATTCTAAGTGTTCAACATATTCAATTCAATTATCCTGCGCGCCAGGTGTTGAAAGATATCAATTTTATCATCCATCCAGGAGAATTTGTAGCAGTTCTTGGAACAAATGGGACTGGGAAAACCACTTTATTGAAGTGCATTAATCGAATCCTTAAACCTACTGCAGGCAACGTATTTCTGGATGAAGAATCCATTACCCAATTGAGCAACAATGCATTAGCACAACGTTTGGGCTATGTAGAACAACAACGCAGCGGGTCCAGGATAATGGTTTTTAATGCAGTACTACTCGGAAGAAAACCCTACATTCAGTGGGATGCATCAAAAAAGGATATGTTGATTGCAAGTCAAGCGCTGGAACGTTTGGGGTTGTCAGATTATTCTCTTCGTTATTTGGACGAACTGAGTGGGGGAGAATTGCAAAAAGTGGTGATTGCCAGAGCTCTGGCACAAGAACCCGATATTTTATTAATGGATGAACCAACCAGTAGTTTGGATTTGAAAAATCAATTGGAGGTTTTGGAAATCATTCGAGAAATTACCAACGATCAGAATATTTCTGCAGTGGTCACCATGCACGATATTAACCTTGCCTTGCGCTATGCAGACCGGTTCATCTTATTGAAAGATAAACAAATTTACGCAGCAGGTGGACAAGAAATTATGACCGCTGAGAATATTGAAAGTATATATTCGGTCCCCGTTACCATCTCATCATATAACGGGCATGTATTTGTTGTACCACTTTAAACCAATACTTTGAATGGAGAATAGCAATGAAGAAACAAACCCGAGTTTTATTATCATTGATTGTTGCATTTGCGTTGTTTTTCAGCGGATGTACATCGACTGAACAAGCTGTACCAGAACCTGTCGCTGAAGAGAAGGCGGGTGTTGCTGAACCCGCAAGCGAAGAAACATCACCTGAAAGTGAAGTTGCTGAAGAAGTGGGACAGGAAATCACTGTCACGGATATGATGGGACGAGAGATTACCTTACCAGCCCCAGCGACTCATGTGGTCGCTATCGGTCCGGGTGCTTTACGGCTTTATGTGTACGCCGGAAATCTGGACTATGTAGTGGGTGTGGAACAGATGGAGACCGGAGATGTCAGCGGAAAGCCATATATGATCGCCAATCCTGATCTGGCAAGTTTACCGGTCATTGGACAGGGTGGACCTAACAATGCACCAGACCCCGAAAAAATTCTTACCGTTGCACCGGATGTCATTTTCAGTACCTATGCAACCGACGCTGCTGCAGCAGATGAATTACAAGCCCAAACCGGCATTCCTGTTATTGTGATTAACTATGGCGGTTTTGGAGTAACCTCCATTTTCGGTGAAAATATCCAAAAATCTTTGATGGTCATTGGACAAACCATTGGCGATACCTCAAAAGCAGAAAGTTCTTTTGCCTTTATCCAGCAGGCGCGTGAAGATCTGGAAGGTCGAACAAAAGATATAGGAGATGCAGATAAACCAAGTGTTTATATTGGTGGATTAGGTTCAAGAGGGACTCATGGTATTGAAAGCACACAAGGTGCTTATGCCCTGCTGGATGTGATTCATGCCAATAATGTGGTTGATGAAACCGGGGAATCGGGTTCGGTGATGATTGATAAGGAAAAGTTATTGGAATGGAACCCTGACTTCATCTTTGTTGACCAGGGTGGATTTGCTACTGTTTTGGAAGATTATAAAAAAACGCCGGATTTCTACAATGCCCTTTCTGCGGTGAAAAATGGACAGCTTTATTCTCAGCTTCCGTATAATTACTATTCAACCAATATTGATACCGCCATTGCTGATGCTTATTTCTTGGGCAAGGTCATCTATCCGGAAGCCTTTGCCGATATTGATCCAGCAGCAAAGGCAGATGAAATTTATACTGCTTTGCTTGGTGTAGCGATTTATGAACAAATGAAAGAAAATTTCGGCGGGTTTGGCGAATTGTCCCTGGACTAGTCTCTGCTGGAATAATTTACTGAACAAGCACAAGGGATATTCGGCGAATCGTTCCTTGTGCTTGTTCTTTTTGTATTAGATTTCCAAGATTGTTTGATAGACAAATTCGTTCGACATGCTGGTTTTTAAGCCTGATTTTATGGTTCAAAAATTACAACTCCTCGTAAAAAAAGGCTATTTATCATTTCGTTTTCATCGATTATCATACTGTATGGAAATGGGAATAACTTTGAAATATCAAATAAAAAAGGGAAGGTTCATTAATGGAAAATTTTCAATTGCATCTCAACACCAAAATTCTGTTTGGCAAAGGGCAGTTGGAACAATTACCCACGATCTTAAGCCAGTTCGGAAAAAAAGTGCTGATCACTTACGGGGGCGGCAGTATCAAGCGAATGGGTTTGTTTGATAAGATCATCGCTTTGCTGGCAGATTTTGAGGTGTTCGAGCTGGACGGCATCGATCCCAACCCGCGCGTGGAAAGTGTTGAGGCTGGCGCAAAGCTCTGCCGGGAGAACGGCATCGATGTCATCCTGGCAATGGGTGGCGGCAGCACGATCGACTGCTCGAAGGCGATTGCCTCCGCAACCTTTTACGACGGCAGCGCGTGGGAAATGATCAAGAATGCTTCGGGTCCTGACAATCCAAAACCGATCACAAAAGCCTTGCCGCTCTGCACCGTTCTGACCCTGGCAGCCACGGGCAGCGAAATGAACGGCGGCGCCGTTATTTCCAACATGCAGACCAGGGAAAAAATTGGTTTCTTCACTCCGCTCGCTTTACCCAAAGTGTCCATCCTGGACCCGGAGAACACCTATAGCGTTCCCGCCAACCAGACAGCAGCCGGCGCGGCGGATATCATGTCGCATGTGCTGGAGTTGTACTTCAACCACAACGGGGCATTTGTTACAGACCGGATCTGTGAAGGCTTGCTCCAGGCGGTCATCCAGTACGCTCCCATCGCAATGAAAGACCCACAGAACTACGAAGCCAGAGCCAATCTCATGTGGGCTGGCACGTTAGCCCTCAACGGGCTCTCCGGCGTTGGCAGAGCCAGGCAAGCCTGGACGGTGCATCCCATCGAGCACGAGCTCTCCGCTTATTATGACATCACTCACGGCGTGGGTCTGGCAATCCTGACCCCGCGATGGATGCGCTACGTATTGAGCGACGCCACCGTGAGCAAATTCGCAGAATATGGCGTTAATGTGTGGGGATTGGATGCCAACCAGGACAGCTATACCCTCGCAAACAAAGCCATCGATGCCACCGAGGAATTTTGGCGAAGCCTTGACATCCCGATGACCCTGGCGGAAGTTGGGATTGGGGAAGAATATCTTGAAGCGATGGCAGATCATGCCGTGCAGATCGGCGGCTTGCAGTATGCCTTTGTGCCCCTGAACCAGCAGGATGTCCTCGCCATTTTGAAGATGTGTTTATAACCCGCTCCTGGATCGCGCTCCTGGGGCGGTTGACAAAAAACGGCTGACGCGCGTCAGCCGTTTTGACATCCTGGGTG
>CAYRRA010000135.1:0-12207 GCA_964426355.1 uncultured Anaerolineaceae bacterium
ACGCGACAAGCAGCGTGAGTACTTAAAAGGATATTTTCTGCATGTAGATTTTCAAGTAGTTTCGATGACCGAAAAAATCCGCACATCAGTTCAAATTGAGCTGGTTGGTGTTTCACCCGCAGTGAAAGAATTCAATGCTGTCGTAGATCAAATCCGCAATGAAATCGAAATTGAGTGTCTACCGGGCGATTTGCCGGAGAGACTTACAATCGACATTTCAAACCTGACCCAAATCGGTGACCAAATTTTGGTTAAAGACATCGCGATTTCATCCAAAGTAGATGTATTACTCGACCCGGAAGAAACCGTTGTCAGCATTACTTCTGCAACAGCCGAAATCGCGGCAGGTGAAGAAATCGGCGAAGAAGGGGTTGAAGAACCTGAAGTTATTGAAAAAGGTAAAAAAGAAGAAGAAGTGGAAGAGTAGTAATTTTCGAATTCAAAAAGAAGCAATCCGGTTTCCTGGATTGCTTCTTTTTTTTATTTCCCTAACTCAATCTGAGATTGAATCAAGCGAAAAAGAGTAACAATGATGCCCGCTGTAATTCCCCATACTACCTCACCCTGGTATTCCCGAAAAAAATAAACAGAACGCTCGCCTTTACCAGGTAGTTGTATCTTTTTCATCTCAACGTTACTCGGTTCTGCAAACCAGCGAAAAGGCACTGTAAAAACCCGGCTCACCTCTTCAATAGAGAGACGGAATTCGAGTGGTAAATTGATAACCCCTAAAACGGGAAACAGGTGTAAATCTGTGGGGGTAAAAAAATGATCCAGTAAACCAAATACCCTTACTCGTTCCGGAGGCACACCAATTTCCTCGTAAGTTTCTCTTAATGCTGTCGCAATCGGGTCTTTATCCCCCTTTTCAGCTCTTCCTCCCGGGAATGAGATTTGTCCTTTATGGTGTTGAATGGTTTCTGTGCGTTTTGTAAAAAGCAGATGCCATTCGCGGTCAACCATCAATAACGGAACAAGGACGGCGGCGTTAATTCCCGGCTCCCAACCATCGGCGAACTCATGTTGTACAAGTGAACTGAATTTTTCAACTGGGAAATCGGCTATCCGCATTTATCCTCGTCACTTCACATCATCGTCGATTTCGCGTTCATCTGCCTCCGCCTCATCTATCTCAAGCTCAGGGGACAGTCCTTTGATCACAGGTCGCCCGAAGATTAGAAAGCCTGTATGTGCAATCATCCGATCCACAGGTCGGAACCGCGCTGGTTCCGCTTTGTAATACCGTAGCATGATTTCGCAGACCTCAATGTAGATGAAGTCAAGTCTTTTAAGCTCTATAAGAAGCAAAGAAATCTGGTTTGTCGTAGGCAGGATCGCACCAAAAAATCCGCCAGGTTTGAGGGTTTCCCGCACCTGGGCAATGTAATTATGCGGGTCTGGCACATCCAAAAAAAGCACATCGACTGACCGCTCATCAAATCCCTCGCTGATATTTCTGATTTTAAATTCAACACGATTTTGCATTCCCAATCGGGTGAGGTTTTTTATTGCGCGTTTTTGAATCTCCTCTTTTACTTCATAACTGGTTACCCGACCGCTATCGCCGACGGCATAAGCGAATGCGCTGGTCAATGCACCAGAGCCAGATCCTGCTTCAACAACATGCATTCCAGGACCCACCCCCAGGTTGACCATGATAAAACCAATATCCTTCGGGTAGAGAATTTGAGTGCTGCGCGGTGTTTCGATCAACAAATCAGAGAAAGAGGGCTGCACCAGATAGAATGGGCTGCCTTTATGGCTAAACACTTGAGTTCCCCACTCCAGTCCAATCAGGTCATTGTGAGGAATGACACCCCGATGCGATTGGAACTTCTCGCCGGCTCTTAATTTAAAGATAAAATTCTTATGACTCAAGCTAACCAGTTGAACAAGGTCGCCTTCTTGAGCATGTGTACCACTTAGATTCCAGGTCAATTTTTCAATCCTACAATTATGTGATAAACCTTTCCTAATAAAGGAATATTTACTCCCGGATTTTCAGGTCAGATTTCCTTTCATTATAATTTAAGAATTGAAAATTACACATCACAAAAATCAACCTCCTTTCGGTCAGTTTTTTCATCCTTCTCACAAGTAGATTCTTATGTTAAAATACACCCCGTTAAGTCAGCAGTCCTTTAACAGGGTTGTTGCCTTTCCGCTCGTGATACATCAGCGATGTAAACACGGGCAATCCCAAGGAAAGGAGATCCATATATGCGTAACTACGAAATTGTCTTCATCGTACATCCTGACCTGGATGAGAACAGTCTTAAAGAGACGGTTGCCAGAGTCAAAGGCTGGATTACAGAAGCCAATGGTTCTATTACGAAAGAGGAAATTTGGGGCAAAAGACGCATGGCTTATGCTATCCGCAAACAGCGCGAAGGGCAATATGTCCAGTTAAATGCTCAAATCGACCCCGCATTCATCGGCGAACTGGAACGAAACTTCCGCATCACCGAGCCGATTATGCGCTTCCTGGTCATTGCCGAGGAGGATTAATCCTACTTTCGGTGAGTTGTCATGCAGGAGTCTGTTATGAACCGAGGTCTAAATAAAGTTATGCTCATCGGCATCGTAAGCCGCGATCCAGAAATGCGCTACACACCCTCTGGCAAACCGGTAACGACTTTCCCTTTAGCAATCAGCCGAACCTGGAGCACAACTGAAGGTGAAAAACGAACAGAAACTGAACGTTTCAATATTGTTGCCTGGGGAAACCTTGCAGAAATTTGCAATCAACATCTTGAAAAGAACTGCCCCGTTTATATCGAGGGTAGATTACAATCAAGGCGTTGGGAGGATAAAGACGGTGTCCAACACAACAGTGTTGAAATCGTAGCCAATGAAATGTTGGTCCTCGGTGAACAACGACGTGATTGGAATAACCCCCAATCAGAAATCGAATTTACAAATCAGAACTTAGATGATTTGTCCTATTAACGAGGTGTTCAATGTCAGATAATATGAATACTCAGGACGGGGATACCGGAAGACGCCGTTATGTAGCTCGTCCTAAATTTTGTCAGTTTTGCGCTGATAAATCCATCAAAATCAATTATAAAGAAGTTGAAATGCTCAAACGTTTTGTCACGGAAGAAGGGAAAATCCGCCCGCGACGCCAAACCGGGACATGTGCAAAACACCAACGCGCATTAGCCACCGAAATCAAACGCGCTCGTCACATTGCGTTATTGCCGTTCACTTCTGAACCCTGGAAAAACGTAATCCGCTAATCACACAACACGCAATTGGGCATAACCTGCTTGGGTTATGCCCAACATTTTTTTATTAACAGGGATAGAACATGGCAAAAGAAACGAAGAAAAAAGGTATAACCAAAAAAGATATTTCCAGGTTACACAGAGAACAAAAACAAAGGAAAATCATTTTAATCGGCGCAATTGCCGTTCTGGCTCTTGTTGCGCTGATTATCATTTATGGAGTGTTAAATGTGCTTGTTTTACAAGGCACAAAAACGGTTGCCGAAGTAAATGGTGAGAAAATAACGCTCAATCAATTCCAACAAGAAGTGCGTTATCAGCGTTTTCTTACTGTCAACACATATAAACAATATTATGACTTATATGCAGCTTTTGGCACCGATTTAGGCTCATCTTTCTTAAACTCCCTGAAACAGATTGAGAGTGATATGAGTAATGCGAACTCGGTCGATTACGGGCAAAAGGTGCTTGACTTGATGATCGAAAACCGGTTAATCGCACAATACGCAGCTCAGAACAATATCACCGTTTCACAAGCGGAGATTGACGAAGCCCTAAAAAAAGGCTTTGGGTATTACCCGGAAGGCACACCATCCCCCACAGCCACTGCGACCGCGTTCGCTACCTCCACATTATCAGCCCTTCAACTATCACTGGTAACACCCACACCACTTGCAACCAATACACCGGAAATTGAACAATCCACAGTTGAAGCTGAAGCCACACAAGAAAATGAACCAACAGTTGAAGCAACCCCCACCGAGGCACCCCAAACGTCACCCACTGAAATCCCTTCACCTACTGCCACTTTTGAGCCTACACCCACAGCAACGGAGTACACACTGGAAGGGTATCAGAACAACCTGGAAAAATATTATGATGAGTTGAAAAACATCAACCTGCCAAAGAAATTCTTGCAGCAAAAGTTTACAGAGTACCTGCTCAGGGAAAAGGTTTTCAACGAAATCACCAACGACATGCTGCCAAAACAAGAACAGGTCTGGGCAAGGCATATCCTGGTTGCTGACGAGGAGACCGCTAAAGAAGTTCTCCAAAAAATCGAGGAAGGAGAAGACTGGACCGCTCTCGCTGCCGTATACTCAACCGATACCAGCAACAGCGCCAAAGGCGGTGACCTGGGATGGTTTGCAACTGGAAAAATGGTCGCAGCTTTTGAAGAAGTTGCATTTGCTTTAGAAATTGGCGAAATCAGCCAACCAGTTGGGACCGAATTTGGCTGGCACATCATCCAGGTGCTTGGTCATGAAGTCCGCCCAATCTCCGCATCAGAACTGAATACGCTCAAATCAAAACAATTTGATGAATGGGTTGCACAGCACAAAGAACAAAGCCAGATCGAAACTTACGAAACCTGGCAAGAAGACGTTCCGCTTGTTCCAACCATTCCGGCAGAGTGGATAATTGAATAACAAAATTCACAAAAGATAACCCAAATAGAGATCGGCTAAAAAGTAACTTTTTAGCCGATTTTTTTATTATCACAGGTATGGGATTTCTTTACCGCACCAGGTGTTCAGAAACCTCATCTAGTTTAAGGCTGATGACCTGGCTGGTTGAATCACGTGCCATTGTGACACCGTAAATCACGTCAGCAAGTTGTACAGTGTTTCGATTGTGTGTGATGACGATAAATTGAGTATGTGCGCTGAGTTCACGCAGTAAATCACCAAACCGCCCGACATTGGCTTCATCCAATGCCGCATCCACCTCGTCAAGGACGCAAAAAGGCGTCGGCGATACCTTTAGCAAAGCAAAGATAAGCGCAACAGCGGTCAAGCTCCTCTCACCACCAGAAAGCACCGCCAAACCTTGTTTTCGCTTTCCTGGCAGTTGGGCTTCAATTTCAATTCCCGCTTCGGTGGGGTTGTCCTCATCCAGCAAGAGAAGCCTGGCGGAGCCACCTCCAAACAATCGCGTGAACATGCCCTTAAATTCTTCAGCAACCAGCTTGAAGGTTCGCTGAAATTCACGTTTCATGATTTCATCCAGTTCCTGAATGATTTGCCGTAAATCAGCGTCTGCCTGATTCAAGTCATCCATTTGCTGTGTGAGATACTCATAACGTGTTTTTACTTCGTTATACTCTGTTTGTGCGTCCGGATTTATAGGTCCCAGCCGGCGGAGATGCGCTTTTTGCCGGGAAATCGTTTCCTCCAGGTCAGCGGATAAGGTGTGTACAGTTGGCAAATTATCAACCAAACCGTCTAATGGCAATGGTGTAGGACCTACAATTTCGCGTTGATATTCAAAACTGACCAAACCAAAATCATCTTCAATCTTGCCTCGCAGGTTGTCAAGCTCACCATTCCTTCGGGAAACTTCTAATTGAGCTTGAGCCATGTGACGCTCAGATACCGTTAATCTCTGCTGCGTATGATTTTGCTCTTCCATTTTTTGCGAAATTTCGCGCTCTAACTGAGAAATTTTCTTTTCTGTTGGGCGAATTTTTTCTTCGAGCCCATTGACTTCTGCACGTAGCGTCTCAACCTCAAGCCGATGTTTCTTTTGGTTTTCTTCGGTTGCTGATATCTCTTCTGCGCTGGTACGGATACGATTACGAAGCACTTGCATCTGGCGATCTAGTTCTGCTTTGCGATGATCACTATCTGTGATCCTCGTTGAAATATCAAGTAAACTTTTCTCTATAACGGCAAGCCGGGTTGACCAATGATTGAGTTCCAACTGTAAATCGTCTATATAAATTTCGCGTACTTGTCTTGAGTTCTCTTTGAGCAGACCCTCAATTTTCAAAGATTCAGCAGAAATTTCTTTCATGCGCGCATCTGTATTTGTCTCTTTTTTGACAATCTGTTCTTTTTGCGCATTCATCTCAGCCATACGCTTTTGTAAATACTGAAGCTGCTGATTGACCTGGGCATTTTCCATTTTCTGCTTTCGGTGCTCGCTCGATTTTCTTTCAAAGGATTCTTTTACATGAGCCAGTTCTTTTTCAATTTCTTGCTTTGAACTCACTTTTTGTTGGAGCTCCGTTTGTTGTTCAAATACCGACTTCTGCAAAACGCTGATTTGCTTATCCAACCGGTCCAATTCGACCCGCATATCATCGATACGGCTCTTAAGATGAAAAACGCCATCATGCTGCTCATGACCAGCAATGATTGTACCGTTCCCTTTAAAAACTTCTCCATCAGGAGTAACCACACTGACATGCTTCGGCACGAGTGAGATGACTCTCACCGCAGTGGCACGGTCATCCACTAGTAGAATGTCTTCAAGCAGATTATGGATCAACTGGTCATCTGATGACGGATCAAAATTAACAAAATCCAAAGCACAACCCAACACACCTTTTTCTTGCTTTATTTTCGTCAGATCAGAAGGGATAGCGCTTGATGGATGATAAAATATCACTTTCCCGTATTCTTTTGCATTAATCAACGTCAGTACTTCATCCACCTCCGAGGTATCATGAAGTACCAACGCATCGATGGATTCCCCCAAACCGGCAGCAACCGCTTTTTCATATCCTTTTGCCACTTTGAACATACTGGTAAGCGAATCGATTCGCTTTTTTCGTTCGGATTTTTTCAATACCTTGATAATGGATTGAGAATCAACACTGAGATGTTCGTTAGACGCCAGGCTGTTTTTAATCACATCCAGTTGGGTGGCTTTTCGAGCTTTTTCATTCTCCAGGTTATGCAGTTCTTTCGTACGAGAGGAAAGAGATTGTTCATCTTGTTGAATTTCTTTCCGTATTTCACTTAGCTGCTTCTCTGCATTTTTTACCTGAGCCTGGAGCTTTTCCAGTTCCTCACCGAGTTCTTTTTCAACCTTTTCATTCTGAGAAAATTGCCCTTCTAAATCCTCCTGCTCGGCAGTCAACTTGGCATGGGATAACTCAATTGATTCTTTCTGAGAAGCATACTCCTGTACCTGGATTCCGATTTTTACTTTTTCGGTTTCCAACTCGGTGTAACGCTTGTTAAGACGGGCAATTTCTGCCTCAAGTTCTTTTTTCTGAGAAAGAAGCGCTTTGGTTTTCTGTTCGGTAACCTCAACTACCTTCTTTATTTCATCACATTCATTCTGCAATTCGGTTTGATCAACCCGATATTTTTCACATAACGAAATTGCCGCTTGTATTTCTTCCTCCAGGCGAACCTGGTCTGAAAGCGAAAAATTATTTTGTTCTGCAAGCGACCGTAACCGTTCATCGGATACAGCAATCGTCCGGTTCAGGGTTTCAAGTTTTTTATGCAAACCAGCAGTTTGCTGATGCCACCCCCCTAATTGTGCCCGAAGAGCGCCGCGTTCGTCTCGTAAACTGACCAGAACAGAATCGACTCGTTGCTTCTTTTCACGAATCTGGTTTAGCTGCTCTTCCTGCACCTGCAACACTTTACGCGCTTGAGCCAGTTCATTTTGAGAGCGGTGCCAATGATAACCATACCATTCCTTCATCAACACGTTCAAATCGGCAGAAATTTGCTCAAACTCCCGCGCTCGCGTTGCTTGTTTCTCCAGGCTATTCAATCGAGGTTTAAGCTCGCTAATAATATCGAGAACCCGGTCTAGATTTCTTCGCGTGCTATCCAGCCTTGAGATGGCTTCTTCACGTCTTCTCCGGTGAAGACCGATACCTGCTGCTTCTTCAAAAAAATGACGCCTTTCGTCTGGTCTCAAAGAAAGCGCAGCATCAACCAGACCCTGTCCAATGATTGTGTATGTACGCGGAGTTACACCCGCTTGAGCCAATAGATCGCTGATATCTTTCAACCTTACTTTTTGATTATTGAGCAAGTATTCATTTTGCCCATCTCGATACGCCCTACGCATTATCGAAACTTCTGAAAAATCGATGGGAAACCATCCATCACTGTTATCAAAAGTAATGGTTACTGTCGCCATCCCTGCCCGCGGGCGGTGAGCTGAGCCAGAAAAAATCATATCTTCAGTTTTTCTTGCTCTCAGCAAATTATAGGATTGCTCACCTAATACCCATCGAATTGAATCAGCCACATTGGATTTTCCAGAACCATTTGGACCAACAATACACGTGATCTCACCTGGAAAATCGAAAGGAATTCGATTGGCGAATGTTTTATATCCTTGTAATTCAATTGATAATAATCGTGATGGCATCGAAGTCCTCAGATCCTATCGGATACCTATTTGTTTTATGGTCTCGTTTGCTGCATTTTTTTCAGCAGTCTGCTTACTGAAGCCTTCGCCGACGCCGTAGACATTTCCATTAATGCTTACTTCAACGATAAAGTATTTCCTATGTTCTGGTCCCTTTGATGCCTTAACATTGTACTTGGGCGTTTCAAAACCTTGTGCTTGTGCCCATTCCTGTAACAGGCTTTTAGGGTCAGACAGCTCAAGATTGAGAAGAATTTCAGATACGGCAGTTTCCAAAAGCGGCTGCAGGAAACTCTTTACGGTATCCATATCCGTTTCAAGAAAAAGAGCACCAATTAACGCTTCAAAAGTATCACACAAAAGAGCAGAACGGTCACTACCTCCGTTTTGTATTTCTCCTCTGCCCAATTTCATCGCATTGCCTAAGTGGATCGAACGGGCAAAGTCCGCCAGCCGCTCTGTGTGCACCAGTGCAGAGCGCATGCGCGTCAAATCGCCTTCGGACATTTCAGGGAAACGATGATAAACCCATGCTGCGACGAAAAAATCAAGAACCGCATCACCTAAAAACTCAAGTCGTTCATTGTCTTCAAGCGCTTCAGGATGCTCGTTCAGATAAGACCGGTGGGTCAGCGCCCGGCTTAATAACAAATTATCTTTGAAAGGCAAGCGGAGTCTTGCCGCCAGCTCTCCTGGCGTTTCAATCGAATTTTCAAATCCTCGTTGCACCGTAGAATCCTCCTTAGAACTCTCGGCGCGCGAAGCCTTTACCGTGATAGAAAAGTAAATTATTCGCGCACAATTAGTTCAAATTTAATCACTGGGTTTTGGATAATAATTTCCTTCAACCCAGATTTCACCATTTTCGCTTAATTCTTTTTTCCAAATTGGCGCAATCTCCTTCAACCGGTCAATACCATACCTGGCTGCATCAAAGATGCCAGTATCACGATGAGATGCGCTACAGGCGATTAGAGCTGCGGGGGTGCCAGCTGAAAGCTTGCCAATACGTTGTATTAGAGCAATTCGTTCAACAGTAGACCACCGTTCCCTGATTTCCATCGCGATTTGTGCCATTTTTTCATACGCCATCGATTCATAGGCTTCATAATACAGTTCAGGGGTGATACGCGTCACATTTTCACTGGCTGATTTACAACGAACAATTCCAATAAATAGCGCAAGCCCCCCGGTGGTTTCAGTAACCATTGCATTAATCGTTTCATCAATTGAAAATTCATCCAAAGTGATTTTGATGAGTGTATTCGCATCGCCGCCGCCGCTGACGGGTGGAAACAATGCAATTTCAGAACCCTCATCTAAAACCTGGTCCGGCGTGGCAAATTCGCGATTAACTGAAACAATCACATTTTCAAATGCATTCCGCAGCATAGGATTTTCATCAATAAGGGATTGCTGAAGCTTTTTAACCGATGTGCCCTCAGGAACACTCAACTCAAGGCGGTCAATACCAGCCAACTCTTTTATGTGAGCAAAAAACAACACCGAAACTTGAATCATCTCATTCACGGAAAAAATCTCCGCTTTTTCCACCTTTTTTTTCGATCAACTTTATGTCACGGATATAAGCAGATTTATCGACAGACTTTACCATATCGTAGACAGTGAGTGCTGCAATGCTGACAGCCGTCATGGCTTCCATTTCTACGCCGGTCTTCTCATCAGCACTCACAGAGGAAATGATCGTTACAATTTCACGTTCTTCATCAATTGAAAGAGAAACTCCGACTTGCTCTAACATGATGGGATGACATAATGGGATCAAATGCGCTGTTTGTTTCGCTGCCAAAATACCTGCGATTTGGGCGGTCGTCAATACATCACCCTTTTTCATCAGCCCATCTTTGACCATCTGAATCGTCTCTGCGCTCATCACAACTTCTGCGCTGGCACGCGCAAACCGATGGGTAACTGGTTTGCTGCCCACATCAACCATGTGCGCTTTACCATCTGCATCCAGGTGAGTTAGCTGTTTTTTTTCCATGATGTGTAATTATAATCGACAAGTTTCATTCGAAACCATTTTTCTCACCAAAGACCGGGTGATATAATTGACCTGATGAGTCCTGCAAAATTTTACCCCACACTAGATTACCAGGTGCAGACCGCAGTATATGAGGGTCCACTCGACCTGTTGCTGGAATTGATTGAGAGTGCCGATTTAGATATCACCACACTTTCGCTCGCCAGGGTAACCGATCAATTCCTTGCACATCTCCATCAACTCCCAACGCAAGATCCAGATGAAGTCAGTGCATTTCTGGTGATCGCTTCTAAATTGGTACAAATCAAATCCGCTGCCTTGTTACCACGCCCCCCAGTTATCGACCTGGACACAGAGGAAGATACTGGTGAAGCTTTGGTAAGACAGCTAAAAGAATATAAAAAGTTTAAAGAGGTTGCCCGGTTATTAGAAGAACGTGAAAGGAATGGGTTGAGAACATATCTACGACTTGCATCGCCTATGGTACAGATCGAGACGAAATTGGACCCAGAAGACTTCTCACTGGCAGAACTTGTTCAAGCTGCCCAGGAACTGTTAAATGTTAAAAACGGGTTTGTCTCATTAGATAAAGTTGTTTCTCTGCCCAGGGTAACCATCCGCGAAAAAATCAAAGCAATCATTGAGGTATTCCGCCGTAAACAGACTGTATCTTTCCTAAGTTTAATTGAAAGGAAACCCAGGATCGAAATTGTGGTCACCTTTTTGGCTATTTTGGAGTTAATCAAACAAAATATCATCGAGGTCAGTCAGGAAAAATCATTTTCCGATATCGTCATGCAGCCAATGGCAGGCAAAGTAGAAGAAGAGATTGCGGAAGTAGAGTTCTAATTTTTTGCAGGTTCTATTTTTCTACCTTTTTTGAGCCCGGATTACTCAGAAGGAATAATGACCCATAATATAAGGTATATTAAAACGCCAGGGATGCCTCCGGGGAGAAATGTAAGGAACAACGCAAGCCGAAACCAAAACGCACTGATACCAAAAAATTCAGCAAAACCACCGCAAACACCTGCAAATACCTTGTTCGACCGCGACCGGCGTAATTGATGAGAAACCTTTACCATTTATTAGCTCCTTTTTGTTATACTTTCATTTTATATACGGGAAAATAGTAAATTTGTCGCGTAATCAAAAATTGGATCGTATCCCTCAAAGAAAACCATGACCACAGAAAACACCCCTATCCGGCAGCAGTACTTAAAAATTAAAAAACAATATCCTGATGCGATTGTTTTTTTTCGCCTCGGAGATTTTTACGAAACGTTTGACCATGACGCAGAGATAACTGCCCGTGAATTAGACATTGTATTGACTTCCCGCAATGTAGCCAAAGGGCAGCGAATACCTATGGCGGGCATTCCATACCATGCAGTAGAAAATTACCTTTCAAAGCTCATCAAGAAAGGATACCATGTCGCCATTTGCGAACAAGTCGGCGAACAGCCCAAAAAAGGGCTGGTTCCACGAGAGGTCATCCGCGTTGTGACACCTGGAACCATTTATGAAGCTGAATTACTCAACGGGTCACAAAACAATTATCTGGCAAGTGTCATTTTTGAAAACGACCAGGCGGGAATTGCATTTATTGATATAACGACGGGGGAATTCAAGGTCACCCAAATTTCGGAAAATCACGGCTTTCAAAACGTCCGCAATGAACTCAATCGTATTGATGCAGCAGAACTTCTGCTGCCCGAAAAGACCCACATTCCAGATGGAATAAGAGGTAATACAACCAAACTACCATCCTGGAAATACGATCTGCGGAATTGTGAGGAAATACTAAAGAAAAATCTCCGCACAACCACTCTCGACGGCGTTGGC
>CAYRRA010000136.1:0-9450 GCA_964426355.1 uncultured Anaerolineaceae bacterium
AGGTGTACCTGGCTTCTCAACTCACACAGGATGCGTACAGCGGTATGCAGACCATCAGCGTTTATACCCCGGTCTGGCTGCTGCTATTTGCCTTGATTTTCTCCACCGTGATTGGCTTGATTTCCGGTATTTACCCGGCTTTGAACGCTGCAACCATGCCGCCCATTGCTGCATTGAAATATGAATGAAAGAGCGGAAGTGAAGAGAATATGATTGGCTCACAATACTATACCACGGTGCTGAGAGGCGTGTTGATTTATACCATAAAGCCTAACTCGTGAGTTTATCAGAGGAAGCAAGGCAAATTTTGGCTGCGTAGACGAAAGTGGTTGTGATAAGCCGTTCTTCATTTGGTAAATATGGGCAAAAACCTGGCTCAAATGACATGATTTCGGGTTTAGGTTTTTAATTGCTTGATTTTCAACAACCTACCATTATTGATGGCGAGCAGGATTAGATTGGGGTATCCTGAATTGAGGCTGAGATAAGCAAAATTTGATGGTTTTGTCACTGACGACGAGCAGTATCCTGTTAAAAACTATGTATTAAAGCGGACAGATGATGTCAAATTCGTAATGAGAACTGCTGCGTTGTGATATAGAATGATGATGAGATTGTAATAAATGGGTATAATAAGCCGAATTGAAAGCGGATTGGAGGATGGTTATGTACAAAACAAAGACTTGTGGTGAATTACGCAGTGAGCACATCGGTCAGGTTGTTACACTGGCTGGGTGGGTGCATCGTTACCGCGACCACGGCGGTATCCTCTTTTTTGATTTGCGCGACCGATTTGGCATCGTGCAAATTGTGATCGATCCTGCTTCGTTGAACGAGGGCTTCCATATTGCCGAGCAGGTACGCTCGGAATGGGTCATCCAGGTCAGCGGGCAGGTGCGTGCCAGACCAGAAGGCGCCGAAAACCCCAATATGTCAACTGGTGCAGTAGAGGTGCTGGTCACGGAAATCAAGGTATTGAATCCATCCAAACCGCTGCCTTTCCTGGTAAATAAAGAAGAAACGGTCGATGAAAACCTGCGCTTGCGTTACCGCTACCTGGATTTACGCACGGAACGCATGGTTCGAAACCTGACCATTCGACATCGTTTTGTCAAGTTTATCCGCGATTATCTCGATCAACGTGGTTTTTTGGAAGTGGAAACCCCGATTCTGTTCAAGACAACGCCAGAAGGCGCACGCGATTATCTGGTGCCTTCGCGCGTTTACCCCGGGCAGTTCTATGCCCTTCCGCAGTCTCCGCAGCAGTTGAAACAGCTCCTGCAGGTAGCTGGGATTGAACGATATTTCCAGATTGCACGCTGTTTTCGAGATGAAGATCAGCGCGGCGACCGTCAGCCGGAATTTACGCAGCTTGACCTGGAGATGTCTTATGTCCATCGCGAGGACGTAATGGCGTTGATTGAAGGGATGTTTACTGAATTTATTCAGAAACATTTACCGGAAAAATTTTTGAAGCAGACTCCCTGGCTCCGACTGACTTACCAAGAGGCGATGGACCGCTTCGGTAAAGACAACCCTGATTTGCGTTTTGGGCTGGAATTGAAGAATATCACCGATTTGTGCGTGGATACCGGTTTCAAGGTCTTCGACCAGGCAGCAGAACAGGGCAAGACGGTGCGCGGAATTAACGCCAAAGGGTTGGGTCATTACAGCCGAAAACAGATTGATGAACTGAACGAGTTTGCCCTTCAACACGGCGCAAAAGGACTGGCTTACCTGGCAAATACCCCAGAAGGTGAACAACGTTCCTCGTTTGCCAAATTCCTGACCCCCGAAAAACTTGAGGCGATTCAGCAGCGCATGGAAGCCGAAAACGGCGATTTGCTGGTCTTTGTGGCAGATGAGCCTGCAATCGCGTTCGAGGTGTTGGGTCGCTTGCGCGTTCACTTTGGCGATGTTCTGAACCTGCGCAACCCGAATGAACTGGCTTTCTGCTGGGTGATCGACTTCCCATTCGTAGTCTGGAGCGAAGAGGAAAAGCGCTGGGATCCCAGCCATCACCTCTTTACCGCCCCGATGGAAGAAGACCTGCACATGCTCGATACACACCCCGAAAAGGTGCGCGGACAGCAATATGACCTGGTTTTGAACAACTACGAGGTTGGTGGGGGTTCAATCCGGATTCATGACCGCAAGATCCAGGAAAAGGTGTTCAAACTGATCGGTCTGGAGCCTGAAGTATCACAGGAGCGCTTTGGTCACATGCTGGAAGCATTTGAATACGGCACACCACCGCATGGAGGCATTGCCCCAGGGATCGACCGTTTGTGTATGATATTCACCGGTGAAGCGAATATCCGCGAGGTGATTGCCTTCCCCAAGAACCAGGCTGCCCGCGATGTGATGAGCGATGCTCCATCGGCTGCATTGCCGAACCAGCTAAAGGAACTGCATTTGAAAATCCTCGAAGACTAGCCGGTCTTCACATAGTACGCACATCTTCAGGTTCCAATATTCATCCCTTGACCTATCTGTAGTTCAGGTTATAATTCAGGAGTTGAATATTGGAACCTTCTATGAACAACCTTACCGAACAACAGCGCGATCTAAATATCCTTGAAAAAATTGAACAAGACCCAGAAATGACACAGGCTTCACTGGCTGACCAGTTGGGTGTTGCGGTCGGCACGGTGAACTGGCATTTAAAGCGTTTGGTCGCAAAAGGGTATGTGAAAGTACGCCGCGCTCAACGGCGTAAATTGCGCTATATCATCACACCGGAAGGCATTGCTCTCCGGGCACGGCTGACTTTGGATTACATCAACACCTCCTTCCAGTTATATCGACTGGTGAGGCAGCGCATGTTAGCGGTATTGAAGAAGCTGCGAGCGCGACATATTCGCCAGGTCCGTCTGGATGGTGAGGGGGATGTGGCGGAGGTCTGTCGTTTGACCTGCATTGAGCAAGGTTTTGAAGTCGTCAATGATGATGAAGCCCCGTTGTTAACGGTGGTGGGCTTAAAAATCTTTGTCGATGAAAAACCTATTCATGAAGACGTGGTTGAAGATTGAAGCAGCAAAGATGCTGCATTGACTCATGAGATTCTGAAAGGATAAGCATGGAAAATCCATCTTTCTGGCAGGGGAAACGAATTTGTGTAACAGGGGGTGCGGGTTTTTTGGGTTCTTATATCCTGGAAAAGCTGAATACACGCGGTGTGAAACCGGAGCAAATCTTTATCACCAAAATCGAAGACTATGACCTGGTTCAATTGGAGGATATCCGCCGGATGCTGGCTGCTGCGCGCCCGGATGTGATTATCCACCTGGCTGCTCATGTGGGCGGGATCGGCGCGAACCGTGAAAAACCAGCAGAATTTTTCTATGATAACTTAATGATGGGTGTGCAGTTGATCCATGAAGCCTGGAAGCAAAACGTGGAAAAGTTCGTTGCCATCGGAACGATATGTGCATATCCAAAATTCACCCCTATTCCATTTAAAGAAGATGACCTTTGGAACGGGTATCCAGAAGAAACCAATGCGCCGTATGGGTTGGCGAAAAAGATGCTGCTGGTTCAGTCACAGGCGTACCGCCATCAATACGGCTACAACTCAATTTACCTGTTGCCTGTCAATCTGTATGGACCACGCGATAACTTTAATCCTGCTTCATCGCATGTGATTCCTGCCCTCATTCGCAAGTGCATTGAGGCAATTGAGAGCGGTGCGGATCACATTGTTGTGTGGGGGGATGGTTCACCAACGCGAGAATTCATCTATGCGGAAGATGCTGCGGAAGGAATTTTGCTGGCTTCAGAAAGATATAACGGCTCTGAGCCTGTCAATATTGGTTCTGGTTTTGAGATTTCGATCAAAGATTTAGCGGAAATGATTGTACGGCTTACCGGTTTTACGGGCAAGCTGGTGTGGGATACGAGCAAACCCAACGGACAACCACGCCGGTGTTTGGATACCACCAGAGCAGCGGAGTATTTTGGATTTCGGGCACAGATTTCCTTCGAGGAAGGTTTAAAGCGAACAATTGACTGGTACCGGCAGCAAGCCAAATAACCTGGTGCCTGGACTTATTGCGTTTTGGAAAACACAGCATGAAGCAAAATTACACCGATGAAATACCCATCACGATCCTTCGCCCGGCGCGCGGCTGGTCGATGATCAACTTTCGCGACCTCTGGCTGTACCGCGAGCTGATCTTTTTCATGACCTGGCGTGACCTGAAGGTGCGTTACAAACAAACGCTTCTGGGTGTGGGATGGGCAATCATTAAACCATTCATGACCATGGTGGTTTTCAGCATCTTTTTCGGTACGCTGGCAAAGGTGCCTTCGGACAACGTGCCGTACCCTATCTTTTCCTTTGCCGGTCTGCTGCCCTGGGAACTGTTCTCGACGGCATTGGCGATTGCCAGCCGGTCAATGGTACAGAACAGCCACATGATTACCAAGATCTATTTCCCGCGTATCATTCTTCCGCTGTCATCCATTCTTGCCGGTGTGGTTGATTTTCTGATTGCTTTCGTTATTTTGATCGGAATGATGGTGTTTTATAAGTTCACTCCCACGCCAGCAGTATGGACGCTTCCGCTATTCTTGCTGTTGACGTTAATCACCGCGTTGGGCGTTGGCTTATGGCTGGCAGCGTTGAATGTGCTCTACCGGGACATCAATTACATCACCCCGTTTTTAACCCAATTCTGGCTCTTCATCACGCCCATCGCTTATCCGGCGAGTATGCTCCCGGAGAAGTGGCAGTTAATTTATGCGCTGAACCCGATGACCGGGGTGGTGGAGGGTTTTCGCTGGGCAATGTTAGGAACCGCACAAGGCGCACCGGGTATCAATTTGTTAATCTCTTCCGTGATCTCGCTGATTCTGCTCATCAGCGGTCTGCTCTTTTTCCGAAGAACTGAACGTCTTTTTGCGGATATGGTGTAAAAACAATATGTCTGATATTGCGATACGAGTGGAAAACTTAGGAAAACAATACCGAATCGGAACGCTGGCTCTGCAATACCGAACACTGCGGGATTCGCTGGGGAGCGTTTTTAAGCGCCGTGAGCATAGGGAACTGCCTGCTGAGAATGATGCGGGGATGATTTGGGCGCTGAAAGATGTTTCTTTCGAGGTGCAAAAGGGCAAAGTGCTGGGCGTTATCGGGCGCAACGGGGCGGGCAAAAGCACGCTGCTGAAAATCCTTTCCAGGGTTACTGACCCCACGACCGGCATGGCTGAGATACGCGGCAGGGTGGGCTCACTTCTGGAAGTCGGCACTGGTTTTCACCCCGAATTGACCGGGCGAGAGAATATTTATCTAAACGGCGCCATCCTGGGGATGAAGCGCGGCGAAATCGAAGCCAAGTTTGATGAGATTGTCGCCTTTTCTGAGGTGGAGAAATTTATTGATACGCCGGTGAAACGCTATTCAAGTGGCATGTACTTACGGCTTGCTTTTGCCGTGGCAGCGCATTTGGAACCCGAGATACTGGTGGTGGACGAGGTACTGGCGGTTGGCGATGCTGAATTTCAGCGGAAATGCCTGGGCAAGATGAACGAAGTGGCAAACGCCGGCAGGACGGTTCTGTTCGTGAGCCACAACATGTCAGCCATTTTACGCCTTACCGAGGAAGCTCTTGTGATCGACCACGGTCAACTGGCTCTGCGCGCACCGACTGCCCAGGCAGTCGACTTTTACCTTTCGCGCGGCTTGTCACAAGAAGGGCAGCGAACCTGGTTGAGCGATGAAATCCCTGCTGATGCTGCGCCGTTCTGTCCGATTGCTGTGCGGGTGTGTAACCCTGAAGGTGCAATCTGTGATACCGTCCGTTCGGTTGAGCCCATTACCATTGAGTTTGAATACCGGCTGGAATCTGCCATCAGCGGCTTGCGGGTGGGTATTTATCTGCTCAGCACGCGCGGTGAGTTTATTTTGACATCTTTTGATACGGATTCAAATGAGATGTTTGAACAATATTCGAGCCGATCAAGCGGACATTACATCAGCCGCTGCGTTTTACCGCCTAACTTTTTAAATGAAGGTCGTTTTGTGATTGGCGTCAACGCCAGCACATATCGCATCAAACGCTATTTTCAGGACGACCAGGCGTTGACCTTCAATGTAGATGGCGCCGGGGCACCCGGCAATCAGTGGCCCGAACCGCGTCTTGGACCGGTTCGACCTTTAATGAATTGGAGTATTGAGAGTCTGTAAAATGTTAAGCGCAAGTAAAGAAACCGTCAAAAACATATTGGGACAGATTCCATTTACAGCCGAGCTTTACTGGCTGGTTCGTCAACGCGGAAAACCGCTTCAAAGTCGTTTTTCGCTAAAAAACTTGCATGAGAATTTACCTGAAATCTTGCAGCAGGCACAGGAACAGCGTCAAAAAGCTGCGCCTGGCAAGAAGATTCTCGTATTTGCAACGCTGCACTACTGGATTGAACATGCGGCTTTGCTGGGGCTGGCTTTGGCGGCTCGCGGGCATAAAATGACATTGGGGTATTTACCCTATGCCGATTGGCGCGCGCCGATCAACCGTTTTGACCTGCGGCGGCAAAACGCCTACGCACGCAAGGTTCTGGGTGGCGCTTCAGGGCTGCTGGAGCCGGTTACTTTTATGAACCTCCATCCGAGCTATAAACCCTTGTCTGAACCACTGCAAGAAATTGCAGAAGCGGTATCTGAGTATGACGCACAATACACCCTTCAAAATGAAGAAGTGGATATTGAAAGCGACATCTATCAACTGCGGCTGGAGAGAAATTCTGCAGTGGTGCGTTATGCCTACCTGTGGCTGCGTTCTAACCGCCCGGATGTAGTCATTGTTCCAAATGGCACGATTCAGGAATTTGGTGCGGTTTATCGCGTCGCCAGGCTGCTGGATATCCCCACCGTTACTTATGAATTCGGCGATCAACGCAAGCGGATTTGGCTTGCGCAAAACGCAGAGGTGATGCGCCAGGAGACGGAGGACCTGTGGAACACCCGCAAGGAACTTCCGTTGAGCGAAGAACAAATGGAACGCCTGCGTTCGTTGTTCGCAGCCCGGCAGCGAGCCGACTTGTGGGAGAATTTCGCTCGCCGCTGGCAGGACCGCCCCGCGCAGGGTGGGGCGCAGGCTCGGGTTGAGTTGGGTCTGGACAATCGCCCGGTGGTTCTTCTGGCGACCAATGTGCTGGGCGACAGCCTGACATTGGGCAGGCAGGTCTTTAGCGAAAGCATGGCGGAATGGATTTCACGCACTGTGCAGTATTTTGCCGGTCGTCCGGATGTGCAATTGGTGATTCGCATTCACCCCGGCGAGGTGCTGACGCATGGTTTGTCGATGGAAAATGTGGTTCGCAACGTGCTGCCCCAACTTCCCGACCATATTCGCCTGATCGGACCGCAGGAAAAGGTGAACACGTATGACCTGGTGGAAGTGGCTGATGTTGGCTTGGTGTACACCACGACGGTGGGCTTGGAAATGGCATTACAGGGACTGCCGGTGATTGTTGCCGGACAAACCCATTATCGCGAGCGCGGCTTTACGCTGGACCCGGATTCGTGGGTGCGTTATTACAAAATCATTGGCAGTGTATTGGAAAACCCGCAAGAATATCGCCTGAGCGATCACCAGGTCGACCTGGCATGGCGCTATGCCTATCGTTTCTTCTTTGAGTTCCCGCTTCCTTTCCCCTGGCATCTTGTTCGCCTTTGGGATGATTATAAAGCGATGAACCTGAAAGATGTGTTTTCGCCCGAAAATGCAGAACTGTTCGGTCCCACGTTGGATTACCTGGCAGGTGAACCCATGGATTGGACACAGGTCAAGGATATATAAATGGAGTCGTCAACCAAGCAGGCAGTCAGGCAGTTTTATGATCGGGTAGGCTGGCAGGAGGTGAGTGAAGGGGTGTATCAGAATGCCAGTTATGAAGACTTGCGCCCGGTTTCTCGGTCCTACATTCACCGCTGCCATTTAAAGGTCAGGCGATTCTTGCCTGAAAGCGGGCGGTTACTACTGGATGCCGGTTCTGGACCTATTCAGTATCCGGAGTATCTGACCTACTCAGAAAATTATCACAGGCGCGTCTGCGTTGATATATCCATCGTTGCGCTCCAGGAAGCCCGCAAACGGATCAACGAGCATGGCTGGTTTGTCGTGGCGGATGTGGCTAATATGCCATTCTGCAACGAGGTGTTTGACGGTATTGTGTCATTGCACACCTTACATCATGTTTCCGTCACCGATCAGGAAAAGAGCTACCATGAATTTCACCGTTTGATGAAGCCGGGCAAATCGGCGGTGGTGGTGAACGGTTGGTCTGAATCGCCGCTGATGCATGCGTTTATGCCGTTGGTGCTTTTGTCCGAGCGGGTGAAAAGGCGGCTGTCCCGTGCTGCTCAAAAACCGGTTGCGGCGAACCCTGCTCCATCCATAACAGAGAAGACTTCTGCTGAAGAGGTAACCCCGACCGGTACATTTGTGGAGAAATTGAACGCCCGGCGACTGCGAGAGATGTTGAGCGGTATGGAGGTTGAGATTCGCTGCTGGAGAAGTGTGAGCGTGCGTTTCTTGCGGGCTTTAATCCACCCGGTTTTACTAGGCAGGTTGTGGTTGGGTTTGTTATACGTGCTGGAAGAAGTTTTCCCGCGTTTTTTTGGCGAGCAAGGTCAATACCCGCTGGTGGTGATGCGGAAGCATGAGACCAAACAAAACGAAAGAGAGATCATGAAATGACCATGGATTGGAAGAATAAAGTTGTTTTAGTAACCGGCGGTACCGGTTCATTTGGAAAAAAGTTCATTGAGATCATGCTAAAGGAGTATCAGCCGGCTAAAATTATTGTGTACAGCCGTGATGAATTGAAACAGCATGAAATGCAGGGTGCCGGCTTCGAACACCCCTCGCTGCGCTATTTTATCGGCGATGTGCGCGATAAAGAACGTTTGCGCAGGGCTTTTAATGGCGTCGATATCGTTGTTCATGCGGCTGCGCTGAAACAGGTGCCTGCCTGCGAATATAACCCGATGGAAGCGATCAAGACCAACATCCTCGGCAGCAGCAATATCATCGATGCCGCTTTAGATGCTGGTGTTTCGCGCGTGCTGGCATTGAGCACCGATAAAGCAGTTAACCCGGTGAACCTGTACGGGGCGACCAAACTGGCGGCTGAAAAGTTGTTTGTGCAGAGCAATGCCTATGCCGGGGGAAGCAAGACCCGCTTTAGCTGTGTGCGTTATGGCAATGTGGTTGGAAGCCGCGGCAGCGTAGTGCCCGTGTTTTTGAAACAGCGCGAAACCGGTTCGGTGACCATCACCGATGAACGCATGACGCGTTTCTGGATCTCGCTTGAGCAGGGCGTTCGTTTTGTGGTGCGCTGCATTGAGCAGATGGAAGGCGGCGAGGTGTTCGTTCCGAAAATACCGAGCATGAAGGTGATTGACCTGGCGAAAGCGGTTGCACCGGAAAGCGAAATATCCATCAT
>CAYRRA010000136.1:9550-12119 GCA_964426355.1 uncultured Anaerolineaceae bacterium
AAGCTTGCATGAGAATCCTGGTCACCGGCGTCAGTGGTCTGCTGGGGATTAATTTCTCCCTGTTAATGGCAGGAGAGCATTCTGTGTACGGTGTGTTTCACGAGCATCGTTTGCAAAATACGCCTTTTGTCTCGATCTGCGCCGATTTGACCGATGAAAAAGCGGTTGAAAAAGTCCTGCAAGACACGCAGCCGGAAGTGATTATCAATTGTGCTGCCATGGCGAATGTGGATTACTGTGAAGATCATCCACAAGCGGCGAAACGGATCAACACCGATATGCCGCGCCTGCTGGCAAAAGCAGCATACCGATCCGGGATACAGCTGGTGCATATCTCCACCGATGCGGTTTTCGATGGGCAGCGCGGCGGTTATACAGAGAACGATGTACCCAATCCCGGCAGTGTTTATGCGCGTACGAAATATGAAGCTGAACAGCATGTGATGCAAGAAAATCCGCAGGCGTTGATTGCCAGGGTGAATTTTTTCGGATGCAGCCTGACCGGGAAACGCAGCCTTGCGGAATGGTTCTATCAGAACCTGTCGGCAGGGGTGCGCATCATGGGGTTCACCGATATGTTTTATTGTCCCTTATATGTGGAGAACCTGGCAGCTATCCTCTGGCGAATGGTGGAGAAAGGTCTTTCGGGTATTTATCACGTGGTCAGCTCGGAATGTTTGAGCAAGTATGATTTTGGCATCAGGCTGGCAGAACAGTTTGGGCTGGATGGAGGGCTGATCCAACCCACCTCATGGCAGAATGCCGGATTGCGTGCCAACCGCTCTCCTAATTTGTGCCTGGATACAGGTAAAACCCAGGATGCTCTGGGCGAACTCTTACCCGGGCAGGTAGAAGGGTTAAGAGCTTTCCACCAAAAAATGATGCAGGGTTTTCCGCAACAGTTGTTGACCTATATGACAGATGTGGAATGAAATGCTTTTGGTTTCAGGAGGTTATCGTATGGAAATAAAAATATGTGAAAGATGGATAGGGGAGAATCACCCCACCTATTTTATCGCTGATATTGGCGCAAACCATGATGGCAGCCTGGAGCGTGCAAAATACCTGATCCGGCTTGCCAAACAGGCTGGCGCAGATGCAGCAAAATTCCAGAACTTTCGCGCAGCAAAAATTGTCTCGGATTACGGTTTCAGCACGATGGGAGACAAACAGTCGCATCAATCCAAGTGGAATAAATCGGTCACCGAGGTCTATCAGGATGCTTCCCTGCCATTTGATTGGACGCCTGAATTGAAAGCAGTCTGCGATGAAGTGGGCATCCACTATTTCTCCTCTCCCTATGACTTTGAAGCCATCGATTACCTGGATGAATTCATGCCTGCATATAAAGCCGGTTCCGGCGAGATCACCTGGATCGAGGCTTTGCAGCGCATGGCGTCCAAAGGCAAACCGATTATGATCGCGACGGGCGCTTCCGAGATGGGCGAAGTGCAAAATGCGGTCAAAGCCGTTCAGGCAATCAACAAACAAATCGTCTTGATGCAGTGCAACACAAATTACACTGCTGATCCTGGAAACTTCGACCATATTCACCTGAATGTGTTGAAAACCTATCAGTTGATGTTCCCGGATGTGGTGTTGGGTTTGTCCGACCACACTTCCGGGCATGCGACAGTGCTGGGGGCAGTTGCCTTGGGGGCACGCGTGGTTGAAAAGCATTTCACCGATGATACCTCGCGCGAAGGACCTGACCATCCGTTTGCAATGGATCCCGATGCCTGGGTATTGATGGTAGAAAACACACGTCAGCTTGAAAGAGCGATGGGCTCTACCCAAAAATTTGTCACCGGTAGTGAGATGGAAACGGTTGTGGTACAGCGGCGCTGTTTGCGCGCTGCGCGTGACATTAAAGCTGGAGAGACGTTCACGCGCGAGATGATCGATGTGTTGCGCCCTGCTGTGCCGGGCGCGATTCAGCCTTATGAAGTTGAGTCAGTCTTGGGCACGAAAGCACTAAAAGAAATCCCGGCGGGGAAAGAATTGCGCTGGACGATGCTGGGAGAGTAGTGCGAATCCTTTACATCACTCGCGGATATTCTCCGCATGACTACCGTTTTCTTGCTGCATTATCGCAAACGGAACACCAGGTGTTTTATTTACGGCTGGAAAAAACCGGAAGACAGCAAGAAGACCGCCCCGTTCCGGCTGCTGTGGAACTGGTGCCGTGGAGCGCAGGTCAGAATTCGGTATCCTGGCTGGATTACCCGGTTTTGCGCAATGAACTGCGTACCGTGATTAAGAAAATCCAACCTGATCTGATACATGCTGGACCGATTCAGAAGGGTGCGTTTCTAACCGCACTGACGGGTTTTCACCCGCTGGTCAGCATGTCGTGGGGTTCGGATATTCTGGTGGATGCTCACCGCAGTTGGATCTGGCGCTGGTCGACTGGGTTCACCTTACGGCACAGCGATGTGCTCATCGGTGACTGCCAGGCGGTTTCAGATTCAGCGGTGAATTTTGGTTTTCCGCGTCAGCGCGTCGTCCTTTTCCCCTGGGGTGTTGACCTTGACCAGTTTCATCCCGGAGATGAAGATGACCTGCGCCA
>CAYRRA010000137.1:0-12023 GCA_964426355.1 uncultured Anaerolineaceae bacterium
CCGATTTATCCGGCGTGCGTGCTGCAGCTAAGCTGACCGGGATGAGCAAAGTTGTGCCAGCACGTGATGCAACAGCCCTGGCGAATGGGATTTTGGAGGTCTTGACAAACCGCGATAGCTATATCCGCTCCCAAAGTGACATCGCCCAGCTTTCGTCTCCTCAAAATGCAGCAGAACAATACGAACAGATTTTTACCGGGTTACTGGCGAACCGATGAGAAGAGCTGTTTACAATCGTATCTGGCAGGTTTTTTCAATACCCGTCATCTTCGGGTGGGGCGGTTGGACCGTAGTCGAGCACGTCGCGCGTTTGCGTATTGGGCAGTTTACCGCTGATGATGCCTTTTTCTTCCATTTCATCCACCAGCCGGGCAGCGCGCGTGTAGCCGATGCGCAGCCGGCGCTGCAACATGGTGATCGAGGCACGCCCTTCGCGCCGTACCAGGTCAACAGCTTCAGAGTACATCGGGTCAATCTCTTCGGCTGCTTCATCCCATAGGGCAGTTTGCTGCAAGGGGACGCCGCGCGGCAATTCGTCATCGATGGGCTGCGATTCACTTGCTTCTCCCTCAGGGCGGCGCGCGGTTTCCATGCGCCAGTAGTCC
This sequence comes from uncultured Anaerolineaceae bacterium, assembly GCA_964426355.1. Taxonomy (GTDB): domain Bacteria; phylum Chloroflexota; class Anaerolineae; order Anaerolineales; family Anaerolineaceae; genus JAJFTV01. The sequence continues at coordinate 606 of CAYRRA010000137.1, forward strand.
ACCAGGCGGTGCGTTTCTCCATCTGAAACAAAGACACCTTGCAGGCGAACTGGAGCAGAGGCATCCGGTGACTGGAAAAGCATATCGCCGCGCCCCAAAAGCCGTTCAGCGCCGGGTTGGTCGAGGATTACACGGCTGTCTACGTTGGAAGCCACGGCGAAGGCAATACGAGCGGGGAAATTGGCTTTGATCAGACCGGTGACCACGTCGGTGGATGGACGCTGCGTTGCAAGCACCAGGTGGATGCCGGTGGCGCGCGCGAGTTGCGCCAGGCGGGTGATGGCGCGTTCGGTCTCATCGGGGGCAAGCATCATCAGGTCAGCCAGTTCGTCGATGACGATGACAAGATAGGGCAGGCGGTCTTCTGGAAAACGAGTATTGTATTCGTCAATATTACGCACGCCCACTTTGGAAAACTTGTGATATCGGCTGTCCATCTCGCGGGTCATCCACTGCAGCGCATTGACAACCGTTTCAGCTTCAGTCACCACTGGCGAAAGCAGATGCGGGATACCGTTGTACCCGGTGAGCTCTACGCGCTTGGGGTCGACCAACACCAGGCGCAGTTCCGCCGGGGTATTGAACAGCAGCAGGCTGGTAAGCAGTGAGTTAACGCAGACCGATTTACCAGAACCAGTTGTACCGGCAATCAACAGGTGCGGCAGCCTGGTTAGATCAATGGCGATGGATTTCCCTGAAACATCTTTGCCGAGGGCAAAACGCAGCGGCGATTGAATGCGTTTGAAGGATGTGCTGTCGATGACATCGATCAGTGTTACCCGGCTGGTTTCCGGGTTGGGCACCTCAATACCCACGTAGCTTTTTCCGGGTACAGGCGCCTGGATACGGATGCGCGAGGCAGCCAGCGCCAGCGCCAGGTCATCTGCCAACGCAGATATCTTGCTGACGCGCACCCGCGTGCGCCCGTAACGCGTTTCAAGGAAGTCCGGCTCAATGCCATATTGGGTGATGGTTGGACCGCGTTTGATATCCACCACGTGACCGGGTGCGCCAAAGGATGCCAGCGTTTCCTCGATCAACCTTGCCGTTTCAGTGTCGATGTTGTCTTGAATAGCTGCTGGTGTGGCGGGATCGAGGATGTCTTTGTAAGCAGGCAGCTTCCAGAGCACGCGCGGTTTTTGCCGGACGACCTGCGGGGTGACTTGTGCTGCGGGTTGGACGGAGGTTTTTTCAACACTTTCATCCCCTGGATGCTGAGGGTTGCTTTTCTCTTTCCGCAGAACGGAACCAGCGGAGGATGTTCGTGCAACTACTTTACCGTCCGCCAGGTTGGTGAGTGGCTTAAAACTTTCAGGCAGTTCTTCAACAGGGTCAGGCGGGATCAATTTTACCTGTGGCTGGCTTTTTCGCTCTTGTTGCCACTGGTTGATTACCCAAAGAATGCCATTTTTCAATTTGCGAAAGAGCGGTGAAAAGAATTTAACCAGGTCCGCCAGCGATAGATCCAGTGCAAGCGTGACACCGATGAGGAGCCAGGCAATTAAGGCAACCACAGCGGCTGCCAAGCCTAAACCGTTGACCAGGATGCGCTGGAAGAATTGACCCAGAACACCGCCGCCTACCGCGGCATCCTGAAGTTGTTTTGATATGCCGGTAAAAACACTCAGCCAGGTAAGCAGGTTGAGGAATAGCAGAAATACACCCAATAGCCGCTCAACAGTTAATACCGGTACCTGTTCGCTGTGACCCACCAGCAGCCATAAACCAACCACAAGCAGAACAATCGGGATCAGGTATGCTCCCCACCCGAATCCCTGGATGAGAAGCCCTGACCACCAGATGGCTGCCAGCGCTTTGCTGCTGAACATGCTGAGAATGCTCAACAGACCCACCACAATCAGGCTTACACCGGTGATATCCAGTTTTCTTTCCCGCGAAAGCCCCGATGATTGCAGCCGTGGTTTTGTGCTACGTTTACTCGTTGACTTTGTGGACGTGGAGGCTCTTCTTTTAGCGGTTTGCGGCGCCTTTCCCCGGCTGGCGCTGCGTGTTGAACTGGTGCGGGTCGTTTTACTGGATGACCTGCGAGCGGGTATTTTTGCCACAGCCGTAGATTCCCTTCTGGTTTGGGTTGCTTAGAAAGTTTGTCCGAATTATAGCATATTTCGGTTTCACACGTTGCAGCCGGTCTTGCACTTTCATTCCTGGATGGTTTTTTTTTGTGGTCTCGAAGACAAACTGCGGCAGGGCGTTCATTTGCTCATCCTCAACCACCGAAACCGCCACACCCACCGTGGGGGCAGAGAAATAAACCCAACCGCATTGTGGGCAGATGGGTCTTATCTAACCGGCGAAAAATCTTCTTGGGTTGAGCCACCACAGTACGGACAAAAACGCACCGGTCTGGCAATCATCGCAGCCTGTATTTGAAAAGGATAGCAGCCAACGCGGAAAGCAGCGCCAGGACCAATAAAACCACTGCAGGTATCCAACCGGGGAGGCGGAAGGTCTTCTCGGTTCTCTCATGGGTTTGATCGCTGACGATTTGCGATGATACTTCGGTTGGGCGAACACCTAAAATGGGATTGATATTTTCTCCAGTTTGGAGGCTTTCTTCCACAGGGGCTTCTATACTGAGTGCGGTGTCTTCTTCGACGGGGGCAGCTTCATTCACCTGGGTTGGGGCAATTGCTGCGACTTCTGGTTGGGCAACCTCAACTTCGACAGCCTGCTCTTCAACCACTACTTCAGCTTCCACTGGTGCTTCTTGCATGACGGCTTCAGGGGCGCTTTCCATCGGGCTAACTTGCAGGGGAATGGGTGAATCTGAGCCATAGCTGTAAGGGAGGACTTCAGCGGGTTCCAGCGCATCGCCTCCGCCCTTGCCTGTTGCCCAAAGGGATGTTGGCGGACCGTTCCAGAAAATGATCTCCGGCGCGCTTTCATCCTCCAGCGTTTCTTCAGCATAAGCCATTTCAAAGTTTGCATCGCGCGCCAAACTGGGTGCAGCATTCATAAATAGACTCGGAGCGAACTGAAAAAGCAGTAAGATCATTGCCGCAATGGCAGAGACAGCCGATGTTAACCCGAACACACCCGTCCAGGGGGCTTTTTTCCGTTGGGGAACCATTTCGGGTGTGAGGACAAAACTGCGTGGCACGGTTTTACGGGGAAGGGTGCGAATCAGAGAACGAGAGGCTCTTAATTGCCCTAATTGTTCACGTAGTTCGGGTTTGGCTTCCAGGTGTTGTTCCAGTTTTTTCTTCTCTCTGGCGGATAATTCCCCATCTATATACGCAGAGAGCAAAAACCAATCCTGGGTTGGCTTTCTGTCTTTCATATTCGCTCCTCGCTATCTAGACGGAATTTATCCGGTAAAAGTTCCCAGAAGCCTTGTAAACAATCCTGCAATCGCAGCCGCGCACGCGCCAGCCTGCTTTTTATGGTCCCCAGAGGGCGGTCGATTGCAGTTGAAACCTCCTTATAATCAAAACCTTCGACATCAACCATGACCACGATCATGCGAAATTCTTCCGGTAGATCATCGAGGCAGTGTTGAATGGCGTTTTCCAAATCGGCTGTTTCAATATTTTCTTCCGGTGAAGGAGAATTGTCTGCCAGCCAGTATGGATTTTCAATTTCATCCTCTCCATCCATCCCAGGCGGCTCAAGCGGGACGATGGGGTTCCGTTTTTGACGGCGAAGCTCGTCATAACATTGGTTGGTGACGATGCGAAGAAGCCAGGCACGGAATGAGCCCCCGCGATAGCTGTCGATGTGGTTATAGGCTGCGATGAAGGCGTTTTGAACCGCATCCTCAGCGCCTTGCGGGTCGGATAACACCCGGTAAGCAACGTTGAAAGCCATTTCCTGGTATGTCAATACCAGGCGGTTGAATGCATTCAGGTCACCTTTCTTTGCGGCAAGTGCCAGTTCTTGTTCATCCATGGTTAATTACATCGATCCGTTGTTACATTTCTTTGAGATGAGTGCATTGACGTAATTCACAATGTATCATACACCAAAATATACCCATCCTGTCAAATACAAGAGGCAATCCGGTTATAGACAGGTCAACTGTGCAAAATCTCTCTCAGCCGATTGCATTGCATCAATCCCTTTTGATTATATACCATATCATGGGTGGGTTAATTTTGGCTGAGCTGCTGGTATGCGTTCCGATAGTCCTGCACATTGGGTGGGTTGAGCGAAATGATTGATTTCAAGATGCGCAGGGCAGCTTCTCGATTGCCCATGTTGAGCAGCGCGTCTGCGATGAAATCCAACTGCTCCACTGCTGCGGAAATATTCCCCTGGTGGATGAGAAGGTCAGCCAGCCGTTTTCGGATTTCCAGCTTGTCCGGTATCTCGTTTACGAGGTCTTGCAGGAATTTGATGGTTATCTGCCCTTTACCGCTGTTCTCCAGCAGTGTGATATAACCATCCAGTTCGGTGATGGCGGCGTTGTCCTGCCCCAGGCGGAAATACAGGTCGATGAGTTTGATACGTGCACGGCTGTCTTGCGGCTCGATGGTGCGGATTTGTTCATACACCCGCATCGCCTGGCGCAAGTCCAGACGCTGCAAATCGATATCGGCTTTGCGGTAAAGCAAATCGACCAGGTAAGAGCGGTCTGTCTTGGAATGCTGAATGAGACGGATGGCTTCTGCGTATGCCTGGCGTGCATTATCCAGTTCGGCGAGCTGATAATGAATATCAGCGATCTTTTTCAGTTGTTCTGCAGCGGGAAGCAATTGCCCCTGGGAAATGAGTAAATCAACAAGTTGGTTGCGGATTTTCAGGTTAAGCGGCGTCATTTGTGTAACGCGTTCCAGCATGGCGATACCCTGTTTCGCCTCTCCGCGCAGGTTGTACAGGCTAGCAGCCTGGGAAAATTTGTTGACAGCTTCCTGGTTTTTTCCCTGCTGTAAGAGCAGTTCGCCAATCAAGATGTGTAACGGCAGGTATGTGGGGGCTTTATCGAGGGTGTAAAAAGCTTCTTCCATTGCACTGTAATAGTTGTTGCTGGAAGCCAGCGCTCTCACTTTTGCGATACCCTCAATGATGTGACTGCTGCTCTCCAGAAGCAAATGTGCGATGGGCAAAGTGGTGCCAGTATCCCCATTCAGCATTTGTTTCCGGATGGTAGCGATCTGTGCCCGCCAATCTGCCCGGTTCAACTGCTGCTCGATATTCTCGCAGAGTTTGGTTAACTTACCCTTATCGCTTTGCTGCAGTTGGCTTTCGATGATGGGTTCATATAACTGGCGGATCTCTTCTGCTATTTCTGGCTGAACAGTTGCACTGTCTGCCAGGCTCAGCGCATGCAAATAAGCCGATGCGGCTTCTCGTTGATTGTCTGCGGCAAGATAATTTTGTCCGATGAGGAGATAGGCAGCCAGGGCGTAATCGGGGTGTTTAAATGCGCTTTGCAGATGCCTGAGCGCTTTATCGGATTGCTTTTTTGTCAGAATCCATCCTAGCAAGAAGTGAACCGAGGGGTGGGAAAGCCCGGCATGGATTGCTTTTTCCAACTCAGCTTGCGTTTGATTATCGTCTCCGTGAGTTTGTGCGTCGATGGCTTGCCCAAGATATAACAGGGCTTTTCCATCTCTGCCTTGATCCAATGTTTGAGTGCCCGCGCCGCGGGTGATGGCAGTGAGGTCGCGGCGTTTCGATGGTTTCTCTTCGATTGCCCCTTCAGCCTGGTCAAACAGCAAGGATGCCATACGGATGAGCGCCTTCTGGCGCGCTTCTTCGATCGGGTCTTGGGATTTCTCCACCGTTTCTTGTGGCTCCTGCATATTCTTCACCTGAGCCATACGAACCGGACCCGTGCCGCCGCGCGGGCGTAAAGGCTTGGGCAATAACTGATTGCTATTCAGCAAAGCCAGTGCGTTTTTTGCCTTGGGGTGCTCAGGGACTAATTGAAGGCAGTATTCAATCACCTGTAAAGCCCGTTGCGTTTCTCCCTGGTGCTGCATGATGCTTGCCGTTGCCAGGTATTCATCCACGGCTTCTTTCTTTTGCCCACGCCGTTCAAGAATCATTGCCAGGCGAGTGCGTGCGTTCAGGTGGTCGGGTTTTAGGCTGGTGATTCTTTTCCAGCATTCAATCGCTTTATCAACCTCTTTGTTTTTCAAATAAAGGTCGGCGGCTTTCAGCAGGGTACGTATGGCTTCGGGCAAACGCCCCAGGCGTTCCTGTATCCTGCCGATTTTTTCAAACGGCATGGGGTCATCGGGGGTTACTTGCACGGCTTTTTGATAGCACACAAGGGATCGATCAAAATCACCTTGCTCAAACAGCGCCAAAGCCAGGCTGGTGAGGGCACCGGGGTGTTCCGGAAATTCTGCCAATGCCTGTTGGTAATATATGGCTGCTTTGTCCCACATTTGATCCCAGGCAGCAGAATGCCCCTGGTTCATCGCGTTTTGAAATTTTTCCTGGTTGCCTGCCATCTTACCTCTTACCTGACCTTAATCCATACCATTCATGCTTTTATGGGCTGCATCTCGCCCCAGTTTTTTCCCGAACGCGCTTCGGTGAGCAAAGGGATATCGACCTTGTATGCCTGCTCCATGACGGAACGAACCAGCTCGCTCGTGGCATTCAGTTCGGTTTTGGGGCATTCCAGGATCAACTCATCGTGCACTTGCAGCAACAGGCGGGCATTCAAGCCCCCTGCGCGCAGCCTGTCCGGCAAGCGGATCATTGCCAGTTTGAGGATATCTGCTGCGGTGCCCTGTATGGGGGCGTTAATTGCTTCTCGCTCTTCACGCCGCCTTAAGTTGATATTGGACTGAGAACTTAAATTGGGGAAGTATCTTCGTCTTCCAAGCAAGGTTTCGACATACCCCTGTTCTGCGGCAATCCGGCGCATATTATCCAGATACCGTTTGACGCCGGGAAATTCCTGGAAATACGCTTTAACAAAATCCTCGGCTTCTGCCAGTGTTAGCCCGGTGGAGTTGCTGAGACCGAAAGGGCTCATGCCGTAAATCAGACCAAAATTCACCGCTTTTGCATGTCTGCGCTGTTCTTTTGTGACCTCTTCGAGTGGAATGGCGTAAATGGCGGCTGCGGTGGTCGCATGGATATCCTGTCCTTTGCGGAATGCCTCCAGCATGGTTTGGTCGCCGGACATGTGTGCCACAATGCGCAGTTCGATTTGTGAATAATCTACGGACAGGAGTACCTGATCTGTTTCCGCGATAAACGCGTTGCGTACGCGCTGCCCGATCTCGGTGCGGGTGGGAATGTTTTGCAAGTTGGGGTTGGAGGATGCCAGCCTGCCGGTGACCGATCCGGTCTGGTTGAAGGAAGTGTGCACGCGCTGGGTTTGCGGGTTGACCTGTTGGGGGAGGGCATCCACATAAGTCGATTTTAGCTTGGTCAGCTCGCGGTATTCCAACAGCCAATCCACAACCGGGTGCTTACCGCTGAGTTCTTCCAATACTGCGGCAGAGGTAGAATAATGCCCGCTGCTGGTTTTGCGCTGCTGCCCGGGAGGGGGCAGTTTGAGAGTCTCGAACAGCACCTTTGAAAGCTGCTGCGTGGAATTGAGGTTAAACTCATGCCCTACCGATTCAAAGACAAGTCTCTCAATCTCGCTTGTTTTTTCTTGCAGCTCACCGGACATCTTCTCCAAAAAGGGAACATCCAGGCTGATGCCTGTCTCTTCCATGTCTGCCAGGATAGGGATAAGCGGCATTTCCATGTCTGTAAACAGACCATCGGCATTTTGCTCTTTCATTTTTTGTTCGAGCAAAGGTTTGAGCAACAGGGGAACCTCTGCGTCAGCAGCCGCATACGCTGCAACTTTTTCGATGGGCACATCTGCCATGCTGATCTGATTTTTACCGCTTCCAATCAATTCCTCGATGTGGGTCATCTCGATACCCAGGTAATGCTCCGCCATTTCTTTTAAACCGAGATGGCGAGAAGCGGGATCGATCAGCCATTCTGCAATCATCGTATCAAACCCATACCTGGCTGGTTTCATGCCGTTTCTTGTCAGAACAAGACCATCGTATTTCAGGTTTTGCCCCACGAGGAATTTTTTGGGATCATTTAGGATGGGTTCCAGGATTTGACGGATTTGCCCCAGGGATACCTGTTTCCCTTCCGTTTTGTGCCCAACCGGAATATAAAAAGACTTGCCATCCTTAACGGCGCAGGAAATGCCCACAAGGTTCGCCAGCATGGGGTCGGTGGAAGTGGTTTCGGTATCGATGCTGATTTCTGTCGCGTTGGAAAGCGTCTCTGCCAGTATTGCCAGTTTGTCTTCGTCATTGACTGTGATGAAGTTGCTGGAATGCGCAGGCGCATTTCCGACATGCGTGATGGTTTCACCGAACAGAGAAAGCTGCTGCCTGTCTGATTTGGTCTCCGGTTGCTGTTTCAACGCAGAGAGCCGTGTTAACAGTGAGCGAAATTCCAGCTCGCGGAAGAGTCTTTCTACAGCGCGCAAATCCATCTGTTTTGTGTCGGCTTCTTCCAATTTAAAGTTGATTTTAACGTCGGTATGGATGCGCGCCAGTTCCTGGCTGAGCAGAGCGCTTTCACGCCCTTTTTCCAACAATGTTTTCACGCGATTGGGCAGGTCATCCAGGTGTGCGTAGATTTCCTCCAGGCTGGCGTAGGTTTCAAAGAGTGTTGCAGCGGTTTTCTGACCCACTCCTGGTACACCAGGGATGTTGTCAGAGGTATCCCCGACCAGCGCTTTGTAATCGACGACCTGTTCTGGCTTGACGCCAAACACTTTTTTTACCTCTTCCGGCGTGTAATCCTGGGAATCGGAGAAGGTTTTTCCGGGAAGGCTGACGATGACCCGTTCATTGACCAGTTGCAGGAGGTCCCGGTCGCCGGTAAATATTCTTACACCGAAACCTTGTTCTACTGCCTGGTGTGCAATGCTACCCAGCACGTCATCGGCTTCATACCCTTCCGCTTCCAGGCGCGGGAATTTGAAGGCATCCACCATTTCGCGGATGCGTTCAATCTGTGGTCGTAAATCGTCGGGCATCTTGGCGCGCGTGGCTTTGTACTCGCTAAAGAGCTCATTTCGGAAGGTTTTACCGGTATCAAAAGCGACTGCCAGGTATTCCGGTCGGTCTTTTTCAAGGATGCGCAGTAAGGAACTGGCAAAACCGAAGACACCGGCTGTGGGCTCGCCTGAACTGGTCGAAAAACGTGTACCACCACCGCCGGTGATGGCAAAATATGTCCGGTATGCTAAAGCGTGACCATCAATTAAATAGAGTACAGGGGGCATTGATATCCCTTTCCAATTTGCCGGTCAGGTGAAGATTACGAGCCAAGGATCCCCTTTGGGCGGCGATTTTTTTGAATGAAGTCATCCAAAAATTCAGCAGGCGGTGGGCTGCCACCACTGACAACCAGATACCCTTTAGCCCAGAAATTTCCACTGTGGCTCAGTTTCATCAGGTCTGGAAATTCTTCAAAGATGCGCAAAGAAGTCTGCTGGCGTACGCGGCGGACGATAGAGCCCTGTGATGTCCCGGAGGGGACGCGCACAGTCCATTGGAGATAAGTAGGCTGAACGAGGATATTCTCTATCTGCCAGCCAAATACGCGTGAAAGACGCGGCAACCATTCTTTGATGCGGGTAGCGATACGGTTGTTTAAGCTGAACTCACTTAGTTCCGGAACGAGAATGCAGGTGTACATCGGCTGGTCAAAGCTGAGGTTGACTGGGTTAAGACTGCTTTCTCCGAGGATGTCAATCAATCCGTCCGCTGCGTTTTCTTCTTCCATCAGCGCACGCGGGGTAGGTGTGACCTCGATCGTTTCTGGCGCAGGAACGGGTTCTTTTTCCCAGGGGAGCAGGTCTGCATCGAGCACTTCTTCTCCCTGGTTTTCCATTTGAGCAGATAAGACAGTTTGAAAATCAGTTTTTGCACTTTCTAAGGCTTCGGCAGGTTGGTCTACCGTTATGGGTTCTTCTGTTTCAACCGTCCCTTCTTCTTTGAGGAGAGGGATTTCCTCTTGAAGTGCATCCTGCTCGCCGGCAGGTTCTTCTACTTCTTTCTGTTCAGCCAGGACTTCCGCGACAATCTGGTCGAGATCGACCTCGCTTTCAGTGCTTTCTTCTTCAACAGCAAGAATTTCTTCTCTTTCCCACTCATCGAAGGTAGGGAATTCTTCAAAGTTTTCTTCGTACAGCGGAATTTTTTCGGTTTGGTGCAGCGGTGCTGTATCTTCGCTTGTGAGTGTTTCAATTTCACTCAACACTTCCGGTTCAATACCACTGATGAACTCTTCTTCAAGCTCTACCCTGGCGATTTCATCTACCTTGGGTATTTTATCCCCTTCAGCGATTTCCTCCGCCTGGGCGATTTCATTCGCCTTTAGATTTGTCTCCAACTCGTCAGGCAATTCCTCGGACTGTTCTGTTTGCTGCGATTGTTGTAATGCAATCACCGACCAGCTAAACTCTTCGTCGATATCCGGTGGCGCTATTTTCTCTTCGGGTTCCGGCATGGTAGAAAGTCTTTCGCGCACCTGCCTGACAAAATCACCGTGATCGAATTCTTCTACTTCATCATCAAAATCACTGCCGGGTAAGCCTGTTTCGCTTTCATCGGTTGTGACTTCAGCGTCCGCGGCTTGCGGCGCTTCTTCATTGATGATCTCACTTTCCCACATCTCCACCGGGAATGATTCAGCTTCCGCTGGTTTGGGCAATGTCTCCGGCACATCGAGGTCAACCGGCTGCGGCTGTTCGAGTTGCTCGGCGGGTTCGATCTGTGTCGGTTCGGGCTCCTCCAGTTCGGCTTCCGCTGGTTCGGGCATCGTCTCCGGTACTTCAAGGTCAACTGGCTGCGGCTGTTCGAGCTCCTCGGCGGGTTCAACATGAGACTGTTTTGCCGTCAATCCTGTCTTGTCGCTTTGAATGGCGAATTGTTTTTCAAAATCCATTTCTGCAGCCAGCTCTTTTATCAGGTCGAGGTCTTCATCCAGGATAACGACTTCAACCTCATCCTTGAGCGGGTGATTCGTGCTGGTACTACCTGCTGCGACGGGTTCAACAGTATCCGTCAGGGTTACCTCCGCTTGATCTGCCTCAGCGGGAGCGGAACTAACATCAGTGCTGACCTGTTGTTCATCCAGCCCCACTATGATGTCTTGAAGAATCTCATCCAATTCTTCCTGGTATTCTTCAGGTGAGGTTTCCACTGCCTGTTCGGGTTCTTCGCTTGTTTCCAGAAGCGTCTCTGGTGGGGCAAGTATTTCCTCCGGCGGGGTATCCGTAGAAGTCGCGCCAACAGATTGAACATCCGTCTCATCTGCTTGCTCCTGTACGAAAATTTCGACAGGCTGTGTGTCTTCCTCTATTTGTTCTGGCGCTTCATCAATAAATTCCGCTACCTCTTCCAGAACTGCCACCTCATCGGGTTGAACAGCATCGTCTTTTTCCTGTTCTTCGACTAT
>CAYRRA010000138.1:0-11979 GCA_964426355.1 uncultured Anaerolineaceae bacterium
CAGCCATCACGGCGCTGCCCGAGTCTTAATCCCTTTTTAAGCAGGTCTTTGGTTACCTGAGAGACGGTATACTGCTTGGATTCGGTCAAATCAAGGCGCAAACCCTGCAAGGGGTAGAGCCAGACATTAACAACAATCAGGTTGAGTGCGAGCAAACCAGCGGTGATTAATGAAGTTGTCCGGTAAGCAACCTGTTTCTTGCTCCAGCGCTGACTGTCCAACGAAAGCGTATTGAGCAGCAAGAAAAATGCCGTCAACGAAAGGTAATACACCAGGTCACGCAGGTCGATCACACCGCGTTCAATCGATTCAAAACGGCTCCCGGTGCCGAGTGCCCACAAGATTGAGCTGGGTGTTCCGCCGAAGAAATCCGTTACCGCCCTCGTGCCAATCAGGTAAAACAGACCCCCAACCAGCATGGTTGAGATCAGCGCCACAATCTGGTTATCGGTGCGAGATGAGATAAACAGACCAATGGCAGCATACGCGCCAGCCATCAACAGAGCCGCCAGGTAACCACCTGCAACCGGTCCCCAGTCCAGGTTGCCCAGGCGGGCTACCGTGAACGGCAGCGGCAGCGTGAGAAGCAATGCCAGGGCAATCACCGCCATGACCGCCAGAAACTTCCCAATCACCAGTTGAACCCGGCGAACAGGCAGCGTAATCAGCAACTCAATCGTGCCGGTGCGCTTTTCCTCGCTCCACTGGCGCATGGTCATGGCTGCCAACAGGAAAATCAACAAAACCGGCATCCACTCAAACATCGGGCGCACATCAGCAATTCCCCGGGCGAAGAAACGTTCAATACTGAAGAAAACGAACAAAACCACCGCCAGAAAAGCGCCTAAAAAGATAATCGCCAGCGGTGATCCGAAATATCCTTCCAGTTCTTTGCGTGTTATCGTTAATATTTGCTTCATAACTCACCTCACTCAGCCATTGCCAGTTCGTTGAACACCATTTCAAGGGTGCGGACATCGTAACGCAGCTCACGCACAGACCAATGTTGTTCTACGGCAAGCTGATAGACCCGGGGGCTTAGGTCTGAAGCCGTATCCGTTTTAATACGATAGCCAGTAAACCCATCGCGCAACATGACGACTTCCACCTGGTTTACACCTGCCAATGAGCGCAAAGCCTTTTCTACACCATCAGCCTTTTCCTGCAAAACAAGAATCACATTCGAACTGGCAGCCAGGTCGGATAATTTTGAATCAGCTTTGATGTTACCACCCATCAGGATGATGACACGGTCGCACAATAGCTCAACTTCTGAGAGAATATGTGTCGAGAACAGAATCGTGCTATGTTGAGATAAACGTTTAATCAGCTTGCGGATTTCGACAATCTGCGTTGGATCAAGACCGATGGTCGGCTCATCCAGGATGAGCAGCTCCGGCTTGTGAAGCATTGCCTGGGCGATCCCCACTCGTTGACGATACCCCTTACTCAAATGAGCGATAGGTCGGGCAAGATATTTCTCGATATCGACCGCATAAACCGCTTCAGAAATCCGTTCCAATTGTTGATCCTCGGGTATCTGGCGCAATTCTGCTATCATTTTAAGATAGGTCTGCACAGATAGCTCAGGATACAGCGGAGCAGTTTCAGGCAAATAACCGATGCGCGATTGAACTGCCTGGGATTGGGCAATCACATCGTAGCCAGCAACCTTTACGCTGCCTTCATCAGGTTGCAAATATCCAGTGAGAATCTTGATCATTGTGGTTTTGCCAGCGCCATTTGGACCCAACAAACCCACAATCTCACCTGATGCGATGTTAAAGCTTATTCCATCCAGGGCTTTAATCGCACCATACGACTTTGATACATTGTTGACTTCAATCACACTCATCCTCCTTTTGATGATATGGGACTTCCGTAAAACCTTGTATTGGGTTATATATTACACACCAGGGGAAAAATCGAATTTGAGCTTGCTTCCTTCTTTGAAATTTTCGCTGAAATAACCCATCCATTATAATACCGTTTGCAAAGCGAATGCTCATAGCACATTTTCTCTCCCTAATCACACAAACTGACAGGCTTACTGACCTCCCTGCCCAAGTGTGACCTCCAATTCTACATTGGTATTACCACGTGCCAATGTCACAGTGACACGATCTCCTGGCTGGTTTTTGAAAAGCACATTGTAATAAGAATTTTCGTCATCAATACAACTCCCCCCAATACAGGTGATGATATCCTCCGATTTTATTCCAGCCTGGTCTGCTGCGCTTCCATTTTGCACCTCAATCACATAAGCGCCCCATTCAACCGGCAAACGATAACGAGCTGCAATTGCCGGTGTGATGGTCTGCCAGCGGATACCCAGTGTCGGGCGGGCAAAATACCCTTCTGCAATAATCTGTTGGGCAATAATCGCGGCAAGGTTTGATGGCACTGCAAATCCGAGACCTTCCGCAATCGTCCCGCTGCTCTGTCGCACCACCAGCGTATTCACCCCAATCACCTCACCTGCCAGGTTAACCAATGGTCCGCCAGAATTTCCCGGGTTAATGGAGGCATCGGTTTGCAGCATATCCTCCATCTGATAGCCGCTGCCGGTATCTAAAGATCGTCCGGTTGCGCTGATCACGCCGACCGTTACCGAGTTTTTGAACGACCCCAACGGTGAACCAATCGCAATCACCGTTTCCCCTGGTTTAAGCGTATCCGAGTTGCCCAGCACGGCTACTGCCGGCATTTCACCCTCGGCTTTGATCACTGCCAGGTCAGCAAAGATATCGGTGCTGACCACCGTTGCAGGAAGTTCGGTGCCATCCGCCAAAACGACGAATAACCCACTCATATCCTCTACCACGTGATTGTTCGTGAGGATATACCCATCTTTAGAAATGATAACCCCGCTGCCGCTGGACCGCTGGTCCGAATATTGATACAGCCAGGAACTGAAACCAGGTATGATGCCCACCACTGTCACAACTGCTGGACCGGCTTTCTCCACGGCTTGTGTAATCGTCGTTTGGATATCCGTGCTCGAGAAAATCAGTTGGCTGGTTTCCAGTGCCTGTTCGTGCTGCATACTTTCTTCAATATCCATATCTGAGACACCCTGAGAGACTATTTCGAGAGCGGTTTTTCCTTGTTCATACCGGTAAACAAAAAATGCACCTGCAACAAAACCCGCACCGGTTCCAAACAAAGCCACCAGAAAAACCAGTAAAACATAAAAGAATTTTTTCAAGTCCATCGTATTCCAACCTGATCTAATCCAAATAGCAACAAATAAAGCAATATCGTTATTTTCGCTTTATAGTTTTATCACGCAGTTATTAGAAATTTATTACAACCTTGTAACAATTCTGTTTTTTCTTGGGGTTCCGTGCTGTTACTCTTGTTGACTACCCTTCAACTCTTCAACCGTGTACACTACCAATTCCGGGTAACCGGACTTTTCGCACATTTCGCGCCGGAAAACCAGTTCCGGAAAACTTGCCAGGGTAATCTCCGCGGTGGTATACACCAGACAGCCATCCATCAAATGCCCTCCCAGCATTCTCCCGTGTCCATCTGAGATAGAAATGTGTATATGCGAACCCCCAATTTCTGCCGTGCCCACAAGCGATACAATCTCAAAATGACCCTCAACCAGCGTCGCTTCCGGTTTGTTGGCATAACGAATGACAGCCTGTGTCAGGCTCCCAACACAAGTGAGGATACATGCTGCTGAGATACGGTGATTATAAACAAAGTCATTGATCGATTTATTCAGGTCTTGCCCTGGTAATAAACGAAAGGTAAATGTCTCCATTAGACCGCTCCAGATGAGGTAAAGAATGTAAAGCTTTGTTATCCTTATTTTACCGGAAACCAGCCAGATGAAATCATCTCCTTGTCAGGGAAATCACATATCATTTTTTAGAACGAACAATGCATTTTCACCCATCCCCCAGTCCCTTCCCGATGCGGAAAGGGGAGAAAATGTTTTTTTTTGCAGCGAAATTGAGCGCGATGCGTTCAATTTCGCTGCATAGCTTTATTCCCCGCCCTGGGGTGGGGTGAGTATGTATGAAATCAATTTTCAGGCGATTGCTTTCTCCTTGTTAATGAACTCTCAACAAAAAACCGCCGGTGCAAAAATGATTCGCGTCACGAAACTCACCCATACGGGTTTTAACGATTATGCCAATCTATTGGTATAATCTCACTCAACAATCTACCCCAGGAGAAAGTCATCCATGACAGCAAGTCAAAAGAATCCTTCCAGGCGACGAGAACAATGGGCTTGGTATCTCTATGATTTTGGTAATTCTGCTTATGCAGCCGTCATATTATTGGCAGTTTACGCAGTCTATTTTAAAAACGGCGTTGTCGCCGGACCAGAAGGCTCAGCTCTTTGGGGTTTAGCCCTCACCATCGCCATGTTAGTCGTGGCAGTCACCGCACCCTTTTTGGGAACTTTAGCAGATTACTCGCGGCGAAAAAAATCATTCCTGTTCATCATGACCAGCATGTCGATTGTTTTTACAGGTATGCTCTTCTTCGTTCAGAAAGGCGACATTTTCTTGGGGATGTTGTTCTTCATCCTGGCAGAAATCGGTTACCGCAGCAGTCAGGTATTTTATAACGCCTTATTGATGGACATCGCAGAACCAGAGGATTTCGGGCGAGTTTCAGGGAATGGCTGGGCAATTGGTTCCTTTGGTGGAATTGTCTGCCTGCTGATTGTGCTCGCACTCATTCAACTAAACCCGGGAAACACCGTAATTGTGCGTCTTTCTATGGTCATCACCGCGGTTTATTTTCTCATTTTTGCGTTACCCACCTTTCTATTCATCAAAGAAAAAAATCCTGAACGTAAAAAAGTAGAAAAGAACTTCATTAAAATTGCCATCAAGCGTTTAAGTGACACCATCCATTCCGTCAAGAATTTCAAAGAATTCATCAAATTCATGGTGGCGCTGTTGATTTATAACGACGGCATCATCGCCACGCTCGATTTTGCTGCTATTCTGGGAGCAGTTCTCTTTGGAGTAACAGACACACAGCTCATCATCTTTGTCATCATCGTTCAGATCACCAATGTGATGGGTGCCTGGGCTTATATGCGGATTGGTGAAAAATTTGGTTACAAGAACAGCCTGGTCCAGTCATTGATTTTAATGGTGCTTTCTGTCGGTAGTATGATGTTTATGAGCAGCACGATTGCTTTCTTCATTGTAGGAGCTTTTGCCGGTTTCGCCATAGCAGGTGTTCAATCGGTCAGCCGCACCATGGTGAGTATTTTTGCGCCAAAACACAAAAGCGCAGAATTCTATGGCTTTTTTGCCCTGGCTGGGCGTACCTCCTCCATTATGGGACCCGGTATTATGGGTCTGGCAGCCTCAGGACTTTCCGCCTGGTTGATGACCACACTGGTCAATGCTGGTATTGTTGTTGCGGGAAATCAACTGGCAATTGACGTCACCGAGAAAATCGGTCATCGTTTTGCCATGGTGAGCATCATCGTCTTCCTCGTTGTTGGGTTGATGCTTCTGCTCTTTGTCAATGAAGAAAACGGGCGTAAGGCAAAACTGGCGGCTGAAGCAGAGGCGGGTGATAAAGAAGAAGGATTAGAAGAGAATCTCCTGTCCATTCCATAGACACTTGTAAATAATTAAAAAAACTGCTCAGATTTTTCTTCTGAGCAGTTTTTTAATGTAACCCACTAAGGGTCTACAAGTGATGCCTTTCAGCCCTTACGCTATTCAATAACCATCACATCACCTGCGCTTCGCCCAAAGACCTCAGGCGAATACATCTCTTCAGCCTTGCTGGGCGGGACAATGAACCTTCCGGGTGTAGTTGCGCGAGCGACATACGTGTACTCATAGACACCATCCCAAAGAAGCTGGGTAAACGCCTCAACACGCTCATCACGCAGGTTCTGATGTTGATACCATCTCCACCACCACCACCATCCAACTTGCTGGCTGTTTGGGTCTGAGGGGATATTTTCCGAGACAGCCAGGGCAGGGTTGATAATCTCCAAACCAGCCGGCAGCGGATCAACTAATGCAACATGATACCGGCGATTATCCGCCACCATCGTCACACGAACTCGAACGCGTGCACCGGCTTTCACATACCAGGCACCATCCTCACCCAGCCGTACATCGTCCGGGTCATCCACAGCCTCATAAACCCGCTGTACAACAAACCCCATATCCACCGGCGGCATCTGTAAATCAGTCGGAGCATACCGGAGACCCAATCGATAATACAAACGACCATCGCCTTCTTTCTGTACAATCAGGTCTTGCATTTCACCAGTTTCCATGGCATCCAACAAATATTCCATCGGTACTTCAATCAGATAGCGGTCCGTGCTGTAGCCCTCAAACTCGCTTGACCCGGCATACGTCTCCCCCAGCCAGATTCGGGCAACAAAACCAGGCTCCTGTGACTCGTATGCATCAAAGTAGCTGTCCAGTGCAAGTAAAACAAAGACGTTTTCCTGCGTATTGCCCCAGCGACCGCGTGTTTGATGTGCCAGCAGACCATTGACCACCTTGGGGATCAAATCGCTCTGTGGGTTATCGGCAATCATTGCGTCCAGCAAAAGTGCATCGGTGCGCCTGTTGGAATGCAGCAGCACATAGTCGTCATCACCATAAGAAGTGGTGAAGTTGGCTGCCCCTGCGGTTTCCACTACCCGGTTGTTCACATGCTGGCGAATGCTACTTACCTCATCATCATATCCAGTCTCGCCCGCCAAAACCTGCCAGATCCAGGCAATTGCATCCAGCGAAAGCTGCTCAAGCCCGGCATCTTCCAACAACGCGGCTGCTTTGGCAGGATCGGAGTCATTCATCCGGTCACGCACATATAACGCATAAGCACTGATCGTCCAGCGAGCCTGTTCCGAATACCAGTAAGGGTAATAATTCTCTATATATTGTAAATAATTGAGTGCCTTATCCCACATATTGCCCGAGACATAGAAATCCATCTCGCGGGCACGTTGTAAGGCATGTGCCACATGCACAGTATGATACGGGATCGACTCATTTCCCCGCCGCCAGTATGGAAAACCGCCGTCATAATTTTGCAGACTGGTTAATTCTTCAATGTCGGCACGTAAGGCTTCTTCCATTGCTTCTGGAGAGGGTAAACCCTCAGCTTCGAAGGCAGAAAGCACATCTCGCAGGGCAGCAATGCCCAAAATACGAGATGCGATTTGCTCAGAACAGTCATAGGGATAAGAAACAATATAGAGTACCGCATCGGTCAACGCCTGTAGTGCCGTAGAAGAAGTGGTAATCTCCAGCCCGCCAAACTGCGGAAAGACATCTTCTGGTTTCGCCAACGGCTGCGCAATAGCGCCTTCGTCAACCACGCCGTAAACGGCGAAAGCCTCGGTGGTTGCGGGTGTATAAACGGGAAGCGAAATATTCGCCGCATCGCTGTTCACCCCAGAGACAGCCGCAACCTGGAATTGGGCACTGCCAGCCATAACCGTCCTGGCGGGGAACCTCACCTCCACCCGGTCATTTGCTGGAATAATGACGCGCAATCCCTGTTCACCGGTCAGTTCAAGATTGCCTGTCTCAACCACTACCTCCGCTGTCATTTCTTCATCCGTCTGGTTTTGAAGGACAATCGGCAGATCAAATTGGTCACCAAAATTAAGAAAACGTGGAGCGGATGGGCGTACCATCAAGGGCAGGCGAGCGGTCAGATTCGATTCACCAGTGCCAAAAAGCTTTCCGCTTTCATCTACGGCTACAACCATGATGCGGTAACGCGTCAGGTTATCCGGCAGGTTAACCTGAATACTGATCTTGCCTTGTTCATCGGTGCGCTCAGAGGGGGCAAACAATGCCAGGGGGTTGAAATCGGTGCGAACCGTAATGCCTTGCGCTTCACTCTCAGCACCTTTGCCGGTACCCATATCCATTGCAGATTCTTCCGCCATCGGTGCTGCCGGTGCTTCCATCATAAACGCTTCACTTACCGTCTCTTCTTCAACATCGCGCGCCATCGTTTGAGTTGCCATCACCTGTTGTTGAACATTACTGGTTAAAGAAAGCGGATCCACCAGGATAATGTTGGATCGCGCATACTTACTTTCAGTGCCAGAGGGACGGCTTGCATAGAAAATTGAGATCGGATCGGTAAGCTGGTAATTGGTCAGAGCCAGAATAGCTTCATCGACCACCACCACCGCCAGGCTTGCCTCTGAAACCGGTTTTCCTGCAGCATCGCGTAGGGTTACATCGATTGTCGTTTCTGTGCCAGGTGATAACTGGGTTTCTTCAGGGGTTACCTCAAGACTGAGCTGGCGACTAAGCGGAGGGACGTTCAACGTCAGGTTCCCGCTTGCATACGCCGGACGGTCCGGCACATCCTGCAACGGCTCCCCTTCATCGTCCATACGTGTTGCTGCACCTACCAGGTCTACCTGAACGTGCAGGTTTGGAATATGTGCCTCCTCGATCGGAATTTCCAGGGTGGTTGTTCCATCCACAATCGTGAAACGCTCCGTAGAAAGGATGCCGCTGCGGCTGATGGTGAGTAATCCTTCCGCCGGGCTGAAGGGAGACTGCACCAATATCTTTGCCGTTTCTCCAGGTTGATAGGTCTCCTGATCCGGGATCAATGTCGCTATCTCTTGTTCCACTTCGCGTGCAGGCGGCTGCTGTCCTCCGCTTACCCAACGGGTAATCTGGCTCTGGTTGGCACGCCCCATCTCATCTGTAATCTCAGCCGTGATCAGGTATCTCCCGCCGATATTTGTTTCAAATGTACAGCAGACTGGCTCTTCCTGCGACCCCACCGTACATTCCTGTGGGTCTACCTGGTTTTCTTTCCAGGAGCCATTTTCGTATTTCCATTCCATGCGTGCCGCAGTCACCTTGATCGGACGATCAACAACCGGGTTCCCATCCAGATCAACCACGATTAATTCGATCTCCAATGGATCACCGCGTTCAACAAAATATTTTTCGGTGCGCATGCCCACGTACAGGCTGGCGGGATGCACCAGAAGGCTCGTCGAACTGGACCATGCCTGCCGGTTCACATCCATCACTACAGATTCCGCTTGAATGATGTGAGGCTGTGGGTCGCCCTGATCATCAAAGTCAATCCGCAGATAATGATTTCCCGTAGCATCCGTGCGCCCCATAAAGGATTGGTACAAACCACCGGAGCCATACGAAGCCATATCATACTCATACCACCACCATGGGGTCCATTGACCAAATACAAACCCATGCCAGTTGGGCGGTTGGTAATTTGTTGTTGAAGAGGTAACGTTCCATGTCACCTCAGCGTTTGGCAGGGCGCCTCCGGCATAATAGGCTGCTTCAACAGCCGTGATAGCATAGTCTCCATTGAAATACGGACCTGTTGTTTCATTCCGGGTAGTTACCTCAAACTCCGGTCGACGAAATTCCTGGATCTGGAAACCATGCCCATATTGTGTGTAATCGACCTGGGACAAACTGCCCCGGGCTTCAATATACACCTGTGCGTATCCCAGATTGGCATTCTCAGGGATGGTGAATGAAAAATCAAAACCGCCCAGTTCATCTACCTCAGCGCTCCCGCTGCCAATGTCATTTCCCTGCGGATCCACCACCGAATAGTTGACCGATTGCACCCGACCACCTGGCAGCCCCACATCACCCCCCTGGGTTCCCCCCACGATGCGCAGCCAACCTTTGAGATGCACCTCTTCTCCTGGCTTGTACATGGCGCGATCATCAAACACATACCAGCTCAGCGTATCATTCACTTTGCGGGAAGCCCACACATCATCAGACCAGGTATAGCTTGAACGCGGCAGCAGAGCAACATCTTTACCCTTTGTTGCCGTCAGATATAGGATGCCCGTGTTAGGAATATCGAAACGCGCCAACCCGTCTTCTCCGGTTGTCACACTCAAATCCCCATCCGAACGGATGGTAATGCCGGATAATGGCGCACCATCTTCTAAGGCTGTTGCCCAGGCAACCATCTCGCTATGGTCAACAATGGCGTCTAACCCAATCTGAGTCACCTGCACCCAGGTTAGGATGTGTTCCCAATAACGCTCTTTTTCAAAAAAACCTTTGGGCGGTTTGATGATCATAATAAAATGACCATAGTCGCCTTCCATCACATCGCTCAGGTCAATCAACGTTTCCGTCAACACATCAGAAGGTGCTTCCAGGTTGATGGTATCATCCATCACCAGTCGTCCCGGCGGATTGGGCGGGTTATCTGTGCGGGCATATTCGCGTAAAAATGTTTTATATGCAGCCCAATCCGATGGCTCCACAGCATACACATTGACATACACTTTGGTGTAATTCATCGTATAGATGGATACACCGGGCTTCTTGGAAGCCGGGTCAACTGTGATAAAGGATTCATTCGGTCCAATCAGCACCGGCTCTGCCTGCCCTACTTTGAATGTTAATTTTTCATCATTTCCCAACCGCTGTCCGAAGATATCGGTAATCTCGCTGTTCACTGTGACGCGATACGTGGTGCTGCCCTCAGTTATGCCTTTGATGGTGATGGTATTGCCAAAGATATTCACCGTTGCACCAGCAACAGGTGGGGAAATACTGATCATGCTCTCAAGGAATTTCTCAGTATCAAGCGGATTATTGAATTGAATGTAAAACGGTACCAGAGGATAACAATCATCACTGTAAAAAGAACAACCATGATCTTCAATTTTCAGCGGCGAATATGTGTAAAAATTGTAAGATTGGGTTGTGGTTGTGGTCAGGGGTCCTTCTGCTGATGGAGTCTCAGGACCAATTTTGACCTGGATCTCTGAATTTTTCGGAAGTGCTTCACGGGCTTTAAACACCAGCCAGCGTCCTTTTGGGGTATATTCGGTGAGCCGGCTTAGCTCCAGGTCCTCTTTAATTTCGTCCTCATCCGCCAGGCGTACCGCCACATCTTTACCATCCGCTGTAACCTTAATGGTCTCCAATACAGCTTCTGGGTCAATGCGCTGGTCAAATGCGACAAAGAAAAGGGGCTCAAGCGGTTGAGGCTCGTATGGGTAGGGATATGATGCCGTCAGGACTGGTGGGGGCGTTGTAAATGTCCATGTTACCGACTGGGCAAGCTCGCCACCGGAAGCCGATTTTGTCCCAGCAGGGATTGAAACGGTATATTCTGTTGCTTTAGGTAATCGGTCAATTTCATCGGAATCGTAGTTAAAGGTTAACGTCTTTGTTCCAACCCATCGCCATGTGCCGGGCAACTCCGGAGACACCTGTACCGGTATATCGATTTCCGCAAGCTGTTGAAGCGTCCCCAGCGGTACCATCGGCTGATTGAATGTAACGCTGATAAATGGCGCAACCGAAATTTCCCCTTCCGGAGAATATCGCAACACTTCAAGCACCCCTGGTTGTACGGTTTCAGCAGTCATCTTTTCAGGTTCCGGCGGAAAATCCTGCGATATTGTCTCGCCGGGTCTGGGCGGCGGAAGCACCTCCGGCGGTAGATTGAACTCCACCTGTTCCTGTGCTTCTTTGGGCATTTCTGGCATTCGTGCCAGGATCGACTCCACCTCTTCCGGTGTCAAGGGTTCACCTTCAACAGGTTCAATGGGTGTGGCTTCCTGTGGCTCGGATGAGCCTTCACTTAGCTGAATGACGAAGCCATTCCCTTCTCCTCGATTTTCCACATCAAGACTTGCTGACATGACACTTCCTTGATTATTTTGATCTACGTAGGTGGGATTGCTGCCGTCTTCGCTTTTTTTGTCCCAGGGAAAAATCCCCTGCAAGGCGCTGCAGCTTAGACTGAATAACAAAATTACTGCTAGAACAGGATACCATCTATGCGAAACCCTCTTCCTTTGATACATAAGACGACCCTCCTTTGGTTAACAAACCGTCGGCACAAATTTTTCTCTTTTTCTTCAAGAGCTTTTCCGGTCTCATTTGTACAGTGGAAACGCTCCAACATTCATCCAGGAATCCAGTGAGAAAACGCTCTTTGCATGATAGACGTATTAAC
>CAYRRA010000139.1:0-11922 GCA_964426355.1 uncultured Anaerolineaceae bacterium
AATAATTATAATCACATCCATCGAAAGTTTTTCTTTAAAGAATGTGCAAAGCCCGAGCAAGTCGGTTTTGGGAATCTAGTAAAAAAAATCGCCTTTACCACCCAATAAATCAACATCCGGCTTCATCCGGTATGTGCCCCAGCCTACTTCTTCGTCAAATCCTCGCATAATGCCATCCACCGCATCCATGTGCATGTGGTCATGAAAACGCCAGATGGCTACGCCAGTCTGTTCAATCAATTCTTTCTTTTTCAGGTAAACCGGATCGCCTTGAAGCCAATCTGTAGTATCCTCGCCTGTAAACCACGTCGGCTCATGCGTGATAATTAAATCCACGCCCATGTCAGCAGCTTTTTTGATCACGTCAACCGTTGCCATAAATGTAACCGCAATCTTGTTGACCTCTCGATCAAAGTCGCCGACCATCAATTTGTCACAGGTTTTTTCCGGTGGAAGCGGGGTCACTCCCGTTTTGTAGATCATCCTATCCACAATTTCTCTGACTTTCATGAACTCCTCCATGTCTTGCGATTTTTAAGCAGCACGATTCACCTTAACCTTTGACCGCGCCCAAAACAACCCCCTTAATGAAATACTTCTGGATGAAAGGGAAAATAATCATCATGGGTAGTATTCCAATCACCGCCATTGCCATGCGGACGGAGGTGCCGGGTAAATCGATGTTTTGAGTTCCCAGTATCGCCAGGTTGGTGCTGCTCTTTAAGAATTGCACATTATTCATAATGCGAATCAACAGGTTTTGGATGCCGTAATAAGAAGAATCGGTGATGTAATATAAGCCGTTCACCCAATCATTCCAATAGATCAGGGCGGTAAACAAACTGATTGTGGCAACCACCGGTACTGCCAGGGGAAGCATGATTTTGAAAAAGATGGTCAGTTCCCCTGCTCCATCGATTTGGGCTGATTCAATTATTGCAACGGGTACGCCATGTATAAAGTAATTCCTTACCAAAAAGACATTAAATGCAGTAACCAGGTAATTGGGTAGGATGAGAGCCCAAATGGTGTTCTTAATTTCAAAGAATCTCGACCACATGATGTAGGATGCCACAATTCCGCCGTTGAAGAGCATCGTAAAAAACACAAAAAATGCCAGTGCATTACGATACTTGAAATCCCGGCGTGACATCGGGTAAGCCAGCATAGTCGTTATCAGCACGCTCGCCAGGGTGCCAATGATGGTAACAAGAATCGTAATACCATAGGCGCGAAGGATCATCGCACTCTGTTTCACCATGTAATAATACGAGTTAAGGCTCAGCTTGGACGGGAAGAAGGTGTACCCCGAGGATATCAATACTTTCTCATCCGAAATAGACGCGATAACAATTAACACAATGGGTAACAGTGTAACAATCGTCAATAGGGTCAACACAACCGTAGAAAAAAACCTGAAACGCACGATATCATTAAATTTATGTGTTTTTGAAAAAATCATGTTATCTCCTGATGCTTTGTCAAAAATGTTTGACAAAACTCAAAGTGTTCTGACAGGTTTAAAAATAATCGGCAATAATCACATTTTCCAGAACACTAGAAAAGAGCATTTTCCGAATCCACTTTACGAACAATGGCATTGGCGCCCAAAACCAAAACAAATCCCACCACAGACTGGTACAGGGCTGCCGCAGCCGCCATCCCCACGTTGTTAAGCTCCATCAAACCGCGATAAACGTACGTATCAATGGTTTGTGTCACATTAAACAACATCCCCGAATTTTGAGGTACCTGATAGAACAAGCCAAAATCAGAATAAAAAATCCTGCCGACAGCCATCAATGTCAGGATAATCACAGTGGGTTTGAGAAGAGGGACGGTTACACGCATGATCTGCTGAATCTTGGATGCGCCATCGATCTGCGCGGCTTCAAAAATACTCTTATCAATACTGGAGATGCTCGCCATATAGATGATCGAGTTGACCCCAGCGAATTTCCACAGGAAAACTATGATGATGATAAGGGGCCATGGTTTCTGAGTGGAGTACCATGCGATTTCTTCACGCCCCAACCCTTGCAAAATGGTATTGTTAATGAACCCTGTATCTGCATTCAGAAAAGCATATACAATGAACCCGATCACGACCCATGAAAGAAGATTAGGGAGAAGCATTGCGGCTTGAAAAATTTTCGTTCTGAAGCGCTGTCCCAGTTCATACATCAATATGGCGATGGTAATTGCGGCAATCGTGCCGATCACGATAAACGCAAGGTTATACACGATCGTGTTGCGCGTCATAATCCAGGCATCTCTCGTTCGGAAAAGGAACTCAAAATTCTTAAAACCGTTCCAGTCGCTTCCAAAAATACCTTTAACATAGTTATAGTTTTTAAAAGCTAAAAACACGCCGAACATGGGTATATAGTTATTAATAAATAGATAGGCAATACCCGGCAGCGCGATGATGATCAGCGGTAATGTGTTTGCCCATCGTTTTTTCTTCTTGCTTCGTTGTGCCATTGTCTCTTACCATCACAAGTGTTTTCAAATAATTATAGTTTGATACCTTTTCGCCAAACTTTTGCAGAATAAACTCGAAAATTGTGTTTATTCTGTACGATGTTTCCCCCCTATTCATACCTCAATTCACTGAAAACCTGGAGTGGGGGGTATTTTCCCCACTCCAGGCAAGCGAGTTTTTACGTTTTATTTGTTTTCTGCAAACCAGGCATCCAACTGAGTCTGCTTCTCGGCAATGATGGTACCGAGCCCGGCTTCCTCAAGCCTTTGCAGGAAAACCGGAATTTCTGTTTCGGGATCAACACTGCCGCAGATTAATCCAGCAAGATACTGGTCAATGACATTGATCACGGCGGTGTATTCGGTTGCCACATTGCTGCTATCAAACACAAAACCCATCGCGATAGAAAGCTCTGCGTTCTTGTTCTGCTCTAATTCCCATTCCAGCGATTCAATCCTGGTTCCTTCCATTGGATACATGATGAAGAAGTTACCCAGAGTGCCGCAGGAAAGCTGTGCAGTGTAAGGTACTGATGAAGCGTCTTGTCCTTCGGGGTAGTTTACAGTGCCATCCCCTTTCAACACATAATCCCTGCCTTCGAGACCATAGATGATCAGATTGACGATTTCCTTATCTGTAAAGGTCAGGTTCAAGAACTTGAGAGCCGCTTCGGGCACATCAGAGGTGGAAGAAACCATCCAGGTCAGCGCATTGATCGACGTTGTGTCAAGGAATGCCTGCCCCATCATCTTTGCACCCAGGTCATATCCGCCAGTTTGCGCTTCGAGAGCCGCTGCGGTATCCTCTTCAGGATAACTGTATGCTGCCACATAGCAGAAATAATTCCCTGAAGACATCAACTCCGCAGCTGTACTGGATGTCGTCGCTGCATCTTTCATCACCAAACCCTCGGTATACCAGGTGCGGGCAAGGTTGGCGATTTCTGCAAACTCCTCAGAGGCATAAAAATCCACCACGGTCGGGTCATTGTTAATCAACACACCCTTGGGAGAGAAATAGCTGTCGGTCAAATAATCCACTTTTTGAACTGTGGTGATCAGACCAATGTTGCCGGTGTTCACTGCTGCAACGGGGGTCATATCGGGGTACGCAGCTTTCACCTGCGCAAGAATCGGGGTAAGGTCTGAAACCTCGTTGACCTGGCTCATATCAATCCCCAACTCATCGACGATGTCCTGGCGATAAACCACCATCGGGGTGAGCGCAATGGGTTTATACGTGGGCAGCCCATAAATACGCCCTGCCTTGCTGGTTGCTGCCAACCAATCCATCCCAATCAATTCCTTTGACTCTGCTGCGTATTCATCGATCATGTCGGTGAGATCCAGAGCCATTCCAGTGCTGATAGCCGTGTTAAAATCGCCCAGACTCTGGAACAGGTCAACCTTCTCTCCACCTTGAAGCGCGAGGCTGACTTGAGAAGAGTAATCCCAAATTGCAATGGGCATTAAATCAACTTCAACACCGATCTTGTCTCGGGTGATCGCGTTGATTGCTTCTTCCACGGTATCCAATGTTTCTTTGCTAGGAATGTTGTTGAATGTCGCGTATGCATAGACCACCTTGTCATATGTAACTGTGGCGGGGGTGGTTGGCTCGCTGACGTCTGACTGGGTTGCTGGCTCACTGACGTCTGACGGAGCTTCCGGCGCTGTTGAGGGAGTGGCTTTACCCCCGCACGCGCTCAGCCCTAGAGCCATCACTATTGTGAATAGGACAATGAGTGATTTTCGAAAGAATTTCATAACAGACCTCCTTTTTGGGTTACTTTCAATATAGCAAATGGAGGCGCGAATATTCTTACAATAACAAGTGGTTAAGTATTAAAAACAAGACAAGGGAGTTCTCTTGCTCTTAAGGCATCCTCGCTTATTGGAATTTTTGTCTGTACTCATTGGGTGTAAAACCGGTGTATTTCTTAAATAACGTCGAAAAATAAGGGAAGTTATCAATCCCAACCGCGCCAGCCACATCGCTCACCCTTATTTCAGGATTTCGCAAAAGGTCCTTGGCGCGCTCAATGCGGTATTCTCCGATGTAATCGCGAAGATATCTGCCGGTCTTCTTGCGGTATAGTTTTGCCAGGTATTCCGGGGCGAGGTAAAATACCTTTGCCAGGTCATTTCGCCCAATATTCTCTTGATAATGCTCGTGTATGTAACTGTTAATGCGTTGGATTAACGTGCCTGTCTTAGCGATTTCCTCCTCATAGGCGAAAGAACGCTCGAACAGGTAATTTGCCCAACGCAACAGGTCGAGTGCGGATTGCGACGCTTTGTCGAGCAAATTTACAGAGGTCTCATCATAAAACAGGCTGGTTGCCTGGATACCTGCCTGCAATAGATAGGAATAAGTTGCCTGTAGAATCTCCTGCTTCATCAGATATAAACAGCGTTCATTCAATGTCCTGTCATCGGTCCTGTTTTTCAGCGTTTCCTTGAGGTAATTAAGCAGCCCCACTTTATCACGCTGCTTTAGAAGTTCAGACATCTCTCCGATATCTAACACTTGTGACTCCTGCGAAAAAGACTGCACAGCCTCGTTCTCGGTGAAGGAAAGACCATAATACAAAACGCTTTGTGGAATCAACTTTTCAAGACGAGTCGCTTTGTCGGGAAGCGACTCAATATTGCAAGGAGTGCTGATACAACAGGTTGCCTTTACCACAAATTCTTCCGAGCACAGTTCAACCATTTTTCTACAGCGCTGCGCCAGGGCGGGGTCTGCGATATCTTCTATGGTTGCCAACAGCCACAAACAATCTTCGCCGCTTTTTGAGACAACACAGACATTCCTGGCTTTTCGGCAGATTTTTTCGGTCTGCATGGTTTCAAGGTTTGAAACCAGCAGTTCTTTCTCGGTCTCTGAAAGTTTCGGATCATAATCGGTAATTCTGGTCATGACCAAAAGATATTTCTTATCGACCTCGATGGGTAACTTGCGCACTTCAATTTCACCGCGTATCCATTTCCGATCTTTTTTGACGATCCCGCTGTATAAACGCAGCCAAAAATAGAGCTGTTCTTGTTGGCTGTTTTTCAACATCCACTCTTCAAACCGGCTGCTTTCGATCAAATTCTGCTTGGCAGTAATTTTGGCGCACGTTTTTTTAAGGGTAATCTCCAGTATTTTCGGGTCATAAGGTTTTGTGAGGTATTCGGCTGCCCCGAATTTTATCGCTGTGGCGGCATAATCGAATTTCTCGTGGCAGGTCAGGAGAATAAATTCGGTTTCCATGCCCTTCTTTCGAATCCACTCCAGTAAATCCAGCCCGGAATCTTGGGACATTTCAATATCGCTCACCACGATATCAATAGTTTTGTTGTTCAGGATGCGCTTGGCTTGTGTGACGTTATACGCAATATCAGGTTCCTCAATCCCAAGAGAAGCCCAGGCGAGCGAATCTAAAATGGCATCTACCGTGTGAATATCATCTTCCACAATCAGTAAGTTCATGGCTCGTTGAACCCTTTCCTGGCGCTAACCCAGTCCTGGCTGTCCTCTTTGGCTTGGTGGATGGGTTTGACCGGAACCCAAATCCTGTTCAAGCAGCCATGTGGTTGAATATTGGATAACGAAATCAGCCCTTCCCTTTCATACATCAGTTCCATCATATTTTTAATATTCCAAAGACCGATCCTGCTGCCATTGTTTTCCTGTCGCATGCCTCGCCCATCCATAAACTCAAGAACATCTTGAGGATACCCCATGCCATCATCTTCAATTTCGATGAGCAGCATTTCTTCATCTTGATAGTTGTCCAGGCTAATTCGGATAAGGATGGTCAGTGGCGTATCGATGGATACGGCATACTTGTACTCATTTTCGATAAAGGTCTGAATCAACATTTGTGGAATATGCCACTCCTCAAGTTCAGGCGGAAGATCCACATAATGAAAAATGCAATTGGGATACCTGAGTTCTTGCATTTTGATATAGTTCTCAACATGGCGAATCTCTTCCCGCACCGGCACAGTGTGCATCCGAGTCGTGAACATATAGCGGATGTTTTTGGACAGAGAATCGACATATTCCTTGATCTGCTGGTTTTTCCCTTTACTGCTGAGGCTCATGATGGTTGTGATGGCATTCAGGAAAAAATGGGGGCGGAGTTGAAGCCGGATCACTTTTAATTCAGCGTCCTTCAGTGCAATCACCTTCTCATACGCCTGAATTTTCAGATCCATAATCTCATCCATCAACTTATTGAACGTATCTTTCAGGTGCGTAAACTCCCGCGTTCCGTATTTTCCCCCAATCCTGATGGTGTACTCTCCCTGGTCAATCCGATTCATTCCTTCTGCCATGCTGTTCATGGGATAAACCATTTCTTTCATGATGTAACGAATGAGCAAAAAGCCGAAAAGAATCGTGAATACAATGACACCCAAAACAACCGCCATGTTGATTCGGGTTTGGTTCCAAATACTGTTATTTTTCACCAGGTTAAATAAGTTGATTTCTCCCTGTACGATAGGAAACTCTACGATAAACCCTTGCTGTAAATCAGTCTGATGGATCGCAAGCCCTTTAACCCCGGTTTGCCATTCCTCGCCCAGGTAATCCTGAATAATCCCTTTTTCATCTGTTAACACAAACGTTTGCTCGCCATAATCGCCTTTGGGTATCGTTTCCAAAAAGTGCGCAGTAGAAATAAATACCGCAACAGCACGATCGTTATACACGTACATTTTATAAAGATAGGTTTTATGGTTAAGCTCTACAAAATTCCACTCTGCCAGATAACCATCTATAAGGGCTTGCTCCTTTGTATATTCACGCAGCGCAGTGCGATCCCAATAGGTCGTTGCTGTGTTTGTGGCGTCCAGGCAGATATCGTACAGGGCATCCGCAACTACGATGAAATCCACACTGTTATTACTTAATGTCACATCACCGATGTAATTATGAATATCCTGCGCGGCATAGAAACGCTTGGCTTCATTTGAGCTCTTCACCAGTTGCAGTTGTGTATAGTTCTGCACCAGAAGGTGTGTCAGAACACTATCCATTTGCGTGACTCGGTTCTTCAACTCAGTGCCATAAACCTGCAAAAAGTTTTCAGCCCCCCGCTTCACCTCGTTACGCAAGATCAGGTAGGATGTAGCAGAGTATGCAGCTAAAATCCCAACCAGTAATACAATGAGAACCACCATATAGACAATGACTTGCCTGATGAGTGAATTTTTTGTCGCTCGTTCCATGATCTTTTTATCGGATTACCTGAGAATTTCCACACTCATTGGCTTGAAAGCCAGGGAAAGTTGGATGTACATCAAATCGTTCCGGTTCGCATGGAAAATCTCGCCATTGGTTCAGAATCGGAAATACGTTTCGGCTGCAATCAGAGGTCGGCATAATTTTTAAACACCTTCAAGAACATATCGGAGGCGACCCATCCAGGAAGAGAAAACCCGAACAGCAAAAACAGGGGGGATAATCTCAAAAACCACGACATATTGATTACCAGTAATAACCAGGGCAACCCATGCAGCACTAAAACCGCCAGCGTGATGCCAATGTGTCTGAAACTGAGCAGAAAAGCATTGGACAATGTTCTCAGTGCGGAATTATCAAACGTTGCTAAAAGTGGAAAAACAAACGTCATCGGAAAGAATAAGAGAATGCCTACAAAAATGATCCCACCTAACACCAGCATATCGCCTGCGGCGATCAAATCCTGAAACAGCAAAATATAGAGGATAAACGAAACACAGATCAGGAGAAAAATCATCCCCAATAATAGCCCCGGGCGCATATTATCGATGAGTGCTTTAAAATACCCCTTAAAAATGTTCGCCTTCCCTTGACGCATGTTGAATAACGAGCGGTAGAGCGCGGTGAATGCCGCACCCACGGTGACGATTGGCAGGCAGCAAAGCAGGGTTAGCAGATTGAGAACAATCAGCTCAAATAAAAACTCCAGAAAACGGACAAACCGGGATTCTACAGATAGTAAAGGCAATTTCATACTCCTGTCTACCCTTGATAATAATTGCCATTGAAGTGGATGTCAACAGGGTTGGTGAAGTCGTTTGTGAAACTTCAATTGGATCGTTATTTTTAACCCTTCCATCCACCCGCTGGATGTTGACTCACAAAAACGCCTATGCTATCATGAATAGACTTTTGCTGAGCCATTACGAGCATAAATCATGAAAAATACAAAGAAGTCCAACACCATTTTTGATGTCGCAAAACTTTCTGGGGTTAGCATTTCAACCGTTTCAAGGGTGATTAATTCTCCTGAAAAAGTCAATATCAACACCCGCCAGAAAGTGTATGACGTGATCGATCAACTGGGTTTTGTCCCTCAAGCCGAAGCCCGTGCTCGTGCGCTGCGTTTTAACGGGAGGATCGGCGTCATCACACCATTTTTTACTGCACCTTCCTTTGTCCAACGTTTGCGCGGTATCGCTGCGACCCTGTCAAAAGAAAATTTTGATTTGATTATCTACACGGTTGATTCAAACAATCGCTTGCAATCGTATCTTTCTACATTGCCTCTGACAGGGAATCTCGATGGTTTGGTGATTGTATCGCTTCCGGTTGCCGATAATGATGTGAACCGCCTGCTCGAACACAACCTTCCAACGGTCTTGATCGAATTCCCCCATCCCCTTCTCAACGGTGTTGAGATTGATGATACAGCGGGTGGAAGAATGGCAGCGGAGTATCTGATCAAAAAGGGACACAAACGCATTGCGTTTCTGGGAGATACAGATTTGCCAGAATACTCCATTCATCCCGTGAATCTGCGATTAAAGGGGTTCAGGCAAGCCATGCGAGCCGCAAACCTGGATATCCCCAAAGACTTTGTCCGCCTTGCCCCGTATAGCCAGGAACAAGCGCGCATTGTGGCGAAAGAACTGCTTGACCAACCCAATCCGCCTACGGCAATTTTCGCGGCAACTGATCTTCAAGCATTGGGGGTTCTGAAAGCCGCACGGCAGATGAATATCAACATCCCTGACCAACTGGCAATCATTGGATTTGATGATTTGGACATGGCTGAATACGAAGACCTTACGACCATACGCCAACACCTTGATGAGTCCGGGCGAATTGCCATCGAGATTTTATTGTCGCATATCGCCGACCACGCAAGACCGGTACAGCATATCACCCTGCCGTTGATGCTTGTTGAACGCCTGACGGCATAGATCAAAGTACCCTATTGAATTTCATTGTTAAATTTGCTAGGATAGAGGAAATTGAAGGGCGGGAATTGTATGGGTAAGGGCGGAACAAAAGAAGTACAAGATATATTGAGAAATTTATATCCTGCAACAAAAAGAGTATGGATGTCTGAAGGGCTTTCGCCTACCGATCAGTTTGCAGCAAGAATGCTAAAGGGTGAGTTTTCGAATATGACATTAAGCACAGATGATCAAAATAATGTTATATTCACAGTTGGGGTACAGGCGTTTAATTCGTGGCATCAAGATCATAATTCTGTCGTTCCGTGGGCAGACACAGTAAATTTCATATATAAACATTTGCAATCCTCTAGGGGAGCATTCGCTAACGCAGCCAATGGAATTAGTGATAATTGCCGATCAGGTTCACAAAATCAAGCATTATTTTTATTGCTGATGATAACAAGTAATGAGAATATCAATGACCCACATGTATTCGTTAACCAAGCAGGCGGTTGAGGTAATAGGTGGTTTTTTGGAAATGACCCAAAAATTGGGGGGATGGGAAATTCGAGATAGTGGGATTTGTCTTGTCATACCAGCTAAACCAAATTCGTATGGACCTAATGACAATGATTTTCTCGTTCTCACATTTGCAGAGATTTTTTATCTAGATACAGGATGTGAACATCCCGATAAAATGGAAACAGGAAATCAATGCAACCAAGGGTTTGACTTCACCTTTGATTATTCATATTTGGAAAGATAAGGGATTTTAATGAAAGAAAAAATATTTCCCCTCCTGATTTGTCTGATTATGGTGAGTTGCATGAGAAAACCTCAAGTTGAAAATTCACCTGGCATCGTTGAAATAGGAACACCCATTTCGATAGATACTAGTATCCCAACTCAATCATATACAGCCACAATATCACCAACCAGTACACCTGAGTTTGTGGTGATTCACGAAACACCCGAGATCGAAAATGAACTTACCACTGCCAATTTAACAGGCAAGATTGTTGTCATAAATGATGATTTGCCATATTTCTCTCATATTTGGGATCTGGATGAAAATACCAAAACCACAATTCATTCAAATTCACAAGAAGATATCTATGATTGTGTAATTTCACCGGATCGAAAGTCGATAGCTTTGAGGTTAAGTGGCAGCCCGAATAACAAAAAAATCCTCAGAATTATTGATTACGAGGGAAAGCAAATCCTGGAGGAGTTTTTTACCTACCAGAATCGAGTTTACCTCATTGAATGGTATGACAACAACCATCTTGTTTTTGAACAAATCCGAATTGAAAATAACAATTTGGTATTTCCATGGGATTTAGTGATTTACGACCCATTCACTCAAGAAAAACTAAAAGAACTTTCTATTACATCATACCCAGGGTCTGCGAAGTGGAAACCCCCGCGTTTTGATTGGGGTGAATATAGCAATTCACTCGCAGTCTACAGTCCCGATTATGGTTATGTTGTTTATTATCAAGATGATCTGAAAATTACTCTACGCGATATCAAAGAAGAGAAAACTATTGTCACATTAGACCCTGGTTGGGATACCGGCCCGCCGCGCTGGGTGCCAGGTGGGAAGTCTTTCATCATTGATATGTATACAGATCATGAAGCCTATCTCAAAGATTTCTATTTAGAAGAAATGTTTCGTGTTAATCTAGCTGGCGAGATAGAACGGTTGACATTCTTAACCGAAGTCTTTCCTGAGGTGATTATCGAGTCTTATCAGGTATCGCCCAGTGGTGAAAAAATCGCCTTCTGGATAATGACCAACTCAACTAATCCAATTTTTTACTTGGCAGTGATAGAGACTGAAACAAAACAAATTAGAATCTTTGAGAGTGTTATATATTATGCAGGGGGTACGTTTGATCCAGATATTCCGATCTGGTCACCGGATAGCAGTCAAATCATGATCGCCACAAGATCAGATGGCGAGGAAACATGTGCTAACATTCTTGTTGTACAAGATAATTCCGTATTGCAGCTTGGGTGTGGGTTTGGTTTTGCGGGGTGGTTGTATGATGATACCCCGTAATATGGGTGCACAAGAAAGGATGAAAAGAAGCAGCCATGAAATCCATGAAGAGCCTCATCCTGTTAATTATCTGTCTTGCCTTATCGGGCTGTGTCTCCCAACCGGCAGCCACAACGGAGACACCGCAACCAACCCACGCCCAGGATACGCCCACGGCACAACCGACAAACACCTGGACGCCACCGGCTTCGCCTGAACCGACAGGCACG
>CAYRRA010000140.1:0-11916 GCA_964426355.1 uncultured Anaerolineaceae bacterium
CGGTAGTTCAAATCTAGTTGAAAGATAAACGTTCGCCATTGCTCTGTCGATAAACATCACCCTTACACCATTATCCAAAATACCCTCAATACCTGTCACATCTTGTGTATAGTTTCCTTTTTTATCTTTCGGGATTGATTTGTGGGTTCGCTTCGAGTAGTTTCCAATAGGGCATGCGGGCATGGTACGCTATCTCTGTGAGCATATCGCCGGACTGCACCACATAACTGGTGGGCAGGTGCCAGACGGTGAATGAATAGCTGTTGTCGGCTTTCCAGACGTTGACTATATCATCAACAACGTAGTTTTCCTGAAGGATACGGCTGCCGCCGAGCTGCGATTGCCAATCCTGCAGATAGGCAGTCAGCGGTTCGATGTCCACTGCCAGGCTGGGGTCGCCTTGCAGGTTTTCGATGCGAATCCACGCGGCAAAAGTGGCGGGTTCAACAGACCAGGTAAAATTTTCGTCTGTGATGGGGTCATAAGCCTGGAAGCGCATCGGGCGGTTAAGAAGCGGCTGAAGTTGTTCTAATGCTGCACTGACATCCTCAAATTGCGGCGCAACAGGCACCAGCGTGAAAGTGAAATAATCGCTGCTCATTAAAACCGATCTCTGCGTCACCAGGTCAGCCAGGGTCTGGTCAATATCCAGCCTTAAACCGGTCTTACCCGGTAGCGCAGACCATTCTCCATCGATGTATTGCAAGGAGGCATCAGTCGCAGGCTGATCGATAACCCCGGCATAAAGCTGCAGCTTGGCACGTGCGGCTTCCATATTAACCACCACAACCGGAGATATGCGGATGGTTCCTTTGAAAAGAATGTTAAAGAATTGTGAAATACCCTCTTTGCCTCGTCCGATTTCGTATGCTTTGGCGGCAGTAGCGCTGCTGTCGAGATAAACGCCAAACTGGGCAGTCGTATCCAGCCATTGATGTGTACCGTCGCTAACCATCAGGGGGTGATTTTCGTTCCACTCATTCCACAGCAATTCGCTGGCTTTATCCATGCTCATCCCGCCAATGGAAGTATCTCCAACCACTACACCGGGCAGGATACGGTCGGAAAGCGTAAACAGAACGAACAGGCTGAAAAAAGCAATGAATGCCATCACAATCAGGGCAAACCCGCCGAATAAGAGCATTATGATCCATTCCATGGTGGAAAAACGGCGCTTGGGGCGTGCGGGCATACGGCGGCGTGCCTGGGGAAGGGTCCCCGTAGGGTACTGCCCGGGTATGGAAGGCTGCATGTGGTTAGAGTATTGTGCGGTCGGATAGGGGTGTGCGCCCGGTGCTGAATGGCGGGGAGTGGAGTGGCTTGGTGCAGAAGCCTGGTGCTGAATGGCAGGCGCGTTTTGCAGTTCTGCGCTGCTTCTGCGCCGCATTACAGGTGGTGTTCCGTGTTCATGGCTTGAACTGGGCATTTCAATATCCAAATAAGTCTCTTTAACCCGGTGAAAAACCGGATGACTGGTGATGATTGGGATTCGGGGGGTGCAGTTGTGCCAAATGTAAAATGGAGGATGGTCTCCCGAATCACGTGGTGTATGTATATTATCCATTAATAGACTGAAAAGTGGATGAGAAAGTTCCATTGAATGCCAGCGTTCCAATAAAAGCAAGAACAATGTCTACCAAAGCTAACAAGAATGAAATTGACAGAATAAGGGGAGTTATGCTAATATATTTACAGACCGACCGTTCGGTTTTTAGGAGTTCATGAAAAATCACCTTCGCAGTGAACAAACACAAACCCGCATTATGCAGTCTGCATTACAGTTGTTCGCCGAGCAGGGATACAGCGCTGCAGGCGTTGCTGAAATCTGTGCGGCAGCAGGCGTCAGCAAGGGCGCTTTTTACCATCACTTCCCCAGCAAAAATGCACTTTTTATTGCCTTGTTGGAAACCTGGCTGTCAGACCTGGATCAGCGTTTAGAAGCTATTGCTGACGAAGCTGCCGATTTTCCGGATATGCTGATGCGAATGGCGGATATGATCGGGGTGGTGTTTACCCGCTATCAAAACCAGATTCCCATGCTCTTCGAGTTCTGGATGCAGGCATCGCGCGATGAAGAGGTTTGGAAGGCGACGATTGCACCCTTTCAACGTTATCAGCTCTATTTTGACCGTTTATTTGCCAAAGGTATTGAGGAAGGTCACATTCAATTGGCTGATCCGCAAGCCGGTGCACAGGCATTGGTCTCGCTGGCGGTTGGTCATCTTTTACAGGGGATGCTCGTGCCACAGGCGGCTGATTGGGGCGAAGCCACAAAGCAGAGCATTCAATTATTGCTTAATGGAATGAAGAGGTGCGTATGAATCTTGTCACTGGGGCTGCCGGGCATGTGGGTAATGTTTTAATCCGTGAACTGCTCAATCGCGGCGAGCAGGTGCGCGCCATGATTCTGCCGGGTGAAGATTGCTCATCGTTGGAAGGGCTGGATGTGGAAATGGTTGAAGCCAACGTGCTTGACCCTAAACGCCTGGAAGAGGTGATGCAGGGTATGGATTACGTGTTTCACCTGGCAGGGATTATTTCCATCCTGCCAGGCGCGGACCAAATGATGCGACAGGTGAATGTGGAGGGTGTTCGCAACGTGGCGGAAGCTGCGCTAAAGAGCGGGGTCAAACGCCTGATTCACACAAGTTCAATCCACGCTTTCAAACGCCTCCCGCACGGCATGGTGGTGGATGAAACTACCCCGGTTGAAACAGACCTTTCATCGGGCGCATACGACCGCACCAAAGCGGAAGGGACGCTGGAAGTACTCAAAGTGGTGCAGCGTGGTTTGGATGCGGTGATTGTCTGCCCAACGGGCATCATCGGTCCTTATGATTACCGATTAAGCGAAATGGGTCAAACCATCCTGGGTTTTGCGCGTGACAAAGTGGTTTTATTGGTAGATGGCGCGTATGATTTTATCGATGTGCGTGATGTTGCCAGTGGATTAATCTCCGCCAGGGAAAAGGGTCGAACCGGTGAAATTTACATTCTCTCAGGGACGCGCATCCTGGTGCGCGAAATCCGGCAGATTGTGCGCGAACTGGTGGATAACCGGGCACCAGCGATTGTTTTGCCGTTTTTTGTGGCAGCTTTTGCGGCACGCCTGCTTGAGCCGTTTTATCGTATTACCCGGAGAGTTCCCAAGTTTACCCGTTACTCATTACAGACGATTCGCGATAATTCGGTTTTCAGCCAGGATAAAGCCCGTCGCGAATTAGGGCATCACCCGCGCTCCTTGCGCGACTCGATTGCCGATACCCTGGCTTGGTGGCGCGAGATGGATAAAAACAGGCATATCATGAAACCCTGAGCCTGAATCGCCTGTGGAAACAGACCTGTTTTGAATGGAACAGAACGAACATAGCGTTCGGAGTTGTTCGATTCCGATAGTTTTCTGATATAATTGATTATGCTGTTTCAAGGGTTGATTGTTTCAGAAACAAATAGATGGCTCAGCAATTGTTATTCATTATTTTATTAGCCATATCTATCTTATTGAGTGTGGCGTTGGCTGTTTTTTCGTGCTTTCGGCGGAAAATAGCCTGTTCAGA
The DNA here is from genome assembly GCA_964426355.1 of uncultured Anaerolineaceae bacterium. Taxonomy (GTDB): domain Bacteria; phylum Chloroflexota; class Anaerolineae; order Anaerolineales; family Anaerolineaceae; genus JAJFTV01. The sequence continues at coordinate 3,558 of CAYRRA010000140.1, forward strand.
TTCGTTCCGGTTGATTTTGGCAGGCTTGATGGTTTGGGGGAGCGCATTTTTATTTAAAAACCTTTCTGAAACTATAACAGCCAAACTGATTTGGGATAATATCCAGATTGGCGGAGCTGATATCCTGGCTGCTGGGATATTGATTTTCTCGCTGGCTTATACCGGTCGGGCAAAACCCCTTAAGCCCTACTGGTTTCTTTTGCTGATTGAACCCGTGCTGGTGATGTTGTTGCTGTGGCTGGGACCCTTTTCAGAGATTGTACGGGTTAATCCCCGGCTGGAAACGACCGCTGTGTTTCCGGTTTTGTCGTATGAATACGGATTGGTTTTATGGGTTTCGACGGCATATAAATACCTCCTTGTTCTGACCGGCATCCTCATTTTCGCTGCACAATTTTCTCGCCAGCACGCGATTTATCACCGCCAGACAGTAGTTTTCCTCCTGAGTTCAGCCATCCCATTATTCGGCTCGGTTTTTAACCTTTTGGGTTGGACCCCTGTCACGAACCTGTTTTTTTTACCCCTTACCATCCTGTTTACCATTGGACTCTGGGCGTTCGGGTTATTCCATTTTCGGCTTTTAGGGATTGTACCCGTTGCGCGCCAGGTTGTGCTCGATGAGATGCAGGACGCTCTTTTTGTCCTGGATAATGAGTTGTGCGTAATCGATTTAAACCGCTCCGCTGAAAAATGCCTGTCCGTTGCGCCACATGCCATTATCGGTAAGCCGCTGGCTGAATATTTTCAGGATATGCCGATCTCATCCCTGCGCCAATCGCAGGAGAAAGGTATGGAGGAATTTGATTGGGTCGTGCAGAAAGGGGAACGCACTTTTTCTGGAAATTGGATACCCTTGCATGACCACCGGCAGGTCCTGTCTGGCTGGATACTGACCCTGACGGATATCACTGCAATCCGGCGTGCTGAAGAAGAGGTGCGCCTTTCACGCGAGGTCTCCGAGACGCTCCGGCAGGCTGGAACGGCACTTTCAGCAACGCTTGACTTTGACCAGGTCATGGACCGGTTGCTGGAACTGGTTGAACGCGTGATTCCTTATGATTCAGGCTGCGTGGCATTAATTGAAGGCAATACCATCCGGGTCTATCGTTCACGGGGTTATGACAAGATAGCGGCAAACCTCTCGGAATCTGTCAATGAGTTCAAGTTTGAGCTGGATACCTTCCAGAATTTTCACGAAATGTACAAAACAAAAAGCGCCCTTGCCATACCTGATCCAAGCCAGTATGAAGGATGGATCGATGATGAGATTTCATCTCATATTGGTTCCTGGGTCGGTGCGCCGATTGTTTACCAGGGAAGTGTTTTGGGGTTCTTTGCGCTGGAAAAATTTGACCTGGGCTTTTATACCCTTCAACATGCTGAAAACCTCTCCATTTTTGCCAGCCATGCAGCGCTGGCAATGGAAAATGCCCGTCTTTATACAGAGATGCGCATCGATTTACAGAGAGAACAGCGTTTAAACGAGGCGATGCGCAACATTAACCGGACAATGGATATTGAGACCATATTGCGGGAAATTCTTCAACTCAGCCTGGAGCTTGTACATGCAGACCAGGCGGATTTAGGTCTGATTACACCGGATGGTCGGTTTTTGCGTTTTGATTATGTTTTTAATGCAGACGGAAAAGTGGAAGCAGATGAAGAACTCATCCCACGCGGTGAAACGCTTTCCTGGAAGTTATTGGAATCCCCTGACCCTGTGATGATTAACCAGGCGGATCAAATCCATGAGTATGCTGGCGGACACTACCGGGCGGGCATACAGAGCCTGATCGGGATGCCTCTGCAGATAGGCAATAGCCGCCTGGGTGTTCTCGGTTTGTACAATTATGACCCTGATAAAAAATTCAGCGAACGCGACCTGGCATTGGTCGAGTCAATCGGTCACCAGGGGGGGATTGCCATTCAGAACTCGCGCCTGTTCAAAGATGTGCAGCGTCTTGCGATCACTGACCCATTGACGGGTTGGAACAACCGACGGCGTTTTTTCTCGCAGGCGCAGAATGAGTTGGAGCGATCCTTGCGTTATGGTCACCCGCTTTCGGTGATCATGCTGGATATCGATAATTTTAAAGATGTCAATGATCAGCACGGTCACCTGGTGGGCGACCAGGTGCTGCAAGCCATTGCCAAGCGCATTGCGAATAACCTGCGCACGCCTGACCTGGGCGGCAGGTATGGGGGCGAAGAGTTTGTGATCTTGTTGCCTGAAACGGGAATTTTGGCAGCACAGCAAGCCGCAGAACGGATTCGTCTTACTGTGGCGGACATGCCCATTGCCACAACAAAGGGTCCTGTCACGGTATCTATCAGTCTCGGTGTTGCTGGAATCCAGGGATTGCGCACGCTGAAAATCGAGAAACTGTTGGATATGGCTGACCAGGCTCTTTATGCAGCCAAAGGCGCGGGACGCAACCGTGTGGCGGTCTGGCGCGACAGCGGCATCCATGAAATATTGCCAATGGTGATTCCGTAATTCATTCCCTGATGCGTTGAATGATTAAATGAATATCTGCATTCCGTGATGCACCTTCCGGTGAAGTGGTCGTCATTTCAGTAAATTCTGTCGGTTTTGGCAGTGGGACGAGAAAAACATCGGGAATCCCGTTGTAGAGCCCGTACGAGATCGCCCAGTTTTCCTCTACTGCCTGTCCAATCGTACAACCTTCGCTAATTTCTTCAGGCGAATAAACACCGGTTTCATATTCGTTTTCAAAGCGGATACGGATATGCAGGTCATCCTGGTATTTGCCTTCGATATAGAATGCAGCGACCAGTCTGCTCTGTATGCAATTGCCTGTGTGGTGCAGTTCCATCACACCGCACCCCACAATATCGTTCAGGGAATCGATTTTGAACGAACCAGACCATTCTGCGGTCGAACGCCCCCAATCATCATCGACCTGCCAGGTGCTTTTCAGGTTGTAGCATCGGTCATCCTGCGGGTCGAATACGGAGGTTTCTCCCATACCAGGCTCGTAAAATCCATTCAGGTTTGCGTCTTCAAAGCCGTCCAGGCAACCACCGCCATCGCTATCTATGTCGAGCTCAGGCGGCAGACCGTCCATATCCGCGTCGCGGGCGAGTGTGTTTTGGGAAAAAGCATACCCAAAACGAGCGTCGAGCACACTGGCACGGATTTCATCTCCATCTGAAATGCCATCCCGGTCGCTGTCTGCTCTGAACGGGTCGGTTCGGAAGCGTTCGGTTTCATCAAAATCGAGCACACCATCCTGATCACTATCTGAGAGCAGGCTTTCTTCCAACTGCCTTGCCTGGGCGTTCAACACCACACAGGCTGAACCCCAATCCAGGCTGCTTTTCACCCGGTAGGTACCCGCAGCCGGGTCAAGTACCCAGAGCAACTCCTCCTGTGTGTTGTACTGATAACCGGCAAGAACCACGTAATGCTCGTCGATACTGGCGAGGATGGGTGAGTTCTGCTTGATCTGGTGGATGATCCAGGGGGTGATACCTGCCGTTTCCGCCTGATCGGAACTGGTTTCGAGATAACAGCTTTGCTCTCCACCCAGTGCAAAGGTAATCAATTGCGTGATTTCTTCCTCTGTCGGAGCAGTTCCGTATGGCAGGTCAAACTCTGGACCGGGCTGCGTATCTTTGAAAATTTCGTACCCCAAACGGTCCTGGGTCAGGTTGCCCCCATAAAAGTGGTTCATCATGGCGATACAAGCCAGCGAACTGTTTGCATAACAGGCTGGATCGTTGGCGTCATAGCCGCTGTGTGCACGGTTCCAGGCATGAGTGCCGCTTTCGATGGGCGATTCCAACAGCAACATGGCGCTGTCCTTGTGTTGGTAGAGATGGCGAATATCCAGCAGCATCTCTTCTATTATTTCAAAGCTGTTTTGAGGTTGGCGGATGGTGAAGGAATGGACAGGTGAAAAATCGGAAGCTGTATCGTTTGCAGAGACAGCCTGCACGCGCCAGAAATATTCTCCGTTTGGAAGCGGGCTGGTGAATTTTTGAGGGGTGGTGAGATAGGTATCCAATTGCAGGGCGGTGAAATCGCGGTCTTTGGCGATTTGCAGCCGGTAACGAACAGCATCGGTAGATTTCTTCCAACTCAGCGGGATGATGGGCGCATCAAAGAGAGCGCCATTGAGCGGTTGCATAGATGCGACTGGTTCTACGCGGTTGGCTGGTTGGGTGGGCGCGGCGGAGCCTTGCGTGGCGAGATTGGATGCTTCTGCGGTGTCCGTAAGGTCTGTGGCGTGTGATGCAGGTCCCATTTTTTGGCAGGAAGTCAGCAGGAGGAGGAGCAGAATACACAGGATTCGTTTCATGATGAATATACCTTCCTTGTTATTTTAGACCCTGCTGCCGACACCTGGGGCACGGATGGGTCAATGTTTTTTCCAATGGATAATGAACGACAAAATTAGAAAAACACCACCGAGGAGAAACAATCCGCCTGCTTCAATGCCCAGCCAAAAGGTATAACGGTTGGCGATATTCTGAACCACTGCTGCGATTGCCTGGATCACGTTTGCTTCGATACTGCGCGGAAGCAGTGGAATCAGGAAGGAATTGACGGCGTAATGAAACACAGGCAGCAGCAGCGCAGCGAGGAAAAGAGTTAAAAGCCCGCCTCCCAGCAGCGGGATTCCCCACCAGCGCAGCAGCGAGGGCAGATGGCGCGCGTGCAACACGGTGAGACATGCCAGCAGAAAGACAGGAAAAAGCGGACTGAGCAGGCTAATCAGGCGGAGACGTTTAAAATTTTGGGCTGGATCCTGGCTGCCTGTGTCCTGCGGGGCGGGAAAAATACGTAAATCAGAAGTAACCTGATCGGGGATCGTTTGTGCTGTTTCCAAGAGCAGCGCCTGGATTTCGTTTTCGAGAACAGGGCGCAGTTCCTCGGATGGGATGCATACCGGAACAGGTTCAGTGGATTGTCCCAATGCAACATTGACAATGGTGAACAGCTCCTCACTGCTGCACGTTGCGGCTGTTGCAAGGAGAGCCTCAGCAATCAGCTTGTAATGGCTCTCGGTCAGGTTTGTCCGGAGCTCGCCGGAAGCGATGACAAGCTGTTGCGGTTCGCTGGTTTTGAGTGCAGCAAAGAATTGGTCGATCAGGCTCTCTGACTGCGTTTTCATCCACTGCTGCGGGAGAGCTAGCGTGAGAACATATTCCCAGCCGGCAGTATCCAGCATTTGCATATACCCGGGCACCAGGCTGGAAAGTGCGCTCTCTTCGGGGCAGCCATTCGCATCGCCGGCGCAGTTGTTGTATGTTTTTGCGTGTATAAGCTGTTGAGCAAGCAAACCGGGTATGCGGGCATAGAGCCCCTGGCTTTCGATCGCTTTTTTATATGTTCCCGGGTTGAGCAGCAGCACTTCACCGTTAAAAGCCAGCATTGCGAGCACTAGGCTGATGACAAAAAGAACTGTAAGAAAAATAGACAGGCTGCGTTTGAATGGGGGCGTGCCTGTGGTTTGTTCTATCATTTGTGACTACCTTTTGCCGAAAGCGCATGGGGGATGTTCGACTGAACCCATCTTGCCTGTGTGCAGACAGGTCAATTGATCGCTGCGCTCTCCGGCGTTTTATGTGATGTTATTGCCTATTATATAACGTATCCAGGGGCTGGATGCGAGCTGTCATGTTCACTGGTCTGTCATCGCTGACCACCTCTGAGATCCAGCCGCAAGCGGCGGCTGGTTTCCCCTTTAATGTCAAGTATCGACAGGAACTCGAATGACCATTAATGTTATAATTTTTCTTCTTGAAATGAACCAATCGGCTGTATGTTCAGTCGACCACAACTATTCTCACTCGAATTCTGGAGTACCGTTTTATGTCTGAACCATCCTTAAAAAGCCGGGTTGCTGAAGTTGCCGTACAATGTCTATTAGATGAAGACCTGCCAGTTGAGATGCCGGTGGTGGATTACGAAGCCGTCAAGCTCCTGGGTTCGCGTTCTGTCTGTGACTCGCTCGGGCTGGTGAGTTACCTGGTGGCGGTAGAGGAGCAGGTTAACGACGCTTTCGATGCGGAAATTACCCTGATGAGCGAACGTGCCATGTCTCAGGAACGCAGCCCGTTTCGCAACCTGGGTGCATTGATCGATTACATCACTGAATTGCTGGGCGGGACCGCATAAAAATTGCTTTATAACGCGGCAGACGTTTTGAGAGGTGTGTGAGGGATGATGGACAATACACGTGAAAACCCTGTCATGCTGATTACCGGCACACGCAAAGGTATCGGCAAATTCCTGGCGCAGACCTATGCCGCGCGCGGCTACCGCGTGGTTGGGTGCAGCCGCAGCCCGGTCGATTGGGAAGCGCCGGGCTATGAGCACTTCATCGCTGACGTGAGCGACGAAAGCCAGGTGCTGGCGATGTTCCGTTCTATCCGCAAGACCTATCAACGCCTGGATGTGACGCTCAACAACGCCGGTATCGCCAGCATGAACCATGTGCTGCTCACGCCCGCCAGCAGCGCGCAAAAAGTGTTGAACACCAACTTTATCGGCACCTTCATGGTCAGCCGTGAAAGCGCCAAACTGATGATGAAGCACCAGAGCGGGCGCATTGTCAATTTCAGCACAGTGGCTGTGCCGCTTGATTTGGAAGGCGAAGCAGTTTATGCGGCATCCAAGAGCGCCGTGGAAAGGTTTACGCGCATCCTGGCGCGCGAGATTGGCGCGTTGGGAATCACGGTCAATACGGTGGGTCCTGCACCCATCGAAACAGACCTGATCCGCGCTGTGCCGGCAGAGAAGATTGCCAGGCTGGTGGATGAACTGGCGGTCAAACGGCTGGGTACCTTTGAGGATGTGCTGAATGTGATTGATTTCTTTATTCACCCCGAGAGTAGTTATATCACCGGGCAAACAATTTACCTGGGAGGCGTTTGATGTTGGGCTGGCTGTTCGAGCGTTTTTCTGAAGCGGGGAATGCCAGCGCGCTGATCTGGCGCGATGAGTCGTACTCATATCGCTGGTTGCTGGATGAAATTGACCGATGGAAGCAAGAATTGGACCGGGAAGCTGTAACTGCTGGGACGGTGGTTGCTTTGGAGGGGGATTACTCGCCGCGCGTGGTTGCCCTGCTGCTGGCGCTGATCGACCGCGGCTGCATCATCGCGCCGCTGACCAACACGGTGGAGGCGCAAAAGCCGCGTTTCAAAGAAGTCGCCGAGGTGCAGAAATCCTTTGTTTTTGGCGAAGGGGATACCTGGCAGGCGCTTTCCTATCCGGTTGAGATCATGCATCCTTTCAACCGCCAGTTGATTGAACTGGGTGACCCGGGGCTGGTGCTGTTTTCATCCGGCTCCACCGGCGAGCCCAAAGGGGCATTGCACAACTTTGCCAGGCTGTTGGAGAAATTTAAGGTGCGCAGACATACGTTGCGCGCCATCACGTTTCTGCTGCTCGACCATATCGGTGGGATCAATACCCTGCTGTATATCCTCTCCAACGCCGGTACCATCATTGCCATCGAAGACCGCAACCCGGATGCCGTTTGCGCCACCATTGAGAAGCACAAGGTGGAACTGCTACCCACCTCGCCGACTTTTCTAAATATGCTGCTGCTCTCGGAGGTGTATCGGCGCTACGACCTGTCTTCGCTGCAGCGCATCACCTACGGCACCGAGCCGATGCCGGAATCGACGCTCAAGCGATTGAGCAAGATTTTCCCGAATGCCACCTTGCAACAGACCTACGGTTTGTCTGAATTGGGTATCCTGCGCTCGAAATCGCGCTCAAACGACACGCTCTGGGTGAAGGTGGGCGGCGAAGGGTATGAAACCAGGGTGGTGGACAATATCCTGTGGATCAAAGCGGATTCAGCCATGCTTGGCTACTTGAATGCCCCCAGCCCGTTTGATGAAGAGGGCTGGTTCAACACCGGTGACGAGGTGGAGGTGGAGGGGGACTATCTGAAAATCCTCGGACGGCGCTCGGAGATGATCAACATTGGCGGGGAGAAAGTGTATCCAGCTGAGGTGGAAAGCCTGTTGATGGAACTGGATAACGTCCTGGATGCCAGTGTGCGCGGCGAAGCCAACCCGATCACCGGTCAGATGGTGGTGGCAAAGTTGACCCTTGCCGAACCGGAAGACCTGGTGGCGCTGCGTAAACGCATCCGCGCAGCGTTGAAGGATCGAACGGCTCCGTATAAAATCCCGGCGAAGATTGAAATTGCAGAGAACCCTTTGCATTCGGCACGTTTCAAAAAGATGCGCAGGGAGTAGTTGTTGGGCTGCGGGGGTAATGGGTACGCAACCCGGTTTGTCACCCGAGCGCAGTGAGGGGTCACCGCAGCCCCTGCATGGCAGGACACAGGTAGGTTGTGGTGGAGGGGGG
>CAYRRA010000141.1:0-11842 GCA_964426355.1 uncultured Anaerolineaceae bacterium
GCCCGCGTGGACACAAACGGCTCAATGCACTGCGTAAGCGCATCCATTCCACTGCTGGCAGTCACTTCTCGCGGAAGGGAAAGCGTGAGTTCAGGGTCGATTAATGCAACCCGAGGGAACATTTTCTCGCTTCGCATACTGACCTTGACTCGATGTTCAGCAGAATACAACACAGCATTCTTTGTTACTTCAGCGCCCGTACCTGAAGTTGTGGGGATGGCAACCAACGGGAGCGATGGTTTCTCAAGGGGCTTTCCCGAACCTATAACTTCAAGATAATCCAATACGCATCCCGGATTCATCAGTAAAGCTGCGATTGCTTTGCCAAGATCGATAGCGCTGCCTCCTCCCATCGCAACTACCAGGTCAACACCGGCGAGTTTTGCGTTCTCCAGACTATTTTCGAGAATTTCCAGGGTGGGCTCACCGCTGATACGTTGCACAAAATAATCAACCCCTGATGCTTTCAGTGTATCCAAAAATACTGATGCCAGTTCAGTACGCAACCCTAAAACGACCCATGCCCTCTTTCCAAAGGAGGCTGCAAACTCTCCTGCCCGCATGATATTTCCGCTACCAAAAACAACACGCGCAGCAGTGGCAAACTCAAAAGCAGTCATCCGGTTCAATCCCAACCGTTTTCATCGGGAAATACATTCGAATAAATAATTCGAGTACGCGGCTCTGCCAGCATTGGCTCAACCGCATCTCGCCAGCGGGCATAATGCGCGGTAGCCTTATGCAGCGCGGTATCATCCTCGTTCCGGTACACCTCCACCAAAACAAAATGTGTGGGGTCATCGGTTTGCCGGATTACGTCAAAACGAGCAATCCCTGGCTCAAGGACGCTGTGTTCGGCGTTATCGAGCGTGGCTTCTTTGAATGCCTGCAAATACTCTTCTTTCACATGAATAAAAACATGGACAATGTACATGGTCACATCCTTTCTTACTGGTTAAATCAAAAATGCCCGGTTCGCTTGTTCAATCGGCGGATCGTAAAGATATCCGATTGCTTTCTCGTCATCCGTCACGATGAAAAAAACAGTCACTGATGACGAATTTCACCGATTACACAGGCATTTTTACAGACATTGAAAAAGTTCTGATGCTCAACCCTGGTCCGGTTCAGAAACCTCTTCCGGATCAATGAACAAAGAATCTACAATACCAATAATCAAAGAATTGACACACCCATCCGGGTTATTTGTTACCTGTCGTGTGCCGTTTCCTTCTCGCAAAATCAGAACGGTATCACCAATACCGGCATGGGTATTATCCAGTGCAATAAAATCGCCTTCGGCTTTATCGCCCGGCATGAATAGCGGCTGCACCGCCAAAAGCCTTCGGTTTTTAAAATCGGGGTGTCCGATTGTCGTTACTACCGTTCCAATCACCTTCGCCAGGATCATCGCTTTACCCTATCCACGATTTAAGAATATTGAACCCAGCCGGGTTTTAAGGAATAATCAAAATCGCCGTCAGGGCGGATGTTCAACTCGTCCACAATTCCGATGATGGCAAGGTCAACAGGTACAAAGGTGATATCAGGCATTGCCAACGCTGCTTCGCGCGAGCGTGCCATTACGCACAGATCACCCACACCAGCGCGAACAACGTCCGCTGCGACCTGAAGGCTTCCCAACGGTTTCAGATGCCTGTCCAGCGGTTGTACAACCAGAAGTTTAACCCCTTCTAGCCCGGTGTACTTGATTGTACAGACAGCAGAACCATGCACGCGCCCGAATTGCATGTTTACTTGACCCCTACATTATCTAACACACGTTGAATGATCGCATCCAACAATTTTGGATCCACCTCGCCACCCAGCCGGGCAAGCACTGCATCACGCACACGCTGACGCAAATCCTGCGTCTGAGCACAGGTGCCGGTAGAGGATGCCTGCTGCGAGTCCATTTGAGGTTTCGTGGTCAGTTTGGAGACATACGGTCGTTCTGGTGCACTGGGTGGCTTCTCGTTTCCGCGCAGCAGCTTTAAACCCAGTTTATTTGCACGCTCGTATGCCAGGTCGGTAAGTACCACATCGTCCGTCAATGTTAAGACCTGTGTCCCGCGCTTGACCATATCTTCAATATCATGTTCGGTATAAAAAGTCTTTGCCATTCTTTGCTCCAATCCTGAAAGCCTTTACAGCTATATGCCTTCCAGAGCCTCCAATGCCCTTACCGCTGCATCACGAGCCGTGATAATCTCCGCTTCGCTTCCGGATAACCACATGCGTCCGAAACGCCCTACCGAAGAAACATGAATGATTTTAATATTCGCTTTCTTCTCTGCTTCATTACAGGCATAGTTGATATAAGCCGCCGGTGCACATTCCACAACCAGTAACGTCTCTCCAGGAACCAGCATACTGCCACGGCGGAAACGGTTCAGCAGTTGTGATTGATAGGGATCAATCCTGGTAATCACCTGGATCGAGGCGATTTGTGGTTTCATCCTGTCTTCAATCCGCAGACCCAACCGTTCCAGCACAATATCACCTGCTTCGATCACGGCTGCCTGGTTGTGCGAATGTACCTCGAACATACCAAATTCCCGTTCAACAATCTGAGCGCCCGGTTTGGCTTCGGTAGCTTTGACTGCTATATCCACCGTTCGAAAAACTTCGTTGCCCGGAGCCATTTCTACGTATAAAGATGCCATTCCTTCCGTAGGGAGGTCCCCTTGCGTCACCGTACCCACAAAAGCCGCATACTGTGGCTGCATCCTATCCAGATAACAATAACAACGTAATTGAAAACCTTCCGCCATCTTACCTCCTAAACTGTTTCAACTTGATCGTGCATCGCAATCCCAATCGGTGTGACAAACAACGGTGGCTCAGGGACAAACGTTGGAACACCCGTGTACTCTTGAATCACTTTCGCCATCCCCGGGTAGGCGCAAGCGCCTCCCACAAGCGCTAATTGTGTCACCGGAAATTTTTCAAGATGCCTGGCAGCAATGCAGCCCACCTTTTCCATCACCGGCAGAATATGCGGAAAAAGCCGGCTTTGCTGTGCAGGGTCTTTTTTCAATTCTTCTGCTTCTTCAAACGAGATACCCAATGCACCGGCAATTACCAACGAGAAGTGGGTTCCTCCGGTTGCCTCGTCAGCCGTATAAATTACCTCGCCATCTTTCAAAATGGCAATACCGGTAGTTCCACCGCCCACATCCAAAATTGCGCCATCCCGAAGCCTGAGCAAATTGTTGGCAGCGCTGGGTTCATCGATTAAACCGGTGCAGCGCAACCCTACTGCTTCGACTACATTTGCCACTGCTCGTACTTCGGCGCGAGGTACCCCTGGCGGAAATCCACTGGCTGCATGGGTCAATTCCAGCCCGGTCTGTGCCTCAACCTGTGTTTTCATCTCTTTCAACAGGTCAACGGCACCAATAAAATCAACCACCAGCCCGTCACGAACCACCTGTGCAAACCGATACTGACCGGCAACCGGTTGATTCTGATGATCCAGTACCACCAAAACGAGATAGGCTGTTCCCAGGTCTACGCCTACCCGCATTTGTCCATCCATTTCGGGTGGAACATCAAACGCTCGCGTGGACCCGGGAGGCAGGATAACTTCACCTGCCTTGCTCAGGTACTGCTCCAGAGAAGAAACTGAACGGTTAAAAAGATTGTCACCCACGAAGGGTTTTCCTGCAAGCCTGCTTATTTCTTCGATTCGCCGGTTCGACCGCCAAACCCGCCGCGTTCATTTTTGGGCAGGATCATCTCAACATCCTGATGGGGTCGTGGGATGACATGCACCGAAACAAGCTCGCCAACGCGCTTTGCCGCCGCAGCACCTGCATCCGTTGCTGCTTTGACTGCGCCGACATCACCGCGCACCATCACGGTCACATATCCACCGCCCACATACTCCGAACCAATTAACACCACATTTGCGGCTTTAACCATTGCATCGGCTGCTTCAATTGCGCCAACCAAGCCTTTGGTTTCCACCATTCCCAATGCGATTAATGCTGTATCTAATGCCATTTTTTAACTCCTCAAATTTTAAAAATTCAGGTTAACTTGATTTCAAAATTTCATTCACAACTTCCCAAACAACGCGTTCAATTTCACGCGGGGAAGGACCTGCCTGTAAAGCTTCATGCTCAAAAACACTCGCTGGAGGAGGCGTTACCTCATACGCAAGGCGTTTTATATTGAAGAGGTGATTAACCGTGATGTTATCTCCCGTTATTGCTCCTCCTGCGCCACCCGGTCCAAGAGTCATGGAAGGCATCACACCGGTCGTCAATCCCACTGCACCTAAAGTCGCCATGCTATTGACAATAATCCGAAAAACGGGTTTTTCCAACCCAAAAGCCAAAATCACTTTTTCATCGGTGGCGTGGATAATTTGTGAATGCCCACGCCCTCCGAACTGGATCAGTTCAATTGAGCGATCACAACCGGCTTCCCACCCATCTGCTTCATACCACCCTAAAACAGTTGTTAGCTTTTCGCGAGACAAAGGCTCGTTTTTTCCAACCTGGTTCAGTCTGGCAACCAGAATCCTGGCTGTGTCTGGCACGTCAAAACCAGCCATCCCAGCCAGGTACTGCGGTGATTTGCCAACAGTTGCTGCATTAATCGAACCATCCGGGAAAAACAGCGTTTTGCGAAGCAAATCTGCCTGGTGCTCATCTACAAAAAAGGCGCCATTTTCCTGCATCAGAGCAGCCAATCGGTCTGCAATGGGTCGATCTGCGACCACCGCCTGTTCTGTGGCACAGATGGTTGAATAGTCGAATGCCTTACTAAAAGTGATATAGCGGGCAGCTTTCTCCAAATCCGCACTGCGGTCAACATACACCGGTACGTTGCCGGGTCCAACTCCATAGGCGGGCTTCCCGACAGAATGTGCTGCCCGAACCATGTCGCTGCCACCGGTAGCCAGGATTAATGCAACGTATTTATGCCGCATCAGTTCTTGCGTACCCTGGAGAGAAATGTTCTGCATACATGAAATTAGTCCTGCCGGCGCCCCCTGCTCTTCGGCAGCCATTGCCATCACCCTGGCGGTTTCAAAGGAACATTTGGCAGCAGATGGGTGCGGGGCGACCACAATTGCATTGCGTGCTTTAATTGAAGTGAGCACCTTTGCCATCACGGTAGATGTCGGGTTGGTGCTGGGTGTCAGCGCAGCAATTACACCCATCGCCCAGGCAATCTCATAGATTTTTTTGACCGGGTCGTGATGGATCACACCCACCGTCTTAATCGAGCGAATGCTCTCCCACAAAATACGGGATGCAAGCTCGTTCTTTAACTTTTTGTGGGCAGGAACACCAAAACCGGTTTCCTCAGAAGCCATCCGACCCAAACGTTCCGATGCGCGAAGCGCGGCATCAGCCATCGCAGCACAAACGCGGTCTACATCTTCTTGTGTGGCTTTCCCCCACACAAGTTGTGCTTCCCGTGCTTTTGTTGCCAGGTCACGTGCTTCCTGTATTGAAATCAGATCCTTATCCATTGACATGACTGTTTAAACCACTTCTCAGGATTTCTGAAAGGTAACTTTGCCGTCTACTTCCAGCGAATCGATAATTGCCATGATCACCGCGTCAACCGGTCGGTCTTTGGTAATTGTCGTCTGCCGTGCGCTTGAACCAGCCGCTGTCAGAACCAGATCCCCAACACCGGCATCCAGCGTATCAATTGCAACAAAAGGTTTGCCATACGCTGCGCCAAATTCATCGGTCGGGCGAACAATTAATAGTTTCCGCCCAACCAGTTTTTCATCCTTTATTGTCGCAACAGTCGTACCAATCACTCTCGCAATTTGCATAATCTGCTCCTGCGTATTTTCTTTTCAACCGATCCCCATCCGTCAGAGGGATCTGGGATTTTCAAACTCTTCTAATATTGATCCGGCAGGATCGCGTAGATCAATAACCTTTCTTATCAGCAGGTGTGGCATCTCCACCGCCGACAATTTTCACACCAGCGCTGGCTCCAAGCCGTGTCGCACCCGCAGCGACCATACTCTCAGCGGATGCCCGGTCACGGATACCGCCTGACGCTTTCACGCCAACCGTCGGACCAACCACCCTGCGCATCAAGGCAATATCTTCTACCGTTGCGCCTCCACCAGAAAAGCCTGTCGACGTTTTTACAAAATCAGCGCCAGCTTCTTTGGAGAGCAGACAGGCAATCACTTTTTCTTCTTCATTCAACAATGAAGTTTCAATAATCACTTTTACAATCGCCCCTGCTTCGTGAGCGGTTAAAACCACACCACGAATATCACGGGCAACCAGTTCCAGATCGCGTGATTTAAGCGCGCCGACATTGATGACCATGTCAATTTCGCGCGCACCTTCTTTCAAGGCAGTTTGCGTTTCGAAAATTTTCACCTCAGGAGAAGAAGCACCCAGCGGGAAGCCGATCACCGTACAAACCTTAACGTCTGTATCTTTAAGCAAATCTGCACACAGCTTAACATGAGTCGGGTTCACACACACCGATGCAAAGTGATACTTTCGGGCTTCATAACACAATTGAGCTATCTGGTCATTGGTTACATCTGGTTTCAATAATGTATGATCGATCAACCGGGCAATATTGCTATCCTCAGGGATACTCCCCAAAGTAGAAGTCAACCTTTCAGCGCCTGCACTGACCACTTTGCCTACCGAATCAAAACAGGTCATCACACAAATTCCATCTGCACAATCTCGCGTACAGTAATCGCCAGTTGCATGAGAATGGCGGTATTCCTGTTCCTCCAACGCAATCAGTACCTCGCGCGTGATGACCTCAACGATTTTTTCAACAGACTTAATATCCAGCGGCATGCTTCACTTGCTCCCTTTTGAATACTGCTTCTCAACCTGGGTTATTTTTTCAATCCGAGGTAAATGTCGTCCCCCTGCAAATTCAGTTTTCAGCCAGGTATCCACAATCAATTTCGCCTGGTTGGTGCCAATTAACCCGGCGCCCAAAGTCAGTAGGTTGGCATTGTTATGCTCCCGGCTGTTCACCGCGGTTGCATAGTCATAACACATCGCTGCGCGCACGCCAGGTACTTTATTCGCGGTCATACAACTGCCAATTCCCGCCCCATCGATCATAATTCCACGCCAGGCAGTTCCACCGGCAACTTTCTCAGCCACATTTCTTGCAAAATCAGGGTAATCGACAGAGGTTTGATCGTTCGTACCACAGTCGATCACCTCGTACCCCTTTTCGGATAGATGTTTCTTCAATAACTCTTTCAACGGAAAGCCACCGTGATCGGCTCCGATAGCAATCGGTCCCTGGGCAGCGGCAGGCGTCTCCAACTGCACTGCCGGAGATGGGACAGGTTGAGCAGATGTTGTTTTATTGCTCGTTTTGGATGTTGCGCTTACCCCCATAGACTGCCCGACGACCCGCTGGACAATTTCCTTGATCTCATCATTAGATATTTTTGCCATAATGATCCGTTATTTTAATAAACCGATAGATTTCAATGATTGCAATTATTATAACCGATAAATTGAACAAATATAATCATTGCATATACGCAATCTGCTCTCAAGTTACAAAATCCTGAAATTTAAAGAGCAAATAGGTCGTAATAAATTGAACCAAAACAATTACACTGACTGATCTTTCCTCATTTTTGAAGATTTCCAGAATGGCTTTTATCGAGGTAAGACAAAGAACCGGAACCATAAAAAGCCAAACCCGCCCTACTTCCCCGCGAGTTTTGGAAAAAAGGTTTACCGCAATGTAAACAATCAGAAAGCCCAGGGCTAAACGATCAATCAGTTGGCTTTTCTTTTTAATCACTGCAAAAAAAGCATAAACAGCCCCGGTTGCCGCCAATGTAAACAGTGGAAATCCAACCCACGAAGCCATCTCAACATTGTTGAGCAGCGTGTTTAGTACCATCGGAATCAGCCCTGTCTGGAAAAGTTTAAGCGAGGTATGCTTGAGCATTGCCATCTGATATCGCAGGAGAGGGTCATAATTGAGAAAAACCCGGAAGAGAAAGAGCAACATTAAGAAACCAGATAGAAATCCTGATAACACCCAGGCTGACTTCTTTAAATCACGTGTTTCTTTCCGCAAAATCAACTCAATCCCGATCCAGACTGCACCCAATGCCACAAGAGGCAGCATCGAAAAAGAAAAATAAAGTACAGTGAAGCAAAAAACTCCCAGTACCAGACCGTTAAAAAACGAGGGCTTATTGATTACCCACCAGATGAGCAACAGACCCATCAAAAAAAGGAATGGATACAGAGCCTGGTCTAAAAACAATTGCACCAGAAGCACATTTGGACAGGTAATATAAAGCAACACCGGGTAAAAAGCGCTGTTTTGCCCCAACAATTTACTGCCCAACAGGTAAAGAGGAAAGATTGCCAGCACTGCTAGAAATGGAAAAACCCGCGTGATTGCCCATGTCAACCGCTCAAAACGCTCATCAAACGAGTCAACAGGCTGTACAAGATTGGATATTTTTTGCAAACCAGCATAAATGAGCAGCACACCCGGCGGTTTAGTGCCCAGGTAATGGTCAGCAGAATATCGTTCTTCATATTCGACCAGCGCCTCCGGGAGGGCAGGCTGATCGCTGGCATGTTCTGCATATCCTTTATGGGTAGACGCGGCATATTTTTGTCGAATTGACTCAAAGCTCTGTCCGTCAATCCACCCGAAACCGATTTGAAACAGGTAAAAAAGCCCTGCACAAACCAGCAAACCAATCCATGTCTTCCTCTTGCCTGAAAAAATCGGTTTATTGAAAAAACCCTTTCCGTGGGATAACCGGAAAATAAAAATACTGCCAGCGAGCAGAGCAAACAACATCCCCAACAGGAAAAAATCGTTGCGGCTAAATGGTTTAACATGAAACCCCCAAAACCACCCAGGGATCATTTTAAAGATACGCACCTGATAAAGCAATATCATCCAGTGCAGAATTGTCAGCCCGAATACTAAAAAAAGAACAATGCTGTTGAATATTCTTTTTCCGTTCCAAAAAGACCTTTTTCTGATCTGTTCTTTAGCGGATAGTAGAGCCAGGAATAAAAAGTTGGCTAAAACCAGGTAAATAGCATATACCAGGTATCGCGTTTGGTCAAAGATGACTTTCCAATCCCCCAGATAGTGGGCATATCGGCTGCCCAGGACGAGAATCCCAACCGTAGCGCAAATAAGAAACAGGCTGCCCATAACCAATACGTACAGAAGGCGGTGTTCCTCCGTAAGGCAGCGCCAGATCGTCGAAATTTTTTCCCCCAGCGAATAGCGGAAAAAAATTGACAGAGTCATCATCGCCAGTGACAATACAACCCCTAACCCAAGCAAAACGATTGCAACAAGGCTGTACGGTTCACCAATCGAATGCTGCCGGCTCTGCAAGCAGAAACAAACCGCTGTCAATAAAAGAAAAAACAGGGTCTCTAATAAAATCAATCTCGTAATTCTTTTTTGGTTTCTCATAAAATGAAGCAAAAAAAAGATTTCAGACAAAAATTGGCACAAGGACAGGTACCAGGATAGAAAGGGTGATGCCATTCATGACCGCTGTAAATGTGTACGCATTCCCCGAATATTTCTGAATTACCGGTAAGCAGACATCCATCGAAGTAGCTGCCGCACTGGCAATGGGTGCAATACGACCAAACGCCTTAACAAGTAGCGGAGTGAACAAAATGGTGAACAGTTCCCGTGAAAGGTTTGAAACCAAAGCAATCGCGCCTAATTCAGCTCCCTTCAAATCTGAAAGAATGACACTTGAAAGTGAATAAAACCCAAAACCTGCGCCTACCGACATCCCTTCCAGCGGTTTCACAGTTGGAAGAAAAAATGCCACTGCACCTCCACCCAGGATGGAACCGACAGCTACGAGAACAGGGATGAGCAAAGAACGTTTCCCTAACTTTTTCAATTCGGTCAACCCGTGATGGTCTGAACCAACGCCGATCCCAATAAATAGCAGCAAACCATTCAGGACAACCGTTTTCATAAAATCGGTTTCGATGGTGAAATCACCGTTAAGCAGCAACCCCGCAACAATACCCGCCAGAAATATGAAGAAAAATACCAGTGTTGATTTCATTTCTTTTCTTTAACCAACCATTTCGCAAATGGGACGACGGTAAGAAGACTGCCTGCAACTGCCCCTAGCGCCAACAAAATTGCGGTTACACCGAGTTGACCGAAACGGCTGACAATCGATGGTTCACTGCCGACAGAATAACCCAATATGAATATCATCAGACCTAACAGAAAATAACTGAGCAGGCTGGCATTTTTTACCCATTGATTTTTCTCACGGATTAACCAACCAATCAGCATACCCATACCAAAATAGAATAGTGTGCTCCACATCGCTTTTCCTCATCACACAACATGAATCGTTCGCTGGAATTTTTTCGGATCGGGATATCCCATGAAGTTCAGCGGTACTGAACAACCAGATTGTCATATTGAATTTCAGTTGCATCAACTTCATAGCTGGTTGCTGTTAAGGCAATATCACCGCTGGTAAATTCTGGATCATGAACCTCGGCAAGAAAGACATTATTAACGTAGAAAGCCAGGTAATCTCCCTCGCAAATTGCCTTGATATGATTGCTGGAGTTACCTTGTACAATCGACTCCGATGCAGTCCATTCAACAAGGTCAAGATAGGTGTCACCGGACAACTTCTGTATGGTGTAGAAACCGTCACCGCTGATGCTAAAACTGTACCCATCACCGTTATACTGCACTCTACACATGATTCCATAATCATTATTGTTATTGGATGACGCAGAAACCTGGAACGTATCCACCTCAATGACCACATCTTTATAATTCTTTCCAGCAGAACCCCACATAACCATGTTCTCTGCAGAGGAAAAAACAAAATATCTTCCCTCTTTGTACCCGACAGAACCACCTTCAAAGTCGCCGATCTCCCATCCGGAACCCGAATCACTGAAATCATCTCTGTAAATGAACATAGCGGGCATTTCTGTCACTACATCGCTGGTTTCAGACAGGGTGGGTATGGGGGTCTCAACAACAGTTGAGTTTTCTTGTGAAAGTTCGGGGGTATCGGATTGCTGCTGCAGTACAACCTGTTCCTGGGTAGGGGTTGTCTTGTTTCTGGAAAACCAGTACGCACCAGCCGTGACTGCAATTGCGCCTCCCACCAAACCAAAGCCCGCCAGGATAATCAAGACCAAAGCCCAAACCGGAAAAGAAGATTTTTTCGTCCCCGGTTTTGCAACCGAAGGTGAAGCCTGTAACCCAGGGGAGGACGACCATGTCTGTACAGGTTGAACGGGTGACATTTTATCCGTCGGAATGGGTTGAGCGGGTTGTTTCTCTGGCTGCGTTGTGGGAGGTGCAGAATGAACGGGAACTGTTTTAGTTCTCAAGCTATCTAGCGATTGCTCTAGCGCATCCAGAAAAGAAGCCATATCCGGGTATCGGTCCTCAGGTCTTTTTGCCAGGGCACGGCACAAAACAGCATCAATCTGATCGGGGATCGAAGGATTAATCGTTTTCGGTTGAGGTAATGGTTCAGAAATGTGCTTCATCACCACCGCCAACGGAGTATTCGCTTGAAAGGGCTTTTTCCCGGTTACCAGCTCGTAAAAAACCACCCCAAGAGAATAAATATCCATGCGGGGATCAACGGCTTTCCCCATGCCCTGTTCTGGTGCCATGTACTCCGGAGTGCCAATCCCAACCCCTGTTGCGGTTAAATCCCCTTCTCCAGTTTCCAAAACCTTTGCAATCCCAAAGTCAGTCAGCATAGGGTTTGCACTGTCGGTTAAGAGAATATTGGCTGGTTTTACATCTCGGTGAATAATTTTCTGCTTGTGTGCATGGC
>CAYRRA010000142.1:0-11752 GCA_964426355.1 uncultured Anaerolineaceae bacterium
TATCTGTCCCATTTCGATTGCTCATCAGTAGTAATCGACATCAATGGAAATGAGGTCTGAAACAGAGGAAGCATTATACTCAAAAAGGAAACACCAGAGCTTCTCATGAGAACCAAAACGACAAAAATCGCAACGTTGATGATAAGCCGGTTTAGCATGAAAATGGAAAAAACGAGGCAACATGTCTGAACTCTCCGCCAGCGCAATGGCGCACCCCAACATCGCCTTCATCAAATACTGGGGGAATATGGATGATCAGCTCAACCTGCCTGCCAACGGCTCCATCTCGATGAACCTGGGCGATCTCATCACGACCACGCATATCCAATTCAAACCCGACCTGCCGGAAGACCGCCTGTGGATTAATTCAATCCCCATCCAGGCTGGCGCCTTGCGGCGCGTATCCACCTTTCTGGATCACGTCCGGCAAATGGTTGCCCTACCACTCCATGCCGAAATTCACAGCCAGAACAACTTTCCCGCCAGCGCGGGTATTGCGTCTTCCGCTTCAGCATTTGCCGCGCTCGCCCTGGCTGCCAGTCACGCGGCCGGGTTAACCCTATCGCAAGCCGAGCTTTCTGCTCTTGCGCGCCTGGGTTCCGGCTCCGCCGCGCGTTCCATCCCTGCCGGGTTTGTGGAATGGCATGCCGCCAGCACCCACCTGGGATCTTATGCAGAAACCTTTGCAGAACCGGATCACTGGGCACTCATCGACCTGGTCGTCATCGTACAGCAGCAACCCAAAGAGACGGGTTCCACCGAAGGGCATCAACTTGCGCAATCCAGCCCGCTTCAACCGGTCCGCGCATCCAGCGCTGCCCAACGTTTAAAAATTTGCCGTCAAGCCATCCTGGAAAAAGATTTCCCCACGCTGGCGCAGGTCATCGAACTCGACAGCAATCTGATGCATGCTGCCATGATGACCTCCAGCCCGCCTCTTTTTTATTGGGAACCGCTCACCTTGCAAATCATCAAATCTGTGCCCACATGGCGCAAGGCAGGTCTGAATGTCGCCTACACCATAGACGCAGGGGCAAATGTTCACCTCATCTGCGAAGAAGACTCTGCGGCAGGGGTAAAAGAGAGGGTTGAGAAGATACCAGGAATGCAGACCATCCTGCGATCAACCCCCGGTGCCGGTGCACGACTGATCAAAGAACAGGCGCACTCCACCTGCCATTGAGGGATGTATGAATGTTCGTTCAATCAAGGTATAATAACGAAAATTATTGGTTTAGAATGATTTAGATAAGGAAAATAAACACATGATCAATACAGTGGTGACAATCCTGGAATTTGTTCTTTTTTTTGGATTGACCATTTTAATCCACGAACTGGGGCACTTTCTCACTGGCAGATTGTTTAACGTCACAATTGAAGAGTTTGGTCTGGGTTACCCACCCCGGATGGTGAAATTGTTCACCCGCAAGGGCACCATCTTTTCCCTCAACTGGATACCCCTGGGCGGCTTTGTCCGATTTAAAGGGGAAAACGACTCGCAGGAACCCGGCAGCCTGGCTGCGGAAAAGCCGATCAAGCGTCTCGTGGTCCTCGCAAGCGGTGCGATCCTCAATATCATCACGGGTGTGCTCATTTTCTCACTCGTTTTTGCCCAAACCGGCGTTCCGGATACAAAGCGTGTTGAGATTTTGGACGTCGACATCGAATCTCCTGCATACGCAGCGGGAATCCTGCCCGGTGACCTGGTCTTTTTTGTCGATGGGCAGGAAGTCGAAGGGATGCAGGGTCTTTCGGACCTCATCCAGGCAAACCTGGGTAAAG
Organism: uncultured Anaerolineaceae bacterium; assembly: GCA_964426355.1. Taxonomy (GTDB): domain Bacteria; phylum Chloroflexota; class Anaerolineae; order Anaerolineales; family Anaerolineaceae; genus JAJFTV01. The sequence goes on from CAYRRA010000142.1 coordinate 1,783, forward strand.
AAATCACCATTTCGATCCACAGGGGTAATGAAATCATCGAGACTTCGCTCATCCCGCGCCAAAACCCGCCGGAAGGTAGGGGTGCAATCGGTATTGTGATGACAACGCCTGTACGACAGGTGAGCTATCTCCAGGCTATTCCTTACTCCATCCAATCCGTTTACGAATACGGCAAACTCCTGCTGAAAATCCCCTTCATGCTGATCCGCGGACAGATTGAACCAGCCGATGCCCGACTCGTCGGTCCCAAAGGTATCTACGATATGTTCAGCCAGGCACGCGCGATGGACGAGCAGGTTGAAACCAGTCAACCCGAAATCCCCGCCGTGAACACGCTTGTCCTGCTGGCAACTTTTTCTATCGCTATTGGTCTGGCGAACCTGCTCCCGATTCCAGCCATGGATGGCGGACGCATCCTCTTCCTGCTGCCAGAGCTTCTCTTCAAAAAGCGTGTTCGTCCGGAATATGAGAACCTGATTCACCTGGTTGGCTTTGCCCTCCTGATTGTACTGATGGTGTATGTCACCCTGCAGGATTTTATCAACCCGATCGCTTTACCTAATTTTTAGAGTGAGATATGGCAAAGGATAAAAAAAACATCAGTTTCAGTCATGTAATCGATGAACTGGTAAACACCGACAAACCATTTTCGCCTGTTCACCTGCACCGGTTTTCTGACTTGTCTCCATCCGACCTGGCAGAATTGAAGAATCGATGGCAAGAAATCGACCCCAAACGACGCTCCGCACTCATGGAAGACCTGGAAGAGTTGACCGAAGTGGATACCCTGGTATGTTTTGATGACTTGTGCCTCTTTTGCCTTGAGGATGAAAATCCGGGAGTCCGCGCTTCTGCCATTCGTATGTTATGGGAGACCAATAACGTCAATTTGGTTTCCAACCGGTTCATCCAGATCCTCAAAAACGATGTGGATGAAACCGTTCAAGCGGAAGCAGCCAGTGGACTGGGGACTTATGTTTACCTGGGCGAACTGGACGATATCCCAAAAGACCGATTAACCCGCATCGAGAATGCATTATTAGAGGCATATTCGGATGCAAAAAGCCACCTTGTGAAACGAAAGAGCCTTGAATCATTGGGTTTTTCCAGCCGCAAGGAAATCCCAATCATGATTCAGTCTGCGTATGACAACGAAAACCTTGAGTGGCGCGCCAGCGCGATTTACGCCATGGGGCGTTCAGCAGACAAACGATGGAACAAACATATATTAGAATCACTGAATGACCCCGATACTGAAATTCGCTTCGAAGCCATTCGCGCTGCAGGTGAATTGGAATTGCAAAAAGCCCGCACGCCTATCCTGGAGATGCTCGCAGAACCAGAAAACCGTGAAGACGAAGATATCTTCCAAGCAATTATCTGGTCATTATCCCAAATTGGCGGTGAGAACGTCCGAGAAGTCCTTTCAGAACTCCTTGAGCAAAGCGAAGACGACGAAAACACAGATCTGATCTCAGATGCGTTGGATAACCTGGGGCTTACCGAAGGAATCAATATCTTTGATTTCATGGAAATTGATTACGACGACGAAAATAACGAAACAAGCTTCGATCCTGAGGATGAGCAGTTTTGAAAATACAGCAGTATCTCATTTCCATCCTGTTAGCCACAACATTTATGGCTTTAACTGCTTTTTCATCCCTCGCTCAGCCATTAAAAGTATCCTTTGCCAACGTTGTCGTGGACTACGACTTTGACCAGTACGCCACCTTCGAATGTGAACTGCTGCCGGCTGGCTTTCATGACGATATCAAAACCGCTTTTATCCAGATCGAACCGGGGGATGCTAAAGCAATCCTGGAACCGGTGGAGATACAGCCCTCTGGAAAAATCCAACATACTCACATGCTTGCAGAAACCCCCTGGCGCCCCTTCATCCAGGTACAATTCCGCTTCTACCTGGAAATGAAAGACGATACCCGTTATTACAGCGACTTATTTTCTTTCACCTACGAAGATGACCGTTTCAAATGGAATAACCTCAACAGTGCTCCTTTTGAATTGTATTGGAACGGAGATGACAACCAGCTTGGTCAGTTGCTGCTTCGTACCGCCAGCGCTGGGTTGCAGTCTGCCCGCACATACGTCAATGCCAATCCGGAAGGAAGTATCCGTATTTATGCCTATTCCAAACCGGAGGACCTCCAGAGCGCACTCAAACTGGGCGAGCAGCAATGGTTAGCGGGTCATACAACCCCACAAAACAACCTGATCTTGCTTAGTACCCCCTCCGGTCCCGGTTTGCAACTGGAATTGGAAAGACAGCTTCCTCACGAAATCGCTCATATTCTGACTTACTCACTCACAGGTAATCATTACACAAAGCTGCCCGTCTGGTTGACGGAAGGGATTGCCACTGTCAGCGAGATTTATCCCTCCACCGAGTATCAACGCGTCCTGAACAGCGCAGCAGCCACTGGCGGACTGCTCCCTATCGCATCGCTGTGCGAAACCTTTCCATCCGAATCCTCCGCTGCATTCCTGGCTTATGCCCAATCTGGGTCGTTTACCAATTTCCTGTACAAGAAATACGGCACTTCTGGTATCGAAAGCCTGATGGCAGAGTACAGCGAGGGAGTTTCCTGTGAAAATGCACTGCTTTCTGTGTATGGGCAAACACTTGCAGAGCTGGAATATAACTGGCAGCAAGAGGTTTTCGGCATTGATTCATCACGCATGATGCTGCAAAACCTTTCCCCCTTCCTGACCCTCCTGCTGGCGATTCTCGTCGTTCCTGTTTCACCCTTCCTGTTCCGCCGAAGAACAAAAATAAAATGAACACGGAACATCCCCCCCTTGCGCCCGCGGAAACCCACGCCCTGCATGCCTTTGTGGAAGGGCGCGTGCAAGGCGTGGGGTTCCGTATGTTTGTTCTTAGAACAGCGGTTGCGCTGGACCTGTGTGGTTGGGTGCGCAACCGCGCCAATGGGCAGGTCGAGGTATGGGCGGAAGGCAGTCCGTCAAATGTAAGCAGCCTGCTCAACCAGCTTAAACAAGGACCCCCCGCCGCAGTCGTAACACATGTGGATTTTCAATGGGTGAACGCAACCGGCGAATACCAATCTTTCATCCTGCGCTCAACCCGTTAGCATCCATTCATTCCCTTGCCAGTAATTTCGCTTTCTTCCAGGGCGGCATGTTGGCTTCATCCGCGATGATTTCACGCAGCTCGTATAACTGGTCACGCAACAATGCAGCGCGTTCAAATTGTAATTCTTTCGCTGCCTGCTTCATTTGAGTCTCGATTTCTTTCTCCAACCGCAGTAAATCATCTTTTGGTAGCTTCTTGCGTTCAGCGCCTTTGCGCGTGCTGTATTCCCCGCGTTCTTCCGCAACAGACTGCGTCAAGGCAATCCGGTCGGTGATATCTCGAACAGCCTTCACAATCGAAGCAGGTTCGATACCATGCTCAACATTGTACGCAACCTGCTTTTCTCGCCTGCGGTTCGTTTCATCAATCGCCAGCTTCATCGCATCGGTAATTTTATCGGCATACATAATGACTTTCCCATCCACATGACGCGCGGCACGTCCAATGGTCTGGATCAACGCAGTTCCTGAACGCAAGAAACCCTGTTTGTCAGCATCCAGAATTGCCACCAACGAAACCTCGGGCAGGTCAAGCCCCTCTCTCAGCAAGTTGATCCCAACGACCACATCGAACACACCCAGGCGCAAGTCTCTCAGAATACCAATTCGCTCCAGGGTCTCCACCTCAGAATGCAGGTAATGAACTTTAATTCCCAGCTCCTTCAAGTATTCCGACAGGTCCTCAGCCATTCGCTTGGTCAATGTGGTCACCAAAACGCGTTGCCCGGCTTCAACCCGTTGGTTCACCTCAGCCACCAGGTCATCCACCTGACCGCGCGTTGGGCGGACTTCAATCTGCGGGTCGATCAAACCGGTCGGACGGATGATTTGTTCCACAACCGCTTCTGTGTGTTCCATCTCATAAGGACCCGGGGTTGCAGTGGTGTACACGGTAAACCCCATCGTCTTTTCAAATTCCTCAAAGGTGAGCGGGCGGTTGTCCAGCGCTGAGGGAAGCCTGAAACCATACTCTGCCAATACCTCTTTCCGAGAACGGTCCCCATGATACATACCCCGGATTTGCGGGATCGTCATGTGGGATTCATCAATCACCAGCAGGTACTCGCTCGGCAGGTAATCCATCAACGTCCACGGCGAAGAGCCAGGCGGACGTTGATCCAGATGACGGGAATAATTCTCCACACCGGAACAATACCCCACCTCCCGCAACATCTCCAGGTCATAACGGGTTCGCTGATCCAAGCGCTGAAATTCGAGGTATTTTTCATTCTCCTTATAAAACTTCAACCGCTCCTCAAGTTCTGTTTCGATGTCCTCGATGGCTTTCTTCAGCTTTTCTTCTTGCGTGATGTAATGTTTGGCTGGATAGATATCAACCCCATCCAGGTTGTCGAACATTTCCCCCGTTAAGGGATTAAAAGAGACAATCCGCTCAACGTCATCGCCAAAAAACGAAACCCGATACCCCTTTTTTTCTTCGTAAGCCGGGAATATCTCCAGGATATCCCCCCGTACACGAAAGATGCCGGGATAAAAATCCATATCATTGCGTTGGTATTGAATCTCAACAAGCTGACGCAGCAGCGCATTTCTTCGGAATACCATATTAGGCTCCAGGTGAACCACGCCCTTGCCGTATGCTTCCGGGTTCCCCAAGCCATAAATACAGGAAACAGATGCAACAATAATCACGTCTTTCCGTGACATTAACGCTGTTGTAGCTGCCAGGCGTAAGCGGTCAATCTCTTCGTTGATTTGCGTTTCTTTTTCGATATACAGGTCATGCCTGGGGACATAGGCTTCCGGTTGATAGTAGTCGTAATATGAGACAAAATATTCAACCGCGTTATTTGGAAAAAATTCACGAAACTCCGCATACAATTGAGCTGCCAGGGTTTTGTTATGCGCCATCACCAACGCAGGCATCTGCACCTGTTGGATAACATTGGCAATCGTATAGGTTTTGCCAGTGCCGGTTGCACCAAGCAAAACCTGGTTCTTTTTTCCACCCTGAATACCTTCTACAAGCTGCCGGATGGCTTCAGGCTGATCGCCTGTCGGTTGGTATGGGGCATGCAGTTCAAATTTCATGGTTCACTCCTTCAGTAACCTGTAATTATCACACCCGTTTTCAGTTTTGTGTTGCTGCGGGATATGTCATTTTGTGCAGGTTCTGCTGGTTTTCTTCCATCCGTTTTATTCTCTCAAGAATCATGAGCACAGTTTCCCGCCAACCATCATCCATCTTATTCTCATCCAGCAGAAAACGGTAAGCATTCTTCCCTACACGGGTATCCAACCCAATCACAGGCAAATTGCGTGTTTCTTTTCCATTCATCAATGGCGGGAAGCGGAAAACAATCTGATCGCCTTCCGTGGTAACAGATGCCAGCCCAGCCTCTTGAGCGAGCAGTTTCACATGGAGCTGGTAAAGCAGGTTTTCCAGTATATCGGGGAACTTGCCAAATCGGTCACAAAACTCATCCCGCACCTCCTGGATTTCACGAGCTTCCTGAATATTTGCCAGCCGGCGGTAAAGCTTCAATCGCAGGTTCTGATCGGAAATGTAATCAGTTGGGATGCCTACAGAAAGCGGTAAGTCGACATTGACCGGCAAAGCAATCTCTTTATGGGTTACATGACGCTCCAATGCACTGCTTAAGTCATCATCACGCAGGTTTTGTTTGATATCCTTAACCGCCTGCCCAAGGAGCTGGGTATAAAGATGAAAACCAACCGATGCGATATAACCGTGTTGCTGACTGCCGAGCAATTCTCCCGCACCGCGCATTTCGAGGTCCCGCATAGCAATGGAGTAGCCCGCTCCCAGTTGCGTATTCTCTGCAATCGTCTCCAGCCTTTCCATGCCCTCCGGTGTGGGCATGCGGGTGCGATGCCGGAAAAAATAGGCATGTGCGCGGTGTGCGCTGCGACCCACCCGTCCGCGCAGTTGGTAGAGCTGCGCCAGCCCAAATGTATCCCCACGGTCGACGATTAGTGTATTCGCATTGGGGATATCCAAGCCGGATTCGATGATGGATGTGCAAAGAAGCACATCGATTTCACCCCGAGTAAAGCGCTGCATCACCAATTCCAGTTCCTTCTCTGGCATCTGCCCATGCCCTACACCGATACGCGCTTCCGGCACCAACTTGCTCAAATGCTTCTCCATGGCATGGATGGTACGCACCCGGTTGTGGACAAAAAACACCTGCCCGCCGCGCTCCAGCTCCCGCATAATCGCTTGCCGGACAATCTTTGGCGAGTATGGACCGATATGTGTCACCACCGGTAGACGTTCCTCCGGCGGCGTCTCAATGGTGGAAATATCCCTGACGCCCGTCAACGCCATGTATAATGTGCGCGGAATGGGCGTGGCTGTCAATGTCAGTACGTCTATCTCGGTCCGAAATTTCTTGAAATATTCTTTGTGCGCTACGCCAAATCGCTGTTCCTCGTCGATAATCAATAGACCGAGGTCTTTGAAGATTACATCGGATTGGATCAGCCTGTGCGTGCCAATCACAATATCCACCGAGCCGTTGTTCAACCGTTTGATGATTTCGCTTTGTTGTTTTTGATTACGAAAACGCGACAGCATTTCCACTTCCACCGGAAAAGCTGCCAGTCGTTGGCGGAAAGTCTCGTAATGCTGTTGAGCCAGAACAGTAGTAGGGACAAGCACAGCAACCTGTTTGCCATCCATCACAGCCTTAAAAGCAGCCCGCAGCGCCACTTCAGTCTTTCCGTACCCCACATCCCCGCATAACAATCGGTCCATCGGGCGCGGCAATTCCATGTCGTGTTTAACATCTTCAATTGCCCTGATCTGGTCAGCCGTTTCAATATAAGGAAAGGCTTCCTCTAATTCCTGCTGCCAGTTCGTATCTGGGCTGAAGGCATGACCGGTCACCACCTGTCGGGTAGCATAAAGCTGCAAAAGATCTTTTGCAATTTCCTCAACGGATTCCCGCACTCTACTCTTCACACGCGACCATTCTGCGGTACCCAACCTGGTCAGTGATGGCGAATCAGCCGACGGACCGATATAACGGCTTAGCCGATCAGCCTGGTGCACGGGAACAAAAATCTGGTCTCCGCCCTCATAGATGACCATTAAGAATTCCCGTTCCGTATCGTCTATCGTCCGCTTGACAAGCCCCTCAAACCTGCCGATCCCATAATCAATGTGCACGACCAGGTCACCGGGTTTCAGGTCGGCATAAACGGTTTCAGGCGTCTCAATGTTATGCTTTCGCCGCTGGCGTGGCTCAGGTCGATCCCAACCAAAAATCTCGCTGTCCGTTAGCAGGTAAACGCTTTCATCACTATCCTGATTGTAGATCCAACCCTCACTTAAGGTGCCATCGATATAAACAGGCTGACTGCGCAGTACAGAAGGGTCAGTGCTTTCCTGGAATAGTTCTCGCACGCGGGAAATTTGCCGTGACACCAAAAAAGTTCTTTTGCCAGAGATGGTCAACTCCTGCAAATATTCTTTAAACGGCTTCAATCTTCCGCCGAAACGGGGTCCAGGAGTGAACTTTTCTGCCAGCGCGGACAAATCCATTTCAGTGCTGTACCCCAGGTCCAGGACGTTTTTCCCCGTCCAACTATCCTGAATTTCTGACCAGGAGAGATAAGGGATTGGGAAATCCTCATCCAATGTGCCTTCCCACATACTCTCGGAACGCAACTTAATCGATTGGGTCTCAATCTCATCGGCTGTTGAACGTAAATTGCTTTGGTCATCCAGGACAATCAAAGTCTTTTCTGGCAGATAATCAATCAAAGAAGTGCGGGCAGGATGCAACAGCGGCAGGTAAAACTCATCCAGTTCATGGTTTTCCAAACCAATCCCGATGGCTTTTCCCGGAAGAATCTCTTTGGCAGGGGAAACATAGATTTCCTGAAGGTTGGAGGTTGTACGTTGTGTTGCAGGGTCAAAACTTCGTATCGTTTCAATCTCATCACCGAAGAAATCCAGCCGAACGGGGTTTTCACAACCTGGTGTCCAGATGTCCAGCAACCCGCCCCGCCGTGAAAACTGTCCCATACCAACCACGATGTCCGCATGTTGATATCCAATATCTACCCAGTTGCGTTGCAAAATCTCAGGGGAAATCTGACTTCCCACCTGCAACAGCTTACTGCTCTTGATGAAATCGCGTCTAGGCAGCGTTCGAGTCATCACCGCGCGTACCGGCGCCACGATGATGCCCGCTGAAGGGTTCTTAACCGCAGGAATGTGATAGGCAGCCAGCCAGGTGAGCGCCTGCAAACGGTCACGACGTACCATAGCTCCCCAGGATGCTTTTTCATAAAATAAAGGTGTGGGTTCAGGGAAGTATTGGATCCGTGCATCCGGTAGCCAAAGACGTAGTTCATCACTCAATCGCAGACTACGGTCAGTACGATCCGTAACCAGTAACACAGGCACACCCAGTTCGGAAAATAGGGCAGAAAGAAGGAACCAGCGGACAGGGCGCGGTATCCCCAGCGATGCGCTTTCACCACCGTTGTTTATATTCTTGACCAGGTTCTTGTAATCTTCATCTCCTGATAGAATCGCAAAAAGTACATCAAGCATGGTCAACCACCCCGTTAAAATCTGTCATCGCTTTGTTGATGCCGTTTTCGATGAAAGAGAATACGGCATCACTCGCCTGATCCAGAATGGTTTCGAGCTCTTTCTGTTCAACCGCTGAGAAATCCTGCAGCACATAATCTGCCGCCTGCATTCTGCCTGGGGGTCTTCCAATACCTATACGCAGTCTCGGAAAATCCTGTGTGCCAAGCTGTTGAATAGTGGACGCCACACCTTTTTGCCCGCTGGAACTGCCCCCTGCACGAAGGCGCAATGTGCCATACGGCAAATCAAGATCATCATATACCACGCAGATATGATCCAGATCGGTTTTGTAATAACGCACAAAAGAACCCACTGCCTGACCTGAAAGGTTCATGAACGTTTGCGGTTTTACAAGGGTCAATTTTCGTCCCAGGTAATCACCGCTGCCATAAATCGACTTAAATTGGATGCGCGACATCCTAATCCCCAAACGATTTACAAGGTGATCGATGAGCATAAAACCCACGTTGTGTCGGTTGTTGCGGTAACCTGAGCCCGGGTTGCCAAGACCAAAAATCAGGTAGTGCTGACCTGCTTCGATCCCTTTTGTCTCGGCTTTATTGTGCAGCCACGGAAGTGAAATTTTCACCATAACACCATTCCATTAACGAATACTTTTCTTAATCAATGAATACAACCCCAACAGCAGGATTGCTCCGGTTCCAATTGCAATCCCAGAAAGAAAAATTCTGTGTGCATCCCCTTCACGGATTACAAGGGGATTATCAGCGAGCGCAGTAGGGGTTACAACCAGAGGTTTTGACGTTGAGGTTGGTGCATCCGGTTGCATTGTGGCAGTCTGCACAACCGTCCCAGGTGTTGAGGTCTCAATCGGTGTATAGTTACGAACACGCAGCCCGCTTACCACCTCCTCTATTTGCCGCCCGTCATCGGTTGTCACCAGAACGCGCAAATCGTACATCCCATCAGCGATGGTCGTGGTATCCCATACTGCCAACGTGTCATTAACAACTGGCTCATAGCCATTGTGGATTAAAAACCAGTCTGTTCTAGCCTGTCCCGTGCTGCTGTAGCGAAAAGAAATTTCAGCAGATTGAAAACCTTTCAGATCGGTGCTGCCAGTGATTACAACAACACCTTGCAGCACCTGCCCTGTTTTGGGGTTCTCGATTCGCGGCGTAGAGATGAACAATGTTTGCCCCATCAGGTGAATGAAAAGAAAGCAACCAACCAGAAATCTTATCATCATCGCAACCAGTAAGTTTATCATGAAGACGGATTAGATGCAAATTTTCATTTACTCAT
>CAYRRA010000143.1:0-11690 GCA_964426355.1 uncultured Anaerolineaceae bacterium
ATTTCTTTTGTTGTACCCGCTCTTCCGCAATCCATCTTCCTGCCTACGCCAACGATGGACATCCTGACAACACCAACGCCTACCTTTGCCATTTTGGGTGGTGATTCGAATGTTCTTACAGCGAGTGATTCCACCCCAGCCGCAGAAGGGGTGAGTGGATGTATCAGCGGTCAGATTGAATGGACTTATCCAGTGGAAGGTGAGCAGGTAAGCGGGGTTGTTGAATTGAAGGGAACCGTCAATCTACCTACGTTGGGTTTTTATAAGTTTGAATACAGCTCTGTGGGTAGCAATAGCTGGATCACGATCGCTGCGGGAAGCGAGATGAAGGTGGAAGAAGCATTGGGCGGAAAATGGAATACTGAGCAGTTAGTACCGGGAGACTATATCCTTCGATTGGTGGTCACCGATAATTTAAACAACCAGATGACACCCTGTGACATTTCAGTAAGGGTTGTCAGTGTTGATTAATGAGGAAAACACATGCCCGAAATTGAAATCAGACCCGCAAAAGTAGAAGAAATCACTCAATTGAAGCTGATCGAACACACTTATCAGACCGACCATGTCTGGCAGATGGAAAGGAGTTTCACTCCCGGTGATTTTTCGATTCATTTTCGAGTAGTGCGATTGCCCAGGGTGGTTCGTGTTGAGGCTCCGTTAGCGGCACATTGGAAGGAAGAAGATTTTTTTGGAGAGTTAAAAAGTCTGGTTGCATTGGTGAATGGAGAGATTTCTGGCTATATCCGTATCACGATGCAGCCGGAAGCAAGCGCTGCCAGGGTGGTGGACCTGGCTGTTGCCAAAAAAATCCGCGATCAAGGTATAGGTAGCGCGTTGGTTTTATCCGCTCAGGATTGGGCGAGGAAAAACCAGAGCAAATGGGTGATTTTAGAGATGCAATCAAAGAATTACCCGGCAATCCGGTTTGCACAAAAATTGGGTTATGAATTCTGTGGTTACAATGACCATTATTATGCAAACCAGGACATTGCTTTGTTTTTTGCGCGCTATTTGCGGTGATTAATTACAAGGGTAGTGTAAAGTATGCTGATTAGTCTTGAAACGATTGAGTATTTACTGATCACGCTCAATCAAATCCTGACAGCCGGCATTGCCATTACGGCAGTTGCTCTGCTGATCTACTCATTTCAGTTCAATTTGCGCGACCGCGTTGCACGTACTTTTGCGCTGATCCTTGTATGTGTTGCGATTATCTACTCTGGTGAATCTATCAGTAGCACGTTAGAATCCGTCAAAGAGGTGAACCTCTTCCTGCGTTTGGAGTGGGTGGGGATCATTTTGCTTCCGGCGACCTATTTGCATTTCTCGGATGCTTTGCTTGCGACCACTGGAAGACCCTCTCGCTGGAAAAGATTCTGGGCAATTCGTGCGACTTACCTGGTTTGTGCGCTTTTTCTCATCACCTTGCCTTTTCCTTCCCTTTTTGGAGAAGTAAGTTATGAGCAGCCTTCTGCTCCTCAGCTCGAACCCACTATTGTCACATTATTATTTAGCATCTTTTACATGGCTTTGATGGTGATGTCCTGGTATAACTTCATTCGCGCTTATCGTAGGACGACAACATCGACCAGCCGCAGGCGCATGGCTTATTTGATTACCGGTTCGCTTGCACCTGCAATTGGATCATTCCCCTTTATGTTATTTGGTTCAGGAATTGCACAACGGTTTTCGATTGTCTTCTGGCTAATTGCAGTGTTGAGTAATTTGCTAGTGGGCGGGCTGGTTGTGCTGATGGCTTACGCAGTGGCTTTTTTTGGGGTTTCCTGGACGGACAGAATGGTAAAAAGCCGTTTGCTGAAATGGCTTCTGCGAGGTCCTGTTACAGCGAACCTGGTTTTGGGATTGTCTACCATTATTCGCCGTGTTGGTGAGGCGTTTGGCAACCCCTATAACGCATACGTGCCTGTTGTTACCGTGGTGACGATCCTGTTGATGCAATTTAGCATCACGATATTCTTTCCGATGATTGAACGGTGGTTGTTTTTTGGAAAAGATAAAGATGATTTACAGCGTTTAAGGACATTTGAAGACCGATTTATAACAGTTAATGATCTGACCCAATTTATGGAGCTACTCCTGGCGGCGATTTGTGACCGGCTTCAATCGCCAGGCGGGTTCATTGCTGTGTTGAAAAACGGAAAAGTTGAATTGATGATTACCGTGGGGAAAAACCGTTACAAACAAGAAGATGTAAACAATGGGCTGGATGAAATGCTCTCTGAAAAAGAAGGTTATATCGACCTGTACCAATGGGGGATTGATCTGGTAATCCCTCTGGTTGACACAACCGAGGAAAAAGAGGTGATGCTTGGAATCGTTGGCGTCAGCGAGGTCGGTAAGAATGAATTCGACCATGAACAGGTTGCGTCCATCCATTTGTTAGCCGAAAGAGCAAAACTGGCACTTCGCGACCGTGCAACTCAGGAACAGGTGTTTGACACATTTCAATCTTTGCAATCGGATGTCGAGGTGATCCAACGCATGAGGGCTGCCGGGCGCTTTGATGGTAGTCAATTGTTAGTGGAATTGCCGGATATTTCCAATGGAGATGTGGTTCAATGGGTTAAAGAAGCATTGACGCATTATTGGGGTGGTCCTCGATTAACCCAAAGCCCACTGCTGCGTCTGAAGGTTGTAAATGACGCAATCGAAACCCATGATGGCAGCAGTGCCAATGCGCTTCGCTCTGTTCTGCGGGAAGCCATTGAAAGAATCAAACCGGAAGGAGACCGCAGGTTTACCGGGGAGTGGATTTTATATAATATACTTGAGATGAAATTTGTGGAGGGAAGAAAAGTAAGGGATATCGCAATGCGTTTAGCTTTATCGGAAGCAGATTTGTATCGTAAACAGAGAGTAGCCATAGAAACCATCGCCCGAGAAATTACACAGATGGAAATGCAGGCACGTCACAATGAAATGTGAAGCGGTTATAATTAGGTGGAGGAAAAGTAAGGTTTTTTGGGAGGAAAATCAATGAGCATTCAAGCAGGAACCCGTAATCAAATTGAACCTGATGATGACATGTTTCAACCTGATGAAGGCTGGTGGGCTTCCATCCTGGCTGAAGAAGAGCAGATGAAGCGTACTGGTTCTGAATCGGTGGAAAGGCGGCATGAGAATCACTTTACAAATCTGGATTGGGAAGTTGTTAAAGGTTATCACGCTCGTGATGAGATCATTACGCTGGAGGTGCAAAGTTACAACCGAGGGGGGTTGTTGGTCCAGGGCTGTGGGGTGCAGGGATTTGTTCCGGTTTCACATGTTGTCGGTATTCCGGTTGACCACGATGAATCAGAACGAGAAAGTCTTTTAAAAGAATTCGTCGGTAAACAATTGGGATTGAAAGTGATTGAGTGTGACCCGGATCTTGACCGATTGATCCTTTCAGAACGTGCTGCTCTGGCGGGTGAAGGTTGCCGCAAGAGAATATTTCGCGAACTATCGATCGGGGATGTAGTTGAAGGGACAGTCACGAATGTAACTGAGTTCGGTGTGTTTATTGACCTGGGTGGTGTTGAGGGTCTTATACACGTTTCGGAATTGTCCTGGGGGCGTGTCCGTCATCCGCATGATGTCTTATCCGTTGGGCAGCAGGTTAAAGCAAAGGTACTTCAGATTTCGGAAGAAAATGAACGGGTCGCTTTAAGTTACAAACAGTTGTTTCATAATCCCTGGGCAGACATCCTGGAATATTACCAACCCGGCGAAACCACGCAAGCCACCATTACCAGCATAACCCATTTTGGCGCATTTGCCCGGATAAAAGAAGGTATTGAGGGGCTGATTCATGTTTCCAGTCTAAAGACCGATGTGCAGCGAAAGGACCTGGATGAAATGCTTTACGCCGGTCAGGAAGTTGTTGTTGAGATTCTTCATATCGATGTGAACCGGCGTCGACTGGGGTTGGGATTGTTGGAAAACGAATGACTTCGAACCAGCAAAAACGCAAAAAACCAGCGGGTGAAGAGAAAATTCAAGAAGAACTGCCTTTCGACAGAAAAGGTAGACTGATTGATTCTTTTCCGAACAAGCTTGAAACCTGGCGTGTGAAATTTGACCGCTTTGGTTGGGATGTGCTTGGTATATTACTGCTGGCAGGCGCATTAATCTCATTATTGGGATTGTTGGGTTTAACAAAGGGAGCGTTGACGACGATTTGGGTTATTTTTCTCAAACGTTGGTTGGGTCATGGCAGTTACCTGATCTCTGCCGTTTTTATTCTTTCCGCGTGGTTGATTTTTAGGAAGCACAGCCCTGACAGCAGACCGGTTTCTGTTAGCCATGTTATCGCATTGGAGATTCTCGCGTTTTGTATCATTGCGTTTCTTACCGTTTCAGGTGGTCACTCATTAGGTCGTGCCGAAAAGGGGTTGGATGGTGGACTGATCGGATGGGGAATAGTTGAATTTTTTCACCGTCTGTTACCGATAGCATGGGTGGGGATTCTGGCTGCCGCTTTGGGTTTGCTGCTGTTGTTGTATGTTACCGGCGGCATGGAATTTTTCACCAGGCGCCTGGAAGCCTGGGCGAAGCGGGTTGCAGCAGAACCAGAGGTGCAGATTCCGGCGAATAATCGTATCTCACCGGATGCTGGTACAGGATTTGATGAGATTTCATCGACTGATTTTCCAGTGAGCATTGACAACGGGTCACAAAAAAATGGTCGTTCCGAGCATTTGCCACCGCTTGAATTGCTAAAAACCGATCCGGTTTCAACATTCAATGAAGATAACATACACGATACGGCATTGCATATTGAAAAGACCCTGGCTGAATTTGGCATACCAGCGCGGGTGGTAGGTTTTCGGGTTGGACCGACGGTGACCCAATTTGCCGTGGAACCCGGATATATTGAAAAACCTTCGCCTGAGGGGGAGATGGTGCGTCATAAGGTGCGTGTTTCACAAATCTCGGCATTATCAAAAGATTTGACACTGGCTTTATCGGCAGAGCGACTGCGCATAGAAGCCCCTGTGCCCGGTCAATCTTTTGTCGGTATTGAGGTCCCCAACCCCAAATCGGAAATCGTTGGGCTGCGTTCGGTGCTTGAATCGGAAGAGTTTTCAAAGCTGGATACTTCGTTGGGGTTTGCTCTCGGGAAGGATGTTTCGGGTAAACCTGTGATCGCGGACCTGGCGCGTATGCCGCATCTGTTGATTGCCGGCACGACCGGTTCGGGAAAATCGGTTTGTATTGCTGCAATCACAGTATGCCTGGTGATGAATAACTCTCCAGAAGACTTGCGTCTTGTGATGCTGGATCCCAAAATGGTGGAATTGATGCGCTTTAATGACTTGAAGCATCTTCTTGGAAGGGTTGAGACCGAACCTGAGCGTATCCTGGTGGTTCTGAAGTGGGCACTCAAGGAAATGGATCGGCGGTATCGTCTTTTGGAAACTGCACGCGCCAGGAACATTGATACGTATAACAACAAGCCGGGAAGAAAACGCGAAGAGAAACTGCCCAAGATTGTCATTTTAATTGATGAACTGGCAGATTTGATGCTTTCAGCACCGGATCAAACGGAGCACAGCCTTGTTCGGTTGGCGCAAATGGCACGGGCAACCGGTATTCATCTTGTCCTTGCAACGCAGCGCCCCAGCACAGATGTGGTAACAGGGTTGATTAAAGCGAATTTTCCTGCGAGGATTTCCTTTAATGTTGCATCCTCAATCGATTCGCGTGTCATACTGGACGGGACGGGTGCAGAAACGTTGTTGGGAAAAGGTGATATGTTGTTTCTCAATCCCGAGAAAGGGCAACCCATTCGTGCTCAAGGGGTGATTGTGAATGATGAAGAAATCGATAACGTGATTCGATTTTGGGCAGAAAATGGTGCGCCGGTTTCTACAGCAGCTCCGTGGGAAGAACTGGTCTATGAAGCGCAAGAGCAGGAAGGAACAGACCGCCTGGTTGAAGAAGCGGTTGAGATAGTCAGAAAGACACAACATGCCAGTGCGTCGATGTTGCAACGCAGATTGCGTATAGGATACCCGCGTGCAGCGCGTTTGATTGATGAACTGGAAGAATTAGGCGTAGTTGGTCCTTCTCAAGGCGGGGGGAAAGAACGCGAGGTGTTGATTGCCCGTGAAGATGAAGAACCTGTTGATGATGATGTGGAAGAAAACGAGGAAGACTTTTTCGAAGAAGGCGAGGTGGATGAGTATTAACCTGTCTTTCTATATAATGGGAACCAGCCTTTCCTTGACAGTTCGGTATCTGTAAGTTAGCATACAATACCGTCCGGCGAAAAACACCGGCAAGTCTGCATTATCGGAGGTTGAACATCGATAAAGAAAAAATCGTCTTTTCTGACCGGATGCGGCAAGTATTTAAAGGCGTGCTCGATTCAGCAGCAGGTTTATTGCTCAAAACTGGCTTAACCCCAGATGCAGTTACACTGTTGGGTCTCGTCGGGCACATTATTGCCGCGGTCTTGCTTGCCAACGGCAAGATTTCATGGGGCGGGTTAGTTATTTTGCTGACTGCTCCGCTGGATGCTTTAGATGGGGCTATGGCAAGATTGCGCGGGGGTTCTTCGAAGTTCGGGGCTTTTCTTGATTCTGTAACTGACCGTTATTCAGAGTTATTTTTGTTTGGCGGATTGCTCTTCTTTTATTCGACACAAGAAAACATTGTTGGCAGTGTCCTCGTTTACACCGCGATGACGGGTTCGTTGATGGTTTCTTATGTCCGTTCCCGGGCAGAAACACTGGGGTTCTCCGCCAAAATTGGATTGTTGTCCAGGCTGGAGCGGTATATCATCCTGGTGCCAGCGCTACTACTTAATTACCCCCTCATCGGCGTTATTATTGTGGCAATTCTGGCAAATTTTACTGCGCTGCAGCGAATTTGGTTTGTTCACAAGCAGGCAGATATGCAAAAGGAAGACTAATTATTCAGTGCGTTTTATAATTTAGAAGGAATTTGATTTGACGGAAAGGAAGTTTAAAGGATGCGTGAAGGCTTTTATATAGGACCATTCCTTTTGCATTATTATGGAATGATCATCATGGTGGGGATTCTGGCTGCTGCCTGGACAACGACGCGGTTAGTGCGAAGATTTGGGGAAGACCCGGAGATTACCTGGGAAATACTACCGTGGGTATTAATCGCTGGTGTCCTTGGGGCACGCATCTGGCATATTCTTACCCCCTCTGATTCTTTGATTGCGATGGGGGTTACGACTCAATACTATCTCACCCACCCTCTCGATGCCCTTGCTATCTGGCGAGGCGGTCTTGGCATTCCCGGCGGTATCATCGGTGGGGCGTTGGCGGTGTGGGTTTTGTCCCGTAAGATGAAATTTCGATTTTGGGTATGGACGGATGCGGTTGCGCCAGGTCTTGCGTTGGCTCAGGCAATTGGGCGTTGGGGAAATTTTGTTAACCAGGAAGTCTATGGTATGCCTTCAAATTTACCGTGGGCAATTTATATTGACCCCGCTCACCGGCTGCCAGAATTTGCAAATGAAGCGACCTATCACCCATTGTTTTTGTACGAATCGTTGTTAAACCTGGTTATCATGGGGATTTTGCTTTTTGGGATATTTCGTTTTTCACGTTCCCTGAGAGAGGGCTACATTTTCCAGGTCTATCTGATCCTCTATCCCATCGTTCGTTTCTTTTTAGAGTTTTTACGTCTGGATGCATCCAGTGTTGGTGGGATCAATGCAAACCAGGCATTGATGGTACTGCTTGCAATGGGTTCGCTGATTTTGTTGATTGTAAGAATCATTCGAAACAGAAAGAATCCCGGTCTGTCTGAAGGCGAAACCATAACACCAGTTGGCATTGAAGAGGCTCAACCAGGAACAAACCCATCCGATAATTAAGATAGAGAGACTGAAAAGGGATGATCCGGACAGAGGACCTGACCAAAAAATTTGACGAATTTGTTGCGGTTGAGGGAGTGCACCTTGATATTCCTCAAGGTCAGGTTTTGGTGTTGCTTGGACCAAATGGCGCTGGAAAAACAACAACGGTGCGAATGCTTTCTTCGGCGCTGAGACCAACACGCGGTTGGGCAACGGTTGCGGGATATGACGTGGTAAAAGATTCGCAACAGGTACGCTCTTTGGTGGGTGTTTTAACCGAATTGCACGGTCTCTATAAGCGTATGAACGCAAAAGAATATTTAACTTTTTTCGCTCAACTCTACCGAATGGAGCCGGAACATACCCGGCTGCGCATAGAAATGCTTCTGGAGGAATTTGGTCTGGGGGATGTGGGAAAAAAGCGTTTAGGCGAATATTCAAAAGGAATGCGACAGAAGCTGGCATTGGTCAGGGCACTTTTACACGATCCGCCGGTTTTATTGTTGGACGAGCCGACATCAGCGATGGACCCTGAAAGCGCAAAAACAGTTAGAGATTCAATTCGAAATTTGAAATCAGGCAATCGTACCTTGATTCTATGTACACATAACCTGTCTGAAGCTGAAGAACTGGCTGACCAACTTGCCATTATTCAAAGCGGACAAATCATTTTAAGTGGTACCGCAGAGCATATTAAATCTCAGCTTCTTGGACCGGCGCATTATGAGATTCAATTTAGTGGAAGCCCTAACGGGCGAGAAATCACTTTGCCCGCTGGAACAACCTTAATTCAGCGTGATGAAACTCATCTCCGTTATCAAACCAATCAACCTGATATGGATAACCCCCTCATCCTAAGGGGGTTGCTGAACAACAATTTTGATGTGGTTGCGCTGCAGAAAGTACCTCAAAGCCTGGAAGATGCTTATCTAAAGGCAGTTCAAAGCAACATGGAGGCAGGTGATGCTTGATGCCCTTCACCCTTCCCTCATCATTGCCCGGCGTGAGATTCGGGATCAATTCAGGGATTGGCGGATAATTTTTCCCATCCTTGGATTGACGCTGTTTTTTCCATTCTTGATGAATTTTACCGCCCGCCAAATTTTGGATTTTGTCCAGGAGTATGGGGCAACGATTATCGGCGAGCGGATGGTGCCTTTTCTTCTAATGGTTGTGGGGTTCTTTCCAATTTCGGTGTCACTGGTTATTGCGTTGGAATCTTTTGTGGGTGAAAAAGAACGCGGGAGTATTGAACCCCTGTTGAACACCCCTCTTGAAGACTGGCAGCTTTACCTGGGGAAATTACTTTCTTCCACGGTCCCTCCGCTGGTTTCCAGCTACCTGGGCATGGCTGTCTATCTGTTCGGGCTATGGGTAAAAAATGTAAGGATTCCGGATGCAGATATACTCGTGCAGATCATTGTCCTGACCACTGTGCAAGCGGTCATGATGGTTGCCGGCGCTGTGGTGATTTCTACGCAAGCTACATCGGTACGCGCAGCCAATTTATTGGCAAGTTTCATTATCATTCCTGCCGCTTTGCTTATCCAGGGTGAGAGTATCGTGATGTTCTGGGGCAATCAAGCTACACTGTGGTGGGTTGTTCTGGGGGTTTGTGTTTTGACCGTTTTATTGATGCGGGTCGGACTGGCGCATTTTCAGCGCGAAGAATTGCTTGGGCGGGAAATTGACGTGCTCAACCTGCGCTGGGGAGTTCGCTACTTTTGGACACAATTTAGAGGTTCAGCAGATTCAATTGTTTCCTGGTATAAGAACGTTTTACGACCGGCAGTAACTTCACTGCGGCTTCCGTTTCTGTTGGTTACCCTGATTGCCGGGGTAGCCTTCATATTAGGTCATGCACAAATTAATCGGTTTACTTTGTCTTTGGATGATGTCTCGTTTGTGGATTTGGATGAGCGGCTGGAAGCCATATTGGAAATGTGGTCCGGGCGATCCATCTTACCAGTTTTGATGATTTGGTGGCAGAACGTTCGGTCAATGTTGTTGGCGCTGTTGTTAGGGTTTGTTTCTATGGGTATCCTGGGATCTATACCTATGATCGCTACAATGGGGATCGCTGGTTATTTACTGGCGCTAATGCAGAACAGCGGGCTTCCTGTCTCGGTATATGCCATGTTTGTTCTGCCACATGGTTTGATTGAAATCCCAGTAGCCATCCTGTCAACTGCCGCTGTGTTACGAATGGGTGCAATGTTGGCTGCTCCAACGAGGGTGAAGACAGTCAGTGAAGTGGTGATTGAATCATTGGCAGACTGGCTAAAAGTTTTCGTGGGTGTGGTGGTTCCGTTCTTGCTGCTTGCAGCAGTCATTGAAATATGGATCACTCCCAGGCTGGTAATGGGGTTGCATTTTTAAGGAGTGACGGCGCATGGAGATTGTGATTTTAGGATCAGCGAATGCCATTCCCTGTGGTGGTGCAGAAAACACGCATTTTTATGTGAAACAATTTTCAAGAGTTATTCTGGTGGATTGTGCCGGCAGCCCATTGATTCGCATACCCCAAGCTGGGGTAAATTTTGACCAGATTGATGATATTGTATTAACGCATTTTCATCCGGATCACGTTTCTGGCGTTCCATCGTTGTTAATGGGGATGTGGTTATTGGGACGTAAAAAACCGATGCGTTTATATGGATTGGAATATACCCTTCAACGCCTGCGCACCATGATGGATCTGTACGATTACCAATCCTGGCCCCGGTTTTTCCCATTGGAGTTTCATCCTGTTGCGGCAGAGGAAAAACAGGTTCTCATTGATGATGAACAGTTACGCCTCACAGCATCACCGGTAAATCATCTCATTCCTACTATTGCACTTCGTTTTGACGAGGTGGGCGGTAAATCTTTCACATATTCGTGTGACACAGCCCCTTGCGATTCACTTGTTGAACTCGCAAGAGGAAGCGATCTGTTATTGCATGAGGCTTCGGGTTTCTCTTCTGGTCATTCGACCGCTTCTCAAGCGGCTGAAGCAGCAGTGAAGGCGGGCGTAAAATCATTGTATCTGATTCATTACCCTGCGAAAAAGGAATCTCTGCCAGCCTTGTTATCAGAAGCAAAGACTGTTTTTGGGGGAGTGGTGAACCTGGCTCTCGATTTTATGCGTATCGAGTTGTAATTTACCAGCCTTCGATAAACGGCTTCCACTCAAAATTGCTGGTCAGGTAGTGCTCAAAGAGATAATGGATTGAAGCGGGTGGGATCCTGGGGGGATGCTGAAGATGCAGATTCGCTTCTTGGACCGTTCTTCCGCCCTTCATGTGGTTGCATTCTGCACAGGCTGTGACGATATTGTCCCATGACTGCTGCCCTCCCAGGTGGCGAGGAATCACGTGATCCATCGTCAGGTCAGGTTTTTGTTTGCCGCAATACTGACAGGTGTAATTATCGCGGCGGAAGAGCTCGCGGCGGGTGAGTTTTACCTGAGGGTGCGGGCGGCGGATCATATACGTCAGGCGAATCACCGATGGTCTTGGGAATGTATTTTGGCTGGTTCGAATTACCCCGCGACCATTAAGAACCATCGTGGCTTTATCACCGATCAAGAGCCCAACCGCTCTACGCATTTCACAAACGTTGATCGGTTCAAAATTAGCATTGAGAACCAGTACTTCTTCTCTCATTTTGATACCCCAGCCATGATTATAGCAGTTTTTCAAAACTTGACATAGCCCAGTTTAAGAGATAGAATCTGAACATGAGCAGGATGAATTTTGGCGTTTATTATTATTTGGGCAGTACCACCTCCCCCTAAGAGGACGGTCATTTTCTGTTCCAACGTGAAGTTACTTACGAAAGAAAAAATCAGCCTTCCTCCAGGGAA
>CAYRRA010000144.1:0-11564 GCA_964426355.1 uncultured Anaerolineaceae bacterium
GCCGCGTTGGTGCTTGAACAGTCTCGGAACTGGGATCAGGTCGTGGTGGTGGTGTCTGCAATGAATGGGGTCACCGATGCGCTGCTCAAATGCGCCAGGAGTGCCATCAAGGGCGATAAAGAGGTTTATACACCGCTGATTGAAGAAATACAGAATCGTCATCATCAAACCATCGACGAGCTTTTCCAAAATGAAGTGGAACGTGCTGTCCTCAAGAGAATGGTGGATCAATATGTGGGCGAACTATATTCTTACTGCCACAGCATTCACGTTCTCGGAGAAGCAACCCCGCGCGTGTTGGACGCCACCTCTTCCTTTGGGGAACGGATGAACGCCCGTCTCTTCGCTGCACTTCTGCAGCAAAAAGGCTTGCGCGCCCTGGCTGTAGATGCCACCGGGTTGATTGTTACGGATGACACTTTTCAAAATGCGGTGCCGTTGTGGGAAGAAACGTGCGCACAAGTAAATCGAGTGCTCCGTCCCATATTAGACGATGGTATCGTTCCGGTGGTAACAGGTTTCATCGGTGCCACAAGCGAAGGCGTCATTACCACCCTGGGGCGGGGTGGTAGTGATTTCTCATCCTCAATCGTTGGTAGTTGCCTGGATACTGCCGAGGTGTGGACATGGACCGATGTAGATGGTGTGATGACAGCCGACCCGCGCATTGTGCCCGAAGCCCAGATTATCCCAATGCTGTCTTATGATGAAGTGGGCGAGATGGCGTATGCCGGAGCCAGGGTGCTTCACCCCAAAACCATTCGCCCTGTTGTTGCCCGCGGCATCCCACTCTGGGTAAAGAACACTTTCAACCCCACCTGCCCGGGAACCTGTATCACCCAGGAAATGAAGACGAAACAGGGAAAAGTCAGTGCAGTGACCATGATTTCCGCGCTCAGCCTGGTCACCGTTGAAGGGCGTGGAATGTTGGGCGTGCCTGGCATCGCCGGGCGTACTTTCCTGGCTGTAGCCCGAAAAGGAGCCAGTATCCTGATGATCAGCCAGTCATCCTCAGAACAGGCAATTTGCTTTGTCATCCCCATGGCTTCCACACCCCAGGTACTCCAGTCCATACGCGATGAAATGGCGCTGGAAATCCTGCGCGGCGATATTGATCGGGTCTGGTCGCAGGGTGATGTTGCCATCGTATCAGTCATCGGAGCCAGCCTGCGCAGCACACCAGGGGTTTCAGCCCAGATATTTGCTGCCCTGAAAAAGAAAAAAATCAACGTCATTGCCATTGCCCAGGGTTCATCCGACCTGAGCATGTCGTTGGTGGTCACGCTGAATGATGCAAATGAAGCCATACGCGCCATCCATCGAGAGGTCATTGAAAACGGAGAGGTCAAATGAAGCTAAAAATACCTGTTATTGTCTTAGGCGCCACTGGCTTGGTTGGACAGCGCTTTGTTCAGCTTTTGTCGAACCACCCGTGGTTTAAGGTCATCGCACTGACCGCATCAGAACGCAGGGCAGGTCAGCGATACGGAGAAGCCTGTCGATGGGTGCTACCTGGCGCGCTGCCGCCATACGCTGCCCAAATGGAACTACAACCCTCTGAGCCAACACCCGGCAGGATGCCGCAACCGGAAGGCTGCATCGTCTTTTCCGCGCTACCTGCGGAACAAGCCAGAGAGGTAGAGCCATTGTTTGCCCGGGCGGGTTATTGCGTGTGTTCCAATGCCTCCGCATACCGACAGGAACCCGGTATTCCCCTGGTGATACCGGAGGTCAACCCAGACCACCTGGAGATGATGGAAGAACAGCGGCATTTGCACGGATGGAAAGGCTTGATCGTCACCAGCCCAAACTGCACCACCACCGGACTGGTGATGCCGCTCAAGCCCTTGCATGATGCCTTCAACGTGGAACAGGTGTTGGTGAACACCATGCAGGCGATATCCGGGGCTGGCTACCCCGGCTTGTCTGCGCTGGACATCAGCGAAAATGTAATCCCCTACATTTCGGGTGAAGAGGAGAAAATCGAAAAAGAAACCCGTTTGCTGCTGGGGAGTATGCAAGCCGGTGTACGCACAGAAGCCCAAATCGCAGTGAGCGCACAAGCCAATCGCGTCCCTGTTTTGGATGGGCACACGCTTTGTTTCTCGGTACGCTTCTCGCGTAAACCGCAGGCGGAGGAAGCGGTTGAGGTGCTGCAAAACTGGCGGGCAGAGGATTGGATCCGTGCGCTTCCCAGCGCCCCAGCCCATCCCCTTCTATTGTGCAACCAGGCTGACAGACCTCAACCACGCCTGGATCGTGATGTACAAGGCGGCATGGCAACCGTTGTCGGGCGGTTGCGCCCCTGCCCAATCATGGATATAAAAATGGTCTCAGTCGTTCACAATGCGCTCCGTGGTGCTGCCAGTGGCGCCATCTTGAACGCTGAAATGATGGTTTCAGCAGGATATGTACAATGAAAATTTATGGACAATCTTCTATCGCCAATTTAATGGGTGACAGGCTGGTTTTTCGCAACCTTGTACCGGTTGACCAGTCAATACCATCCTTTTCCACTGTATGCACGCGGCTGGGGCTTACCTTGCACGCCACACCGCGAAAAACCACCCCGGACTATGCTCGCGTACTGGTTGAAATACTCAAACAGGCGCGCAAAAAAACTGCTCCAACAGCCGAACTGCAGCGGGTGATTTACGTGGGCGACACCCGCATGAACGATGGGGAGGCGTTTCTCAATATTTGCCGTGCGGGAGGCTGGCAGGGGATGGGCTTTATTGGAGCCGACCGAGACGCTCCATTCAAAATGGATATCGAACGGCACGAACACGCCAGCCTTTACCTGGCTAATCGCTGGCAGGCACTGACCCGTTTCCATGAAGACGTATTGAAGGCAGGCGGGTCGATGGATGAAAACACGGTTTTGCTGTTGGACATCGACAAAACCATTCTCGGCGCGCGCGGTCGCAACGACAGCTTGATTGACCTCGCCCGCATGGATGCTGCCCGAAAACTGGCAGCGGATACACTCGGGAACCACTTCAACCCGGTTGAATTTCAGCAGGCGTATGACTGCCTGAACCAGCCCGAATTTCATGCCTTCACCAGCGATAACCAGGATTACCTGGTATACACCTGCCTGGTCCTCAACAGCCGCCTGCTCAGCCTGGATGACCTGCTTCAAACCATACAGCCCCGTGGAACAAACCGGTTTTCCGATTTTGTCATGTTTGTGGATGAACGAAAAACACTGTTACCACCCGGCATGAAAGCGGTGCACACTGGCTTCTATGAGCGCTATCAAAACAACGATCCCACACCGTTCAAACAGTTCCGCTGTTATGAATATCTCAACACCGAAAAACTACTGCTCGCTGGAGCTGCCACTGGCAGTGCAGACGAGCTACTTAAGAAAGCCATTGTCATCACGCATGAGGTATATGCCCTGGCAGAAACCTGGCAGAAAGGCGGAACGATGATCTTCGGGCTTTCCGACAAACCGGATGAAGCCTCGCTCCCCAGTGACGAACTGAAAGCCGAAGGGCATCAACCCATCCACCGCATCATCACACAAATCATTGGCTGTGATTGCGATGACGCAAGAATATTCTGAGGAAAGGAAAAAACGATGGAATATCAAAGCTGGTATCAATGTGTGCGGGGTTGTGATACGCGCTACAGCATCTTTGACGTGGTATACCACTGCGAGAAATGCGGCGGGCTTCTGGAAGTGGTGCACGATATGGATGCGCTCAAGCAGCACAGTGCAGATGAATGGAAGGAATTATTCACTCGTCGTGCACGAACCCCGGATTGGCTTTATGGGGGAGGCGTTTGGGGTAAAAAAGAATGGGTTTGCCCGCAAATTGACCGGGAAAATATCGTTTCGATGTATGAAGGGCATTCCAATTGTTTTCACGCCACACGCCTGGGTGAAACCATCGGCGTGCCCGATCTATGGGTCAAGCTGTGC
This sequence comes from uncultured Anaerolineaceae bacterium, assembly GCA_964426355.1. GTDB lineage: Bacteria > Chloroflexota > Anaerolineae > Anaerolineales > Anaerolineaceae > JAJFTV01. The sequence continues at coordinate 3,932 of CAYRRA010000144.1, forward strand.
GGGAACAGCCACACCGGTTCGTTCAAAGACCTGGGAATGACCGTGCTGGTCTCGGTGGTCAAACAAATGATTTCCCAGGGAAAGCCAATCAAAGCCATCGCCTGCGCCTCTACCGGTGATACCTCCGCAGCGCTGGCTGCTTACGCGGCTGCGGCAGGAATCCCAGCGGTGATTTTGCTCCCCAAGGATAAAGTCTCACCCGAACAGCTCATTCAGCCGATTGCCAACGGCGCGGCGGTGTTTGCACTGGACACCGATTTTGACGGCTGCATGGAGCTGGTCAAGGAATTGATCCAGGACCCAGCAATTTACCTGGCAAACTCCATGAATTCTCTGCGCATTGAAGGGCAAAAAACGGTGGCGATCGAAGTCGTTCAGGGTTTCAATTGGCAGGTACCCGACTGGTTTGTGCTGCCGGTCGGCAACCTGGGCAACGTCAGCGCACTGGGCAAGGGGCTGCTGCTGATGAAAGAACTGGGGATGATCGACCGCCTGCCGCGCATCCTTTGCGCACAGGCTGAAAAGGCGAACCCGTTTTACCGCAGTTTTCAGACCGGCTTCCGCCAGTTCGTGCCGGTTGCAGCCCAAAAGACGCTCGCCAGCGCAATTCAAATTGGCAACCCGGTCAGCTATGAGCGCGCCGTCAAGGTCATGCAGCAGTTCAATGGCATCGTCGAACAGGTCAGCGAAGAAGAACTGGCTGAAGCATCCGCCCGTGCCGACCGCACCGGGCTATACACTTGCCCGCATACTGGTGTGGCGCTGGGCGCGCTGATCAAAGCAGCCACACGCGGTGAGATTAAAAAGAACGAGCGCGTGGTGGTGATTTCCACAGCGCACGGTCTGAAATTCTCCAGTATGAAAGTGGCGTACCATACTGGTCAGCTCAAGGATGTCAGTTCACGTCTCGCCAATACCGCACTTGAATTACCACCCGATGTCGAACAGGTTCGCCGCGCCATTTCTGCTTTACAATAAACCGGTATCTACAGCAACCGGCTATTCTGCGCTGCCGGAAGTCAAGTCCGGCAGCCAGGACATCCGGTCAATGAAGAGGTAATTTTTCCCGCTAAGAACCGGGATCGCATCAAAATCATGTGCGATGCCGGTTTTTGTATCCAGTTGCCTGAAACGGATCGAAAAACTGCCATCTGTTTCCTTCACTGTATTCGCAAAAAAGAGGCGCGTGCTATCGGGTGACCAGGCTACTCGCGGCACTTCACCAAACAAACGCTCGTATTCCAGCAGCAGACCATTTTTCACCACAAAGAGATAGGTGTGATAACCGGCTGATTTCTCATAATAATTACTGCGCTCATCCAGGAAAATCATGATTTTCGAGCTGTCCGGCGACCAGGTGTAGCTCTCCAACCGGTTGCGTACCAGGTAACCATTTGCCGGTGGGAAGGCGATCATCCTGCGGCTGACCAGGCGTGTTTCCAGGTTTTCCAGGAGCAGCCTGAAGTTCGAATCAAACTGGTATTCATAGGTATATGCCGGGTCCATAAAGGCGAAATGCACACCGTCAGGTGAATAGGCGGGCAGCAAGACGCCTTCTTCAAAGTAAGGGGGGTTGCCGGTTTCGGTCACCCATACGCCTTCTTTTGTACATTCATCTTGAGCGCTGCAAGCGCCGGCTTCCCAATATACCCTGGTAGGGTCAGGAGATGGGTACAGGGCAATCGGTCTATCGTCTTCACCGCTGATTCGTTGCCAGGTGTCGTTTTTCAGGTCATACAGCCACACCGCTTCTGTATCCATGTTTTCCCGCGCAGCCAGCAGCACGATCTGTTTCCCATCCGGAAGCCAGTATGCCCCTTGACTGCCAAACCCAGAAAAGCCGGTGGTGATTTCGCGGGAATGAGTGCCATTGGTCTGCAACAACACCAGGCTGCCGTCGTGGTTTGCCAGCATCTGCCGCCCATCCGGTGAAACTGCCTGCAAGCGATACCCACTGCCCCCCACCTGTGCTGCCTGACCTGTTTGCACATCAAAAAGGAAGATACCGTCATTCACCAACGTTTCACGCTCAGCGTGCGTTACACCCAGCAGCACACAATCCTGCGGTGGGTTGCAGAGTGTCAACGGCTGGACGGTCTGCGTGGCAGTGGGATGCGGGCTTGGCTGTAGCGTAGGGGATAACGGGGTTTCAGTAAGTGAAGGCATCCCCGCCGGCTCAACCTGCACGCCGCGCCATACGGCATCCAGCGCTTTGAGCGCCGTCAGGCTTTTTACCCACCAGGCTTCCTCGCTGATGTGAAAGCCGTCGCGGTCAGGGTCGATGCCGTGGTTCGGCAGCGGCTGCACTGCCAGCCAAAAGTTGACCAGGGGCAGGTCATATTCGTATGCCAGTTGTACCAGCGTGGGGTTGATGACATGCTGTAAGGCTTCAGCCATATCGGCTTTGGTCATCAATACAGGCAGAACACCTTCTTCGATACTGTACTCGATGATTTGGCGTAAATAAAGCTCATAGCGGTCCAGGTTTGCCCGGTCATTCCAGACCTCCAGGCTGATGATGAGAATGCTCGGGTTGTGCAGGCGGAACTCGCAGCCCAGGGGTGTCTCACCCGATTTGCATTCCTTTGGGTCTGCGTGGATGGGGGAAAGCACCGATGCAGCCGTAAAACCACCGCGCACCGCCGCGCCATTGCGGTTGAACGAGCCCTGGAACTGATCAATTGCTTCCTGCAGGTAAAGCTCATCGCTTTTCAACGTGTATTTGCGCGGGTCATCGAACTCTCCCAGCATCACCTCGCGGATTGCCTGGCAATCACCGGTAACCGAGAAGGCATGCGGGTCGTTGCCCATCATAATCCCTTTCTGGTAAATCTCACGCGCGCGCCCGGAAATATATTCCGGGATGATCGACCAGTTGCGCCAGTCCTGCGGGTCTTGCCGCAAATCCTCCGTTGGCAATGAAATCGCCGTGTTCGCTGGGGTGGGTTCATCCTCGCCTGCCAGAATCTCATTACTGGCTGGGGTATTGGTCTCTTCACTTGCCGCCGGTTTCGACGAAACACTGACCGGCGTCAATGTCGAGATTTGCGTTCCACCAGGCAGCGCAGAAATTTCAACAGCCTGCGTTTCTACATCCGCTGAGGGCGAGCAGTTCGTGAGCAAAGGTACGAGGAGGAGGAAAAAAAGTAAAAGAAACGAGAAAGAACGTGTACGCATATCAAACCGATACCGTTATGGGGTCAAAATGTTCGCTAAGTTTATCACGAAACAAGAAAGCGGCTTGTCTTATCCTGTTTTTTCAACCGGCAGTTCAGGGTTCAAGCTGCCATCCGCCCGGATGTGCAAGACCTCAACCTGCATTGGAAGGCTACGCGCAACCAGATGCTTGCGGTGGCACTCCTGCGGGTTTTCCTCTGCGCACAAGATGACGGTACTCCCACGCGCGGCGATTTCCAGCAGTTGGGTAATTCCCTGCTGAAACCAGGGCTTCTCCATGATGGCAGGGTAATCCACTTCCCTGGCGACTTCGTCCCAACTGGATGGGAGCTTGCCGGAACGATAAACCGAGGTATCCTGCGGACGTCCGCCCAGCAGGTTGCCCAAAAAGTGATAGGCGATACCGGCTTCTAGCAGCCTTAGCCTGAGCTGTTCTTGATCAAAATAAGCTGCCGGGCAGCCCCACGGCATACTGCGCACATCCACCAGGGTCTGTATATCATGCTGCTGCAACAGGTTAAGAAAATGAGCAAAGAGGAGATCGCTGTGTCCGATCGTGTACAGGCGAATTGCTGAAGAGTTGTTCAAAATACACCTCAATGATTATTTGAAATGAAACCGGCGTTCCAGCATACCGCGATAATTATCTCATGCCCTCGATCATTCGTGGTAGACGTTTCCGCAACAAAGAATACTCAAGTTGTCCTTTGTTTACCGTTCACCACCCGAAGATTTGTCCCTGAATTTCCGGGCTTTTTCCATTGATTCGCGGATAAATCTGCCTGCCTGGTCGGCTCTTACAGCCTCTGCCTGTAAAACAATTCCACGCATGGCGGATTGGGCTGCCAGGCTGCGCCTTGCAGCAATCTGCCAGTCCTCATCCACCGGCATCACCGCGCTGTGTTTTGGCTCTTTGAGGAACAACGCCGTCAGGACTACGCTCAAAACCACCATCACCCCTCCCAACACAAAAATGCCGATGGAATCCAAAAAACGGGTTGCAGCCGCCACCAAAAGCGGACCTGCTGCGCTGCCCGATGAAAGCACTGATTCCTTGATACCCAGCACGCGCGAGCGTGAGCGGTCGGGCGTGATATCGAGAAAAAACGCGCTCAAGGCGGGTGCAGTCAGCGCTGCGCCTAAACCTGCAATGGCACAGATAACGATCAACGTGGGGAAATGGGTGGTCAGGGAAATTCCGATATAAAGCGTTACACTCAATACCAGACCCAGCAAGATCACCGTTTTTCTGCCCCACCGGTCGCTGAGGTTTCCCAACCCCACCTGCCCGAGGACCATTGCCAAACCATAGACCCCCACCAGGATGCCAAAACTGCTGGTATTCCATTGCAATTCGTCATACATGTAAAAAATCATTTGCGGCTCGATAAAGGCAAAGGCAAACGAACCGATAAAGTCGATGAGCAGGAGCACGACAAAAACCTGCAATGGTCTGGGGAGGCTATCTCTGATCCTCTCGCGGGGAAGCTGGTGAATGCGTTCCTGGCGAACCCGACGCAGATTCTCCCGATGACGTACCGTTGCAGGTCGCGTCTCCGGAACCCATATCAATGCAGCCAGGAAGGCAAGCAGACCCGCCGATGCCGAAAGTATGAACGGTGACGAATATCCCCAGGCATCGTACAAAAAGCCCCCCAGTGCCGGTCCAAAGATATATCCTACGCCATAGGCTGCCATGACGATTCCCACCCAGCGGGAACGCTGCTCGTCTGTAAAGACGTCGCCAACCACCCCCATCGCAGCGGGAAACAAGCCCGCAGTGAACAAACCGCCAAGCGTGCGTGTGACAATCAGCATCGCGGTAGAACCGGCAAACAGATACCCGATATTCGCCAGGGTGAAGGCAACCAGGCTCACCAGAATCAGCAGCCTGCGCCCATAGCGATCCGCCAGCGCGCCCATGAAAGGAGCTGCTACCAGGTGAGCTAAAGCAAATGTCGTAGTCAGCAGTCCAAGCGCCTCCACGCCATCGCCAAATTCACTCAGTCGTCGGGCAAAAATGGGCATGATGATGCCGGCGCCAGTCATCATCATCGCCACGCTGAGCGCCAGCAGCGCTACCACCCTGCGGGCTTTTTGGGGTTCGAAGTCATTCGTGGTGACACGTTCCGCAATCACTAACTCCCCCGGTATGGAATGCTCCTCTTTGGTCACAACGTCGCCCCAAGTTCCACCAGCACAGTCGCCTGGTCCAGGTAAGTGGTTTCGCGCCGGATTCGCCCGGCTTCAATGTCATAGAAGGAGACCCCGCGAAAACAAACAATTCGTCCCGTTGAGGCGACCTCCGGCTCGATGATGGGTTTCCCAAGCGCGCCAAGATGTGTACCGGAAAACGTCCACTGCACCACCACCACTTTTTCTGCAGCGATGGTGCGGGTTGGCTCAAATTCGCCATCCGGGAAAGCTCTAAACCAGACGGGCCAAAAAGAACGGGTCGCTTCGCCCGACATTGGCTTTTCCTGAAACGCATCCCCGTAAACAAAATCCAATTCAAAATCGGGTGAGCGCAGGCTGTCCATCTGCGCGCTGGAACGCGCATTCATTGCTTCTTGATACGCTGCAACCAAATCAATCGAACCGGCAACACTATCCTGGATAGAATTGTGAGTTATTTTTTGTTTCTTCATTTTTCTGGCAAAAACCACACCCTGTGTTTTTTTATGCCAGAATTATAACAGCAGGTTCAGAAAGTTCTCTACCACTACAGGATCGAACAACACACCGGAGTGCTGCTGTAGGTAGTCCCTGGCATCGGCATCCAACCAGGCTTCCCGGTAGGGTCGGTCTGTGCGCAGGGCATCCCACACATCTGCAACGGCGAAAATCCGTGCAGCAAAGGGAATTTCCTCCCCTTTCAACCCACGCGGATAACCGCTTCCATCCCAGCGTTCATGATGACAGTAGGGGATATCCAAGGCAAGGCGCAAATAAGCGACCTTTGATAGAAGCTTGTATGACCATACAGGATGCTGACGGATCACATCCCAATCCTGATCGGTTAGCGGTGCTTTTTTGGTAAGAATTTCTTCCGGGATATAAATTGCGCCGATATCATGTAGAAGCGCACCACGGTATATGTGCTGCAAGTCCTCGCCATGTATTCCCATTCCCCGCGCCAGCTTCAATGTCAAATCTGCCATCCGTCGGGAATGCCCCTCTTGCTGATTTCGAATGTCTAACGTTTCCACCCAGCTTTCAAGCGTGGCGTTATACGAAAGAAGCAACTCGTTATTGGCTTGCAGCAGCTCGCGATAAAGCCCGGCATTATCCACGGCAATGGCTGTTTGTCCTGCCAGCATTTCCAGGAACCCCTTCCATTCTGCATCTGGCTCAAAATCCTTCCGCATCAATACACACAGCACACCTTTCACCTGTCCTTTGGCGAGCAGCGGCGCGAGGAAGATGCTTGAAAAATCGCCAAAGACAGAGAAATTCCCATATAGATTTAACTGATTTTGCAAATCGGTGTACTGTGTCGTCTTTCGGCTTATCACAACATCGTTGCCGGGAAATTCGCTCAAGCGGAAACGCTTAATGGCAGAGGCAACCGCATGTAACCCATAACTGGCACGGCATTCCAAATCATGCATGTGCGGGTCGAGCAAATAAATCGCAGCTGCATCCACCCTGAGTTGCTGCACCACCTGGTCGATCACGGTTCTCAAAGTCAGGTCCAGGTCCATGCTGCTGCTGATGGCATTATCAATATGCCTGAGGGATGCCAGCCGGCGGATTTGCTGCTGAGATTCTTCAAACATGCGCGCATTCTGAATGGCGATCGAGGCGTGATCGGCAAACACCTTTAATAAACGTACATGGTTTTCTGTATAAATGTTCGGCTGGGTATGATGAATTGAAATAATACCCCGCACCTCATTATCCATCAGGATTGGCGCACTGATATGCGAGCGAATCCAGTCCGTTTGTGGCAGGGAAACCCAATCGGGGCACTCCAACGTGTTCTCGACCAATACAGGCAAACGCGTTTCGCAGATTCGCTCCAGAACTGGGAAGGAATGAATTGAATAGATATGGTCATGCAGCCAATCGGTCAGGTCGCGTTCAATGAACCCCATATCGCGCACCGTTCTGGCGATATCATTTTCAATCAAAGCAACATCAATCGCTTCCACCGGCAGCACTTTGCTAATATTGGTCAGAATCAGGTCGAGTGTATCATCAATATGCAGTGAACGGTTGAGCGCCGATGCAATCTCCATGAGCGTCTCTGTCATCTGACGCTGTTCTGCCTCAGACTGCTGTGCGCGCTTAATTTCACTGATATCCTGTTTAACCGCAATATAATTGGTCAGCACACCATTTTCATCGAACAAAGGTGAGATTGCGTTCAGCTCATGATACAGTTCGCCATTTTTTCGCCGGTTGAGAAACTCACCGCGCCAGATTTTTCCCTTTGCGAGTGTCTCTCTTAACT
>CAYRRA010000145.1:0-11525 GCA_964426355.1 uncultured Anaerolineaceae bacterium
ACATTCATCCAGGAATCCAGTGAGAAAACGCTCTTTGCATGATAGACGTATTAACATCCTGTTTTGTTCCATCCTTCTCTGCTATTCATTATAGGCGAAAACAGGTTGAACAACACATCTTCACCCCGCCAGGAGGTTTAAAAAAGTCCCGGGAACAAAATTCACCGTATCCACGTCTAAATATTTAACCAAAAAAACCGGTGATACAACCCGGTTTGATCAAGTAAGGAGAGAAAAATATGTCACAAAAATTTCTATCAATAACAGCCCGGATGTTGGCAGTGATTGTCATCACGTCTATCCTGGTAGCCTTTATTCCCCAAACGGTTTACGCAGCCGACCAGACCGGGAAGCCTTACATCGAAATTATCGCCGTAAAAGCCAATGAATCCGTAACCGTACAGGCGCACCGCTTTCCGGCAAATGAAACCTTTACAATCCGTGTAGGTTCATTCAAAAACTTCTTCAAAGACTATGTCATCGTCAGCACCATCGATTCGGGACAGGGCGGCAGCTTCAAATTTACCGTTCAACTTCCCAGCATCGTTAAAGGGGTAGATATGGTCACAGTCCGGCTCGACAGCCCTAATAAGTATTATGCCTACAATGCCTTCAAAAACGTAGATAATGGAACGGTCATCCCAGTAACGGCGCCCACCCCAACCCCGGTCAGCGGAAACTGTCAGGTTTCCCAAACCATTCCATCCGGATGGGTAAACACACGGGATGATTTCGATCTCACATGGACTGTAAAAAATACAAGCAACACAACATGGGATATCAATTCAGTCGACTATAAATATGTCAGCGGCACACAAATGCATAAATACGGTAATTTGTATGACCTTCCACAAACTGTTAAACCCGGTGAAACCGTCAAAATTGTTGTCGATGTGCTTGCCCCCAACCAGGCTGGAACCTATGCGGTCAATTGGGCAATCGTTCAAGGCAAGACCACGCTTTGTACTCTGCCTGCAACGATATACGTCAAATAACCGCTCATTGAGATAGAAAGAAAAGAGGCTGCCCAATATAACAAAAGGACAGCCTCTTTCCTGTTATTCAACTCACCCCGATGGATTCTTACGTTTGAAAATCCGCTGAAAAAGAGATTTCTGTTTGTTTCCCGATTTTTCCAGGTCTTCCCTATTCATCTTTTTTTGGGGTTGAAAGAAAATATGATCGCCAGCATGATAAGCTCGTTCAGCAGGCACGCGGTTCATTACAACTCCCAGGATGTTGGCATTAACCTGCTTCATCGCATTCAACGTATCTTGTAGGCATTTTTTTTGTGTGTGCCAGGCATCAACAACCAGCAGCACCGCATCCGTTTTAGACGCCAGGATCTTGGCATCTACAGAACTGGCGGGTGGCGCATCGATAATCACCAAACAGCTATTCTTTTCGCCTTTTTTCCCCATATTCAACTGGTCAAGCATCCAGGATATCTGTTTGATCCCGTCTGCCGAGTCTGCTGTGTACCCACCCTCGGTCTTCCCAATTACGTTTAAAGCAGCAACATTGTTTCCTGTTTGTTTGGTCTGAAACAAAGAACTCTCCAGATTCCCATTTTTCAAATCCATCACCTTCACCCTGTCATCTGCATCGAACAGGTGATACAACTGCGGGTGCTGTAAATTGGCATCCATCAAGAAAACAGTATCCCCATTGCTGGAGAAGATGCTTGCAAGGTTTACGGATGTTGTGGTCTTTCCTTCGCCATCACTTTGACTGGTAACTAAAATTGAACGAATCGGTTTTTGTTTGCCTTGAAGCTCAATCTGGTAACCCAATGAACGGTAATCCTCGTAAATCACCGCTGCGGGATATGTATTCACGTCATTATCTTTAATCAGATGTCCCTCTAGTAGGTTTACTTTCCGAATCATTCCCAAGACTACAGCACCAGTAACAGACTCAACATCCTCTTGTGTTTTTACACTCTCATCCAGATATTCGATCAAAACCATTGCTAAAATGGCTACTGCTAAACCCGCGACTCCTGCAAGTACAGTATACAAAGCGGGCAAAGGGCGAATTGGCTTTTCCGGTATCGTGGCGGGTTCAATCAACACAATCGTGGGGAAATTCTGAAGGCGTGTCAAACGCAGTACGTCCAGGCTTCTAAGATGGGAAAAATAAATATCTTCATACTGCCTCAACGTGGATCGAAGTTGTTCCAGTTGTGGGCTTTCAACAACTGAGCTGCCAGTTTCTCGTGCCCTGCCCTGTATCAACAGGTTTGAATGATAACTTTGCAGCGTACTCAACAGGTTTCTCAACATAGTCAGGTCTGCTTCGTTTTCGGCGATTTCGGGTGGAGGTGTTGTTTCTTCTTCAGTAACGGTGGCAGCCAGGTCGAAATTTTCTTCCACCAGTTGGGATATTTGAGCTTTTACCGTTATTATTTGTTGATTAACCTGGTCTAACTGAGCCTGGTAATCTTGCTGTAAGTATTCATCTATTTGTGCCTGCAGTACATCGATCTCTGCTTTTGCCTGGGCAATCTGCTCCTCGAGGCTTTGTTCGGCATTGAGATATTGATCTGCTTGCAGCTTATTATTCTGTTCTTGAATAATTGATACAAATGTATTGGCAGCAAATACTGCCCGCGAAGCATTCTCATCTTCCACAGCGATTTGGATAATCTGAGTATCCCGAAGCTGCTCAACCATGATACTCATTTTATCCAGTTCCTTTCCTACAACTTCAGAGACCCGGTCACGTATCTGTTCTGTCTGAAGTAATTCAACATAGGTTTGTACCAATTGGGTATTGCTTAAACTCGGAAATTCTGCTGTTGCAGAATCTGGGTTTCTAGATACCAATATCTTTGCGACCCCTTGATAGACAGGTGCCATAAAGCTACTGGCGAGGAAACCGCAAAAAAGTCCAAACACCAACCCCAATATCAACAGCCAATACCACCTGCGCAGAATAAAAAATAGTTGTTTCATTTCCATATCACACCCTTGCTTTGATTATTTAGAGTTGAATACAACACATAAATGCAATAATCTTTTCTTCCAAAGAACTTTGAGAGAATGGTGTTCATAACCCTTGCTGAGATATCACTTTCTCATTGAAAAAACGATAAAGCAGCTTCGCAAACATAACGCACATTTTTTTCCTGCATCTCCGGGTATAAGGGCAATGTTACCTCGCGCACTGCTGCATCTTCGGTGACAGGCAGATGTGCGCCATTTGACGATTCTGTTTGTGCATAAGCGCTGAAACGATGCACCGGAGGGTAATGAATGCTGGTTTGAATGCGATTTCGTTTCATGTGCTCCATAAATGGCTGGCGCATTTTTGCCTCCGGAAGTAAAACAGGCATGAGATGAGCTGCTGAGATACCATCGTGGTATCTAAAGGGCAGAATGATATCCGGTAGTACTTTATCTAAAAGTTCCCAATACAATTGTGTCAACTCACGGCGGCGTTTATTGTTATCAGCAAGTTTTTTTAACTGAACCCGTCCAATTGCCGCCCTCATCTCATCCAGTCGATAGTTAAAGCCTAATGCCACCACATCATAACTAAAAGCATGCCCTTTATGCCGTTCCCAGGATAGGCTTGTCATCCCATGCGAACGCGCCAGTTTCAGCTTCTCAGCAAGGGCATCATCATTTGTCACCAGCATACCGCCTTCACCTGTAGTCATGTTTTTGTTGGAAAAAAAGCTGAAACACCCCATATCTCCCCAACAACCCAATTTCCGCCCCTCTAATTCGGAGTTTACCGCGTGCGCAGCATCCTCAATCACCATCAGGTGGTATTTTTCTGCAAGCTGCATGATTTGTGGCATGTCACAGGCATACCCACCATAATGCATTACAAGGATTGCCCTGGTTCTTTCATTGATTAAATTCTCAACTGCCGCCGGTGATATGTTTAATGTTTGCTGACTGAGGATATCGGCAAAAACAGGCGTTGCCCCCGTGTAACGAACCGCATTCACCGTTGCCACAAATGTCAAGGAGGGCACAATGACCTCGTCACCAGGTTGTAACCCGGCAACCAGGCAAGCTAAATGCAAAGCAGCAGTGCCATTTGCCACAGCGAGCGCATGCTTTACACCCAACATTTCGGCATACTCCTGCTCAAACGCCTGGGTAACCGATCCCATGCTCAACCATTTGCTTCGCAGCACATCATTGACCGCAGAAATCTCATCTTCGTCGATATCGACATCAGCAAGTGGGACAAGCCAGTTCATTGGTCTTCTCCTGGAAGAAATTGATCGCGCATGGTTTCAAAATCGTGCGCTGCGTTCTCATAATCATCAGGGCGTCCTAAATCCTGCCAGTAACCATCATACCGATACCCCGCCACATGTTCCCCCGCTGCAATCAATTTCAAAATCAAATCAGGAAAATCCAGGTATTCACCTCGTGGGATATATTTCAACACACGCGGCTCGAACACATAAATCCCCATACTGACCATATAATCAAACTGTGGTTTTTCAATATAATTTGAAATACGAGTTCCGTGATCCCATTCGATGACGCCAAAGTCAATTTTCACATGTCGCCCGTGTACTGCAATGGTCGCGGCAGCTTTTTGCGATTTATGATACTGGATCAAGCTGCCAATATCCATCGTGGTCAGCACATCACCGTTGCTCACCAAAAATGTTTCCGTCAAACCATCAATCAGTGCTAACGGTCCAGCAGTCCCTAGAGGTTTCTCCTCATAACTATATTGAATATCGATCCCCAGCTTTTCACCATTGTTGAAGAACGCCCTCAACAATTCAGATAAATGCCCAACAGCCAATATCACCTCATTGACTTCGGCGTGTTTAATTTTCCTCAAAATAACTTCTAGGACAGGCATATCACCAATCGGCATCAATGGTTTAGGTAATATCTTTGTGTATGGTGAAAGGCGCGTCCCCCGTCCTCCAGCCAATATGATTGCTTTCATAATCACCCTGCCTAAAACTGATATTCACCAATACGATACATCCCAAGATGATTCCTGATCCATTCAATCGTTTCAATCAAACCAGCATCCAAAGTCATTTTCGGTTGCCAGTGTAATTCTTTTTTAGCCCGTTCTGCATCTGCCAGGAGCCTATACACTTCAGAATTTACAGGTCTCAAGCGCTCTTGTTCCACCATCAATTTAACCGGTCTCCCCACTTTTTGTAGAATCAATTCCGCCAATTCTCCGATGGATATCTCCTGATTTGTGCCCAGATTGAAAGTTTGCCCTTCCACGCCTGAAGCCAGGGCGGCACAAATAAATCCGTCAACAGTATCTTTCACATACGTGAAATCACGGGTTGTTTTAATATTCCCGAGTTTGATTTGTTCCTGAGTGAGCGCCTGGGTGATGATGGTTGGTATAACGGCTCGTGCAGATTGACGCGGGCCATACGTATTGAAAGGGCGAACCGTTACGACTGGCAGGTCATAAGCGCAAAAGAAACTCTCCGCCAGTTTATCGGCACCAATCTTACTGGCGGAATACGGAGACTGCCCCTGTAATGGGTGAGACTCTCGGATGGGTGCAGTGATGGCGGTACCATACACCTCACTGGTAGAAGTATGAATCAGCCTGTCAATGCCATGATCACGACACGCCAGCAACACACTCATGGTTCCTAACACATTCGTCTTTACCACATCCAATGGGTGCCTGTACGAGTAAGGGATTGAAATTAACGCACCAAGGTGAAACACAAAATGGCACCCTTTTACAGCGCTGCTCACAGCTGACACGTCCACCAGGTCACCCGATAGGATTTCAACGTTCGGTTTAAGTTCATCGGAGAGGAATTTCAATAAACCCGGGTCCGAACGCGAATTGTAATGAACAAAGGCTTTAACCCTTGCCCCATTGAGAACGAGAGATTCTACCAGGTGACTGCCAATGAAACCGCCTGCACCCGTCACCAAAACGGTTTTTCCTTCAAAATATTGGGTCATGTTCAACTCGATGTTTGCTATAGAATATGATATTGAAACCGCAGAACCTGATGCCTATTCGATGTGACTGAGCTCGTTGTGTTCAGGGTGATATTCATCCTGCCCAACAACCCACTGTACACCTCCGATATTAATCACACCTTGCTCGCCGAAATCATTCGCACCGTACATGTCGTGCCAAAGCGGCTCTATGCTTCTGCTGTTTCCGTTGTCGTATGCCATCAATGAACCAAAGATATCTGGCACCAACATAATGGTGAGCTTGTTATACTGGCTGGTCTGAATGATTTTTCCGAATTGCTCACGCGAGATGCGGTGGTCCGCCAGAAAAATCAGATCGATATCGTACTTATGTACAATAGCCGGAATATCATTCAACGTTCCCAGAACTTTGCTGCCGTATATTCGCATTCCCTGTGTGAAGAAATCATCATCAATAAAACCAATCACATGATATTTCGATGCGTTTGATGGGTGATATACCATCCAGGCAACATGCTCTGCTGTTCTTCCCGATCCGACAATCAGCACCCGCTTTCTATCGCTATTCTTCGTTTCTTGTGCCCTCAATAGAACAGAGAAAAATTTGGTTGCAATTCTTTTATAATAACGACTGGTAATGAACCCTGCCAGAGCCAGTGATGACGCTTCCACAACAAGCAACGTAGGAAACACATCAAATGAACGATTGATTCCGACCGCTGCTACCGATGCCAGCAACCAGGCAAAAAACAGGTTGGCAAAGTTCTCCGTCTGTGCTTTTGCCCAATTGATTTTGTAAATCCCCATCAAGAGACCTGTTGCACTGAATAACATCGAAAAGACAAACGCCATGGCAATCGATTTTAACCAACCCACATCTAGGGGTCTTGAAGAACGCCAGAGGATGGCAATTATTGTAATGGATGCAAATGTGAATAAGAAATCAAGAATAGTGCATGACATATAACGCTTGAAAAAACGTGTGATTGGACCCACAAACAATAATGATTCAGGTGGTGTCGATTTCTTAACCAATGGCAATATACTCAGGCTCGTCCATAACAAGATATCCAGGTCAAGGATGAAATTATGCCGGCTCACATACATCTGGTCCAATCGATTTTTATCTGGACCAATTTCCTGCACATATTGTTGCAACACATTGTGGGAACTGAGAAGAGCTTCTTCATTATGATACACCACAGTTGCCGGGCTGGTAACACCGGGTCTCACAGATAGAATTTCATCACGAATTTTTAATGGCCAGGTTTTCGTCAAGGTAGGGTCTTCTGGTCGTGGCCCCACCAGGCTCATATCACCTTTCAACACATTAATAAACTGCGGCAACTCGTTCAACTTGGTATCTCTCAGCCAATGACCTAATGGTGTGATGCGATCATCATCATGGGCTGTGATGGGTGCGCCACGATAACTCTTTTCATTTTCATACATCGTACGAAATTTATACATTTTGAAAAGTTTGCCGTTCTTTCCAACTCGGGTACCGCTGTAAAATACCGGACCCGGCGTATCGCGCTTGATTGCGAGTGCGATTAAACCAAAAAATGGCGCCAGCAGGATTAAGACCACCGCAGAAACGACAATATCAAAAATTCTTTTAATGATTTTCTTCATTGAAGCAGCAAAGGAAAAAATAAAAACATTACCCATTTCCTTTTCCATTGGAATCACTCCATTAACAACTCGATAAGCCCCTTATAATAAAAACGTACGATAAGAAAAATTGTTACAAAGCATTTCAAAACGATAAATTGAATGTACTCCTCCTTTAAGTTATCAGGATGACCCATTGTTTAATAATGCCATTCCGTCAAACAAGAAAATTATGTTATGGGTTAGACATTTGCTCCTGGTGAATGCGATTTCTGCCTTATTAAAAGGCAGCAAGAGTCAAATTCTTTGAGCTGACAATCACTTTGGTGAATATTGAGATATTATGTTGCTTATTGACAAAGGTCTAGATATTCCAGCTTCTCATTTTCCAGATGAGGGGACCATGCCTGTTGTTCGGCAGGCAACAACCCCTGTAAATAAAAACGGAACATACCCTCTGCTTTGGAGAGAAAAACGCTTCGTATCCCTGAACGTGTCAAGAAAGATAGCAGTTTACAAGATCCGTTCGTAGCAAAAAAACGCAGCCACGGGTGTATAACCACTCTTTGGCGCAGCGGTTTTAGTTGATAACCCATGCGTAATTTGAACTCATCAATATTTGGAGGCGCATCCAATGAATGCAATGCATAAAAGATGCTCTTAATTTCACTTCGTGCAACCATCTCTTGCGTGACGCTGTACGTTAACGCATTATTCACCCGTTCATTGATAAAATCGCGATGGCACTGCTGGTAAATCATTTCACAGCAATCATCACAGCGGAATGTTAACAATGAAGCCCCTAAAGTTCCATCCACCAGCGCACCCCAGGCTTCAAAACCAGGGGTTTTTGCAGACGCGTCACACATGAGCTGCCATTCATCTCGGGTAGTTGCACCCTGGCGGTTCTGTCGTGCCAGGGTATCTTTCTCGAGCAACCAGCCTTCTTCGGAAAGTCGTTCAAATGAGATTGGTTCGACAACACAATTCGACAACCCCTTCTTCACGTTTTGCCGTGTCCGACGATCCAATTGCTCCATTGAATAAACCAAACCATTGTAAATCACATGGTAGCTGATACAACCCAAACGGGCGCTCAGCGGTGTCGAATAGCGTATCGCCAACAACTTATTCCGCAGGATAAGAGAACGAATTTCCTCTTCTTCCGGTTCAATCACCCAATGATAAGGAAACGCCTGCATCGTACGCGGACCAGCGTTATACCAATAGCTATGCTCCGTTTGTATTACCCTGTGCCCGCGCATCCTCAACCATTCGGAGAAATGTTCAGCATTCATCTTGCTCTTTCTCCTCGTTTTTTTTCAATTGCCCGCACAGAAAGGCTGTAAATTTCTTTGGCAGCCACAACCGGAGAATGATGATATTCAGCCCAGGCGCGTCCTTTTTTCCCCATTTCCTTTCTTAATTCCGGGTTCTCCTTAAAATAGCGGATCGCCCTGACCAATTCATCTACGTTTTCTGGCTCAATGCAAATACCCGCGCCTGAACGCTGTATCAAATCCCAGGTTTCGCACCCCTCATCCACGCTCGCTAACACGGGTCTTCCGCTCGCAAAGATGGAGTAAGTCTTTGAGGGGAGTGCCGTAACCCCGACCCCTTTTTTCAAGCTTACCATCGATAGGTCTGCGCTGGAAAGCACTTCAGCAAGGCGCTCACGGGGTTGAAACGGGATAAAGCTCACATTCTTCAACTGCATGGCTTCCGCCTGGGCAATCAAAGTTTCTCGTGCAGCCCCTTCACCGATCAATGCAAAATGAATTTCAGGGTCATCCGAGAGGGTTTGGGCAGCCTTGAGCAGACAGTCCAGCGCTTGTGATAGACCAATATTTCCCGCATATTGCACGACAAATTTGTGATCCAAATTATGTTCGAGCGCAAAACCGTTTTGCTTTTCAACCGGTCTGATTAAATCCACATCGACCCAATCGTAAATCAACACCAGTTTTTCCTCAGGCACGTCCAACTTGCGTAAACCCGGGAGAAACGATTTTGAGATCACCCGGACATAGGTTGATTTTCGCAAACAGAATTTTTCCAACAAAGTAACCAACTGGATCGAAACCCGATGTTTAAATATACCCAGTGAAATGCCTACATCGGGATAGACATCATAGATTGAAAAAATCGCCGGGGTTCTTTTAACACACACAACCCACCCGAATGGTAAAACAACCCAAAGGGCTGGATTAGAAACAAAAACCACATCATACTGTTTTCGGATACAAGCAAAAAGCGCACCGATTTGATAGCAGAAAAACTGCATTGCCCTCATCAACAGGTTAGACCGTTTAACAGAAGGAACCCGGACGCGAACAACGTTCACACCGTCTTCAAGGGTACGTGTGATGAATTTCCCTCTGAACTCCTGCGGAACCTTCCCGGACGGATAATGAGGAACCGCGGAAACCACCGTCACCCGGTGACCCGCATTTGCCAGTTCCCTGCACAACATGGTGAACAATGGCGCTGAAGGTCCAAGATCAGGCGCATAATGTGGGGTGAGAATCAGGTATTCCATCATTGTAACTCAGCTTGTTTTGATTATTGATCGGTCAGGGTATATATTTCAATTAAACGATCGACGAGTTTCTCAATATCAAATTTTTCAACGGCAATTTGCCAGCTTCGCTTTTGCATTGTTTGCAATCGCTCACGCTCGCTAAGGATATCCAGGATTGCCCTGGCAATCAGGTCTGGTCTCCCTGCAGGAATGAGCAGCCCATTTTCTCCGTTTTCGACCATATCTGGGATACCCCCAACCTCAGAAGCAACCAGGGCAAGACCACTGCCCATCGCCTCGATAATTGCCATGGGCATCCCTTCGTGATAAGACGGATATGCAAAGAGATCAGAATCACGCAAAATGGTCATCTTCTCCTGACCATAAGCTGGCGGGTGGAGAAAGACATGCGTCGTCAACTGATGTGCCTGTATGGCGTTTTGAAGGCTTGAAATCTCACCTTCAGCCAATTCCGGACCGACCAGGTCAAAGGCGATATTCTGATTCACCTCATTCACCATCTTCGCTGCATCGATCAGGTCATAGGTGCCTTTTGCTTTGCCAAGATATCCCAGGTATAAAACTCGATACCCGCTGCCTTTAATCCCTTCTTCGAATCTCTCCTCTGCTATACGGTTATAGGGTTTCAGGTCAATGGCATTAGGTAAAAAATACACCTTCTGTCCAGGTAATACTGTTTTCACCTGATCCCATTCCTGTGAAAGCACAATCAAGCCATGAGTCAGACCCATCACGCGCCGCACAAACCACTGCCACCAGGCGGGCTGCTCTTCATATAGCCTGGAATACCCACAATGAGGGTGTAAAAGAACACGGCAACCTGCCAGCCGTGCCGCAACCACACAAATGCTGTGCTTCACAAATGAGAGTCCAAATGCAGTTGCAATATGAACAACCCGTGGGCGGAATGAAATCAAGGCTTTTATAAAACGAAAACAATCTTGCATGGCAGAAATCAGGTTTGCAAAAGTGGCTCGCCCACTGGCTGATAGCTCACGCCTTTGCGAACTGGTGATCACAAAATTGTGTTCAATCCGAGTTGGCAAGGAAGAATTGAGCAGGGATTGATAGAAAACAGCAATCCCGCCAACAGGCGGTGGTAAATGACCTGAAATCAGTACCTTCATAGAATTTCATTTCACTCATACATTCCAATATGAGAAGTGCGTCAAAACCAAAATGCCCCCTATGCCCGATGGTTTATCAATTGGCTCATCAGCATTTCATACTCGTCAAGAAAGCGCTTTTCTGCCAGGTTTCCCTCTGCATATCTCCGTCCATTCATTCCCATTTCATGCCGTTCCTCAACGGATAAGGCTGCGAACGTATGGATTTTCTCAGCAAGGTCAGCAGGGTCGCGATAATCAAACAGGAAACCGTTTTTCCCGTGTTCAACTAACCTGGGGTGATCCAGTGTGTCGCTGACAATAACAGGACGTGCACAACAC
>CAYRRA010000146.1:0-11507 GCA_964426355.1 uncultured Anaerolineaceae bacterium
ACCCACCAGGGGAACATAAATCCACTTCTTCCGACTGAAAGCCGGTAACACGATGATGGAACGCAGCACGTGTGCCGCCATCGCCAGGATACGCTCTAACAACGGCACAAAAGCCAGCCAGGCTGAGCCATCCAAAGACGCAATTTGCAGGGAAAGGGCATCAAGTTGCTCGGGCGCCAGGTTTAAAGTAGAGAGGTCGGTGCCGCGCAAAACCCAAAGCGAGGAGAGCGTGGCGGCAGTCAGAACACCGCCGAAAACCATCGCTTCAATACCGCCGTGCCCCAGCCCAAACAGCAGCCCGTGTTCAAATTTACGGAAACGCCGCAGAATGGCATATCCCGCTGTACGCGCAAGCTCCTCGCAGATACCGGCGCTCAATCCCAAGATCAGGGCGGTGCGCCACAATGGCACACCGCTGAGCGTATTCGCTTCCGGGAGTAAACCCACCTTGCCCAGCAGATTGTTGAGCGGAAGGTGCACCACCTGCGACGCGATGAAAGTGAGCATCCCCGTGCAAAACAACAGCCAGGGAATTTGAAAACGCCGCCGAACCAGGATGGCAAGGCAAACCGGCAGGATGATCATCAACAATATGGAAAGGATGTATGGAATCATCATCTTATTTTTCTCCTGCATCACCGCCGTGTGTGCTGACCTGTAAGAATATTTCCTCTAATGAAGGTCTCACCCACTGATAACGCTCCAACACCAAACCCTTTTGCACCAGAAATGGTAGCAGTTGGGTTTTTGCAGCAGGGATATCATTTACTGACAACCTGATAGCTGAATTTTCTCTCGAAATGCTGCTCACCCAGGGTAGTGTTTCAAGTTGTGGAATCAGTTCATCTGCCAGGGGCAGCGTAGCATCATCGCATTCGACCAGGATGGTATTGGTCTCGTAGCGTGCCATCAATTCCTTGCTTCCGGTCTCAAACAAAAGCACCCCCTCGTGGATGACCCCAATTCGGTCGCAGACGCGTTCCACATCTGCTAAAATATGGCTGGAGAGGAATATCGTCACCTGCCCGCGCAGCCCATCAATCAGTTCCAGTACCTCATAGCGCCCAGCCGGGTCCAACGAACTAGTCGGCTCGTCTAAAAGTAATACGGGGGGATTGTGAATCATTGCCTGGGCAATCCCCAGGCGCTGCACCATGCCGCCAGAAAAACCGCTGATGCGCCGTTTGGCTGCCTTCAGCAAACCCACATGCTGCAAAGATTCCTCGATGCGTTTCTTTCGCTCCTGCAAAGGCACTTCAAACAAGCTGAGAACATAATCCAGGTATTCGTTCGGCGTCATCCAGCCGTAAAACGCCGGCGCTTGTGGTAAATAACCGAACTGCTTGCGAGCTCGGTCATCGCCGTTGGTCGTCTCCACACCGCCCACCCAGGCGTGTCCGGAGGTGGGGTGTGCCAGACCGGTGAGCAGGCGGATGGTGGTTGTCTTGCCGGCGCCGTTTCGACCAAGAAACCCAAAAACTGTGCCTTGCGGGATGGCGAGATTGAGATTTTTTAACGCCTGCACATCCTTATAGGTTTTGCTCAAACCTTCGCAACGGATGGCATAACGCATTTCAGCTTCCATTTTATTCTTCCTCACGACCAATCACAAAGTAAATGATGGGTCCAATGAAATTAACAAACAAAATCACCAAAGCCCACACCCATTTCGGACCACGCGTTTTATTCCGCTTGAGCAAATCAATGATTGCAAAAATCATCAATCCAAGCTGGATCAAGAGAAGCGGGATCAACAAAGGTAAATATTGCATAAGAAAATCCATGGGGTTTGCCGTCATATTATTTTTCCTTTCTATCAATTGGGAAGGTAATAATCGAGAGTAGCTGCCGCTCTCTCCCTTCTCCGGGTTTATTCTCCTGCATCATCAGCATAAGCCTATTCAGTTGTGCGCCAAGTACATCCAATTCTTCGGGTGTGGCGTAAAAAATATTATCTGTAAAACCGATTTTTTCTTTTTTCAAATCTATTTTCTCGCTGGAAAAAAGAAAATTTGAAAAACCGTGGAGTAAAAAAGAAAGATAAGCAACGAAAAATCGCTGGTGTTCCTCCTTTGAATATTGTGAATATTCCTCCTCGCCAAGATGCGGCAGAACGCCGACGGTATAAACCCGTTCTTCGATCCCTTTCACCATGTTGGTGTCGACCACCTGAACCATCCCGGCATCCAGCAGTGTTTTAAGATGGCGATAGATCGAGGAAAGCGGTACATCCGGCATGGCTTGAGCAATCTGCTGCGTGTTGAGATGCTGCTTCAGCAAGGTTTGCAAAATCCGGTAGCGAACAGGATGCAGAAACAAATCTGCTTTTGTTTTTTTCAAATACCACTCCTTATCATTTATAATAACATTATCATTATTGATAATAATAACAATATTAACTGGACTTGTCAAGCATTTTCAGAGTCATTTTTACTTGACTCAAAGTGCTACAATATATGAAGATCACCTGACACTTTTATTAAGTAAAGTCAAGTGGATATATGGTTTAATGGTAATAGTGTTTACAGTTACGTTCGATTGAATTATGAGGTAAGTATGCTGAAAAAATTCGTGCTCTCTATCGCCTTGTTAGCGCTGCTCTTTTCTCTGGCTGGCTGGGCGCCTTTTCCCGGCTGGATCATCCCAACAAACCCCACCCCGCCTCCAAGTCTGACACCTCCGCAACCGCAAGACCCCGATGGTACATCAGGATCAGGGTTGGTCAACCCATTGACTGGCTTGCCTGTCAGCAACGCATCCAACCTGGCGAACCCACCGGCTTTGCTCTCGATCACCAACTGGCCCGTCTCCGCCCGCCCTCAAGCCGGGCTGAGTTATGCCGCCATGATCTATGAACTTTACATTGGCGATGGCGAAAGCCGCTTCCTGGGCATGTTTTACGGCGACTACCCGCCCGAAGTGCAGGGCGACCCGGTCACTCCAGGGACTTCAGTAAGCAACCCGCAAGCCAACAATACCGCGGTGGGGCCGCTGCGCTCTGCGCGTTTACCATACGAATCGCTGCGCCAGTTTTACAATGGCTTTCTTGTCATGGCATCCGGTTACGCCGGTGTGCTCAACAACATGGGCGAATACAACAACTTCTTTGGCTCGGATTCCAGCGATATCAACAGCGCCTTTGTCAATGTGACCGACATCAAGAAAATCGCCGGTTCGTACCGGAGCACCATCAGCATGGACGGTATGCAGGTCAACCAGTTTGACAGCAAAGCTCCTGCTGGAGGTTTGGCTGCGCCTGATTTCTGGTTCATTTATAACGCCTACAACCAGGTGCACTGGCAATACAATGCGGCTTCCGAAGCTTATATCCGTTACCAGGATCAGGGCGATGGAAAAACCTTTGTTGCTGCAAGCGATAAGCTAAACGGTGAAATCTTGACGTTCGAGAACGTTATCATTCTCTTTGCCGATCATCGTTACTGCACCGAATATGCCTTCGATATTGATTTGCAATACATCAACAAGGCGCCAGCACTGCTGCTGCGTGACGGCAAACTTTATAAAATTTACTGGACCACCAAGAACGAGGAATATGAGCGCACCACCGGAAAACTGCGACCGATCCGCTTTATCGATGAAAAAGGTAACCCCTTCCCGATGAAACCAGGACAGACCTGGGTGCACCTGGTCCCCTCCTACACTTCTTACTGGGAAGCTACCGCAGGTGCAACCGATCTGTATTATCTGCTCAACAATCAGCAGCCCGGTTCGGGTAACTGGGTGATGCGCTATTTTGCTTCGTTGATGACTTACGATGAAGCCATCTGCGATCGATTAAAATAATTTACCGTTTCTCTCACCAGCTCCGGACCGGCATAAATCAAGCCGGTGTAAAGCTGAACCAACACAGCTCCGGCGTCCAGTTTTTCCTGGGCGTCGGATGGTTTAACCACACCGCCGCTTGCAATCACCGGCAGCCTGCCTTGCAGCCATTTGACTGACCTTGATAAAACCTGCGTATTCAGTGCGTTAAGCGGGGCACCGCTGAGACCGCCCGTCTCCCCCGACAAGTTGGAGTGCAGCGGTGGGCGGCTGATGGTGGTGTTGCTGATAATCACGCCATCCAGCCCGGCATCCACAACCGCACCCAAGGCACTCTCGAGTTGCTCGTCATCCAGGTCAGGAGCCAGCTTAACGAATACCGGCACAGCCCTTTTTATTGATTGTGCCTGGCGGGAACGCTCCTCGGCGATAGATTGCAGCAGCCTGGCAAGCATACCAGCTTCCTGCAGCTTGCGCAGCCCGGGCGTGTTGGGCGAACTGACATTGACAGCCAGGTAATCTACCAGCGGTGCAAATGTACGCAACAGGGGAATGTAATCTTTCTCGGCTTCTTCCAGTTCAGTGTCTTTGTTCTTGCCGATGTTCATTCCCAGGATCAGCCCGGCAGGTTTGCGCAGGCGCAGGCGATGCGCAACAAAATTTGCACCACGGCTGGGAAAACCCATACGGTTGATGACCGCTTGGTCCTCCACCAAGCGAAACAGACGAGGCTCAGGGTTGCCCGGTTGTGGTAAAGGCGTAACCGTACCTAACTCAAGATGTCCAAAACCCAGGCAGTCCAGCCCGCGCCATGCCAGGCAGTCTTTGTCATAACCGGCAGCCAGACCAATGGGGTTGCGAAATGTCAAACCGGCAACCTGCACTGCAGGACCTTGCACCTGCGGTTTGAAATATGCCTTCAGCAAAGCGCGTACCGGCGGCAGACCACCTGAAAGCTTCAAAAGGGTGATGGTCAAATCATGCGCCTGCCGGGGGGTCAGGCGGTAGATCAACGGACGAAAATGGGGGTAAAGATACATGGCTATTGACCTTGTAGAAAATCTCGCGCCGCCTGTATTTGTTCAACAGGGATGCTGCCTTTCTGCTCCCAATAATCAAGCAACTGCGTGATGGTGAATACTGCGTGCAGGCGGTAACCTGCCTGGGCAAGCATCTCAGCCGCCCCGGACTGCCGGTCGATCAAAACAACAACATCGCGCACCACCAACCCGGCTTCCACCAGCTTGTCGATGGCTTCGAACTTACTACCTCCGGTGGTTGCCAGGTCATCGATTAACACGGCGGTCTCGCCCTGGTGATATTCACCTTCGATGCTGGCGCGCGTGCCGTATTCCTTCACTTCTTTGCGAGGGTAAATCATGGCTCTGCCGTTTTGAAGACTCACCGCCGTGGCAATGGGGATTGCTGCGTAAGGTAGCCCGGCTAAACGGTCATACGTCAATTTCTCCAGCAGCGGCTGATACGCCGTTGCCACCATCTGTAACAGCGAGGGGTGGGAAACCAGTTGGCGCAAATCGATGTAAATCGGCGAAATCAAACCCGATTTCAAGGTAAACTGCCCAAAGCGCACACAACCGGCGTTCAGCAGACCGTCTGCCAGCGCGGCAAACTGCACTGTCGGTTTTTCTGCAGGGGCACCGGCGGTTGTTATAGCCCGCCGCGCCTGGTTGATCTGGTCGCGCAGTTGCAGAGCAGCCTGCCGCGGGTCTTCAGCGCGTGAAATCCCACGCGAAACCGGGACGAGCATTCCCAGCCCATCCGCACGCAGCCCGGCTTGCAGTGCAGCTTGCAGGTCGGCGCCTTGCGCGCCGACACCCGGGGTGAGGAACCACAAACCAGGGGCTAAAGCCCGGATGCGCGCCATGGCTTCAGGGTGAGTTGCACCCACCACCAAACCCAGGTTCTGAAGGGTGTTCCAGTCCTGCGCCAGGCGGGCAACTTTCTCATAGAGCAGCAAACCCGCATCCCCGCCGTACAGCGCCAGGTTTTGCAAATCGGCGGAACCCCTGTTGCTGGTTTTGCAGAGCAAAAACACGCCCTGGGCTGCTTCTTTCAAAAACGGCTCCAGGCTGTCATGACCCAGATACGGGCTCAAAGTCACGGCGCTTGCGCCCAGGGTTTGGTACACCGATTGAGCGTAAGCCTCAGCGGTTGAGGCAATGTCACCGCGTTTGGCATCCAACACCACCGGGATTTCCGCTGGAACTGCAGCAATGACTTCTTGCAGTGCTGCCCATCCCTCCACGCCGAAAGCCTCAAAAAAGGCAGCGTTGGGCTTATACGCCACGGCAACATCGCTGGTCGCTTCGATTAACCGCAGGCAAAATTCCTTCA
This sequence comes from uncultured Anaerolineaceae bacterium, assembly GCA_964426355.1. Classification (GTDB taxonomy): domain Bacteria; phylum Chloroflexota; class Anaerolineae; order Anaerolineales; family Anaerolineaceae; genus JAJFTV01. The sequence goes on from CAYRRA010000146.1 coordinate 6,139, forward strand.
CACCGATTGCACTGGCTTCTGCCAGGTCAGCCGGGTGTGGATCCAGACCAATGCACAGCAATGAATCGATCTGGCGTGCGCGTTCTTCCAATCGGATGAAAAATGGTTTCATGATTTTTTCGCTTTCAGGAACTGTTTTCGGTTGTTGGATTTCCTTCAACCCATTTTGATTGGATTGAAGGAAATCCTTGCATCACATTGATTTTACTGTATGCCCGGCAGCCAGGCAAATTGAGGCTCATGTGCAGACCTGCACCCTGGCGCGTGAAACACCCGCCCTTACGCCTTGCCTAACACGATGGCTAACAAAGCCATCCGCACGTACATACCATATTCCACCTGGCGGAAATAGGCAGCCCGCGGGTCATCGTCCACATCCATGCTGATCTCGCCCACACGCGGCAATGGATGCATGACAATCATCTCTTCCTTGGCGTCCTTCAAAATATCTGCTGTGATCACAAATTCGCTTTTCACGCGTTCGTAATTTTCCAGGTCATCAAAACGTTCCTTCTGCACGCGCGTAACGTACAGCACATCGGTTTCCGCCAGGACAGGGTCCAGGGTATTGTACTGGTTCTGAGAAATTTTCTTCTCCGCAACCTCATTGATTACGTCTTCGGGCATGGGTAGAATTTTCGGCGAAACATAGTTCAACTTCACATCAAACATGCTCAACAGCCGTGCCAGTGAATGCACCGTACGCCCATATTTCAAGTCGCCCAGCAGGGTGATTGTCAGACCATCTACTCTACCCATTTCTTCGAGGATAGTAAACAGGTCGAGCAGCGCCTGGGTGGGGTGTTCGCCAACACCGTCGCCGGCGTTGATGATCGGTTTTTCGGTGTATTTTGCAGCCGTGGCAACCGAGCCTACTTCGGGATGGCGCAACACAATTACATCCGCATAACGCTCTAACGTGCGCACAGTATCAGGGAGCGATTCACCTTTGGAGACGGAGGAGTAGCGCACCTCATTGATCGGGATTACACTACCGCCGAGCCGTTCCATCGCAGCTGTGAAAGATGCCATTGTACGGGTGGATGGTTCATAAAACAGGTTCGCAAGGATCTTACCTTTGAGCAGGTCAAAGGTTCCAACCCGGCGCACCATTTCAGCCATTTCATGGGCAACGCCAAAAATATAATCCAGGTCTCGCCGTTGGAACTGTTTGACGGAGAGGATATCTTTGAAATAGAAAGGCGCATCCTGTCGGTCGCCAAAGGGCAAATAAGGACTTCGAGTTTTATTGGGTGGGTTATGCATATATTGTCTCCTAAAAAAATATGGTCTTTTTTATAGACCTGGCTTACCTTTTGACATTTTGTCCATAACCGGGTCTTGTTAACACCCGACCATCTTCATACGCGCATTCGCCGCGCAGCATCACGCGCCGCACCCTGCCCTGCACCGGCATACCTTCAAACGGCGTCCAGCCGCAGCGGGTGAGGGTCTGTGCAGCGCGGATTTCCCATTTTTCATCCAGGTCAACCTCAATCCAGGTTTCCGGCTGCTCTGGCAAGTGATAAATCCGGCGCGGGTTGGTGTGGCAGCGTACAATCACATCATCTAACGTCAGCCTGCCCTGCGCCACCGCCGTGAGAAGCAGCGGCAGGGCGGTTTCAAGCCCGGGAAAGCCGGGGGGTGGGTTCTGGCTGTCTTTTTCAGCCAGGGTGTGAGGGGCATGATCGGTGGCAAAGCAGTCAACCACATCCAGATTATCCCAGAGTGCCTGCTGGTCGGCAGGGCTGTTCAAATCAGGGCGTACCTGCCCGCGTCCCCGTCCAATGCGATCCAGGTCTTTCTCAGTGAGAAAGAGATGATGAGGTGTAACCTCACAGGTAACCGGGATGCCCTTTTCCTTCGCCGCGCGCACCAGCAAAATTTCATCCCGCCGCGACACATGGCAAAGATGCACAGGGCGGTTATACATCTGCGCCATCAAAATCACTGCCGCCAGTGTATGACCCTCTGCGTGTGCCGCGATGGGCATTTCTTTGGGTGCATTTTCAAAATAATGCATCCACAAGCTCATGTCATACAGTTGTAGTGGACCAAATGTGTGGTTGAGATACAGTTTCAAACCACATGCGCGTTTTGCCAGCATACCCAGTTCGGGCGGGGTTTGTGCTGCCCCCAGGAAAAGCCCATAGTCGCAGTGTGCTTTTTGTGCAGCCAACTGCTCACCGATGGATAGGCTTTCGGAGTCAATCAGGGGCGGCTGAGTGTTGGGCATGGCAAGTACCAAAGTAAAGCCGCCTGCTAGGGCGGCTTGTGTTCCAGAAACCCAATCTTCCTTGTGCGTCCCTCCGGGTTCGCGCAGGTGTACATGCGGGTCGATCAGACCAGGTAATTTGACCATGACGCCTCCTTAATATAAAAAAAAGAGAGCCAACGTTGGCTCTCAAATACCGATAAAAAACAAAACTTGTGTTCTGACCAATAATCGTGCTCGTGTTTTTGTCTTTGTGACCATATCGCATGATATTTTATTCCCTTTTGAATATCTGTCAAGGGGTAAACCGGGCTTTACATAAAAACTGATTCCAGTCCAGCCTGCAAATGCCTCAGGGCAAACGTTCAACTCCATAATTCTCTCAGATTTTGCCAGATCATATAAAGCCCCGCCACGCACACAATCAGGATCACAATCAACCAGAAATACTCAATTAACAACATCACGAAAGAAATGACCGCCAGGATGATAGCAACCGTGTTAAGCCAGGTAGACAACTTCCGCCTGAAACCCGCCTCGATCAAAAAAATCAACACAAAGATAGCCGCGAGGCTGATGTAAAGATACTGCCGGGCAAAGATAGCTACGCCAAACGAAATGATCAGCAACAACCCGATGCTAATTGCCGACCAGATTTCTGCCAGCCAGCCCAACCGTAAAGCGGATTCTTTTTCTGGGCGGTGTGGATACTGCAAATGACCACGCAGTGGTTCGCGCCTACCTTGCTTTAAATCACTTTCATAGTCAGAAAGTACATCCAGCATGGTTTTATTCTCACTCAGCCGGGCACGCAGATCACAGAGTTCATCGGAAAGGTCATCCATCTGTTCCTGATGCAAGTGGTATGTGCCCCGCAGATGAGGCAAATCGCGCATCGCATTGGCTTCCACGCCCAGGTCGTACAAGTTCTGTTGTTTCTGTGCAATCTGGTGTTCCAAAACGTTGCATTCGGCATGAATCTCTGCCTGTCTCTGGATAACGAAGAGCAGTAAATCTTTATGCGGCGGCACTTTGTCCAGCCCCGCCCATCCAACGGGGTCATGCCATGCCCGCCGAACCTTTCCATCACGGGTGTAGCGAGCCCCGGAGGGTGCGTTCTCACCTGAAACCGGGTCACGAGCGTAATATCCCCACAAGCCGCGGTAATTCTGTACCCAGGCAGGCGCTGGTTCGAGCAGTACAGGTTCATCCCAGTGAACATCCCCCCCTTCGCCAATAGAAAAACCGTCGCCGCGCGCATAATCCACGAACGGAATGCGGAACGCACCCCGGCTGGGTGAGCTGGAAAATTCAAGCTCCTCACCCACGTTGTGGCGCAGCCAGCGCCGGATAAATTTTTGAATAGTGCCCAACACGCGCGCAGCAGGAGAGAGGAAGGGTACCTCGATTTCGGTCAGGTAATCACCCGCGGAATAATAGCTGGCGTGTGAGCCAGCCGCTGCATAAACCACCGGATGCTCCCCCACCTTTTCCATTTCTGGGTCATCCCAGTGACGGCGCAAATCATCCCCGGCAAAGTCATGGCTGGCGTAAGCCACCCACTCAGGGTGCAAAATGCCATCCAGCGTCTCGCACAGGTAGATATTGACCATTTCCCAATCGGCTTCATGGTCATTGGCACCGTAATAACCGGAACGCCAGTCATTATAGACGTAGAAATACCAGTATTGTAGAACCACCCAGCCAGATTGGCGCACGATGCGCACATGATAGCGGTAACTGTTGGCAGCGCGCATCTGCTGATAGGTAATGGCTGCTGCCAGTGCGCGGTCACCGGGAACCCGCCCACGCGCCAGCAGCGACAGGGAAAAAAGCGCATCCATGAAGCGCGATGTGTATCCCACTCGTGAAAGCCTGCCGCGCCCGGCGCGAAAAACATCCTGAGGATCCTGTTTTTTGAAGGTTTTTTCCACCAGGTAAGCTGCAAGCTCCACCAGGTTAAGCGGCTCAATAAATTGCAGAAAATGAACCGAACCAAAACCTGTCGGGCGCTGCCGTCCAAGTTCCTCTAACGTCAGGTCCTGCTCAGCAATCAATCGCTCTGCCGGTTTGCCGGGATGCTGCACCCACAAACTGCACTCCTGCACATAAGGTTGCGTGTCGATAGGAAAGAACTTTTCACCGCGGGTAAAACGCAGCAGCGGTTCAAAGCGCCGGAGAATTTCCTGGTCCGATGCACGCATCAACGCCCCCTTTCATTCAGGTCTGCATGAGCGTTAAAGAATGTATGCACATCGGCGTAATTGAGGTAGAACACCATAAAAATTCCGCTGATCATCATGAATGTGATATGAACGGGTTTATTGACAAAATAGAGAATCAAAGACGTTAGAAGCGCCCCTACCTGCACAAAGATGGCTGCCGTCCAGGCGATACGCCAGAGACGAAAAAAACCAATTGCAGACCAAAGCGCCAGGATGGTCAGGATGAAAAGAATACCGCTCTCATTTAACGCCACCAGCAATTGAGCACTGGCGGCGTTATCGACCAGTTCAGCAACGAACTTTTGGACGGCAGCCAGGGTTAACGCTGTTTCCCCGCGCAGCCAGCGCGCGAACAACATGGAAAACAACTGCGGACCGCGGTTGAGGTGAAAGTGATAGACGCCAAGAAGGAAAAACTCGACCGATTCAAGCACCAGCAGCCAGCGGCAGATCACCACCAGCACCGGAGGATTAGTTTTTTCAGGTCTGCCCTTTTTTTTCATCATGGTTCAAATGCAAAACACCGTTTGATCTGCGGAGAAATCCTTTTGTCTATTATATAAAGTTTCTGAATTTGTAGGAATATTTTTCACGCCAGGAATGTTGTTTTCCAAATCAACCGTGCTCCAGACCAGCTCGTAGAGGAACAGCGAACGCTTTTACTCGCCCACACTCGGACGCTTTTTAAGCGCAGACACGGTAGTGCCGGGTGTGGCACATTCGCAGGCGTATGACCGCTACGCGTACGTCACCTACTCGCTGCTGGTGTATGTTCCGATCAGAGAATACACACGCATCCGCGGGTATACGCCCAGGTGGATGCTTCGCTGCGCATGGCAAGACACACTCGGCTTGTCCTCCCGAACGAACGTGAGGGATCCCCATTGCCCCTGCCTGGCAGTACAACAGGTAGGTTGTGGTGAAGGGGG
>CAYRRA010000147.1:0-11323 GCA_964426355.1 uncultured Anaerolineaceae bacterium
AACTCTCGACCTTCTCAATGCCATTGAGACGCGCTCCCAACTGCGCTATGGGCCCCTTGTTCATGATAACCCTTTTTCAGTAGCCTGTCTTCAGGTCCGTCATGCCAGTGGACCTGGAGGGATTCGAACCCTCGACCTCATCAGTGCGATTGATGCGCGCTCCCAACTGCGCTACAGGCCCTTTATCAGGGTGACGGGTATTGTACTCCAACGGAGAAGAGATGTCAAGCAAAGTGGTCATTTCCCGGCTCATTTTCCAAATCATAAATCCATTTTTTCTCCAGCGTGTTCCCGATAAATCCCTTCAGGAAAGATATATAACAGGCATCGATAAAGTATAATTGAAGCCAGGTAATGATTTCAGGTTTCAAAAAGATTTCGGAGGAGAACATGACGCAAACGAGAATGGATGCCTTGTTTGAACTGCTCGACAAAGGTAAATTCCATGCAATCGCACTCAACCCCGGTCCAACCATGACCTACCTGACTGGATTGCACTTTGGTCTGGATGAACGACCCAAAGTTTTGATTCTTGGGAAAACCTTTGAACCGCTTATCATCCTCCCAGAATTTGAAATCGGAGGTCTTAAAAACAGCCCGATCACCATTAAACCCTTCACGTATGGTGAAAATCCTGATTTGTGGGTCGAAACCTTCAAACAAGCTTGTGAGTCCATTCATTTGGCGGAAAAAAGTGTTGGCGTTGAACCTCTTCAAATGCGTGTGACTGAATTACGCCTTTTGGAGATGGGCTCCCCAACCACACGTTTTGTTTCTGCTTCTCCTCATTTAGACCATCTCCGCATGGTAAAGGATGAAAAAGAAATCGTCAAAATGCGAAAAGCAGCACAAATTGCCCAAAACGCGTTCAAAGCCACGCTCTCAACCATCAAGGTAGGAGTAACCGAAAGAGAAATCGCTTCTGAATTGGTGATACAGCTCTTTCAGCATGGCAGTGACCCACAATTGCCCTTTTTCCCCATCATTGCAAGCGGTCCAAATTCTGCAAACCCCCATGCCACACCTACTGACAGGCACATTTCCCCGGGAGACCTGGTTGTCATTGACTGGGGGGCTCGTTTTGAGGGATACTGCTCTGACATCACACGTACATTAGCCATTGGTGGTATCCAGCCAGAGTACGAGAAAATTGCTGGGATTGTTCTGGATGCCAACAAAGCAGGTCGTTTCGCCGGAAAATTAAATGCTACCGCGGCATCAGTTGACCAGGCAGCAAGAAAAGTGATTACGGATGCTGGTTATGGTCCGCAATTCATCCATAGAACCGGTCATGGACTGGGTATGTTGGGACATGAACCCCCTTACATTTTTGGTGAAAACACGCTCATTCTCAAAGAAGGGATGACCTTTACGGTTGAGCCAGGAATTTACATTCCGGGTGTAATGGGTGTGCGGATTGAAGATGATGTCGTTGTTCGTTCTCAAGGTGCTGAAAGCCTGACTGATTTGCCGCGAGAATTGATCAAGATTTACTAGACTCCTTTCTCCGTATCGAATTCAAAAACCCTGATTTTCCCTTGCAGGGAAGCATGGAGGATAACCTGATGAGCATGATAAACCAAAAAGTAATCCCTACAGCAGAGCCATTCCTTTTTCCTGGTAACGAAATCGGTTGCCTGCTCGTTCACGGCTTTACCGGTACACCTAAAGAAATGCGTTGGCTTGGTGAACACTTGAGTCAATCGAACTACACGGTTTTGGGGATTCGTTTGAATGGTCATGCCACCCAACCTTCGGATATGATGCGTACTCACTGGGAAGACTGGCTTCTTTCGGTAGAAGATGGGTTGCACTTGCTGCGCTGCTCTTGTAAGAAAATCTTTGTGATTGGTCTCTCAATGGGCGGAATTTTATCCACCATTGCTGCTTCACGCTTCCCGGTCGATGGAGTTGCCTTGCTCTCAACCCCTTATCAACTACCACAAGACTGGCGTCTGAAATTCCTCCATATCCTTAAATTTATCGTGCCGGAAATTGAAAAAGGCGAAAGCGACTGGGTTGACCCGGATATCGATTCAATCCACAAAAACTATCCCAAATACCCCACTGTCAGCATCGGAGAATTATCCAAGGCGATTTCTGAAATGCACCGCAGCGCTCCTCAAGTAAAAGTGCCTGTCCTTTTAATGCAATCTAAAGGAGATGCAACGGTGCCGGTTGAACATGTCCAAAAACACTATGCCGATCTTGGTTCGCAGGATAAAGAGATCATCCTTATTGAAAACAGCGGTCATGTCATCACAGAGGACGTCGACCGGGAGGTTGTTTTTGAAAACATCACCCGCTTTATTAAACGGAACACAATCGAATAGCGGTATCCGCGACCTGATATTAATTGCCTTCTCTTTCTTCACATGGGGGATAGGAGAGGGTCTTTTTTATTATTTTCAGCCTATCTATTTACAGGAACTGGGTGCAACACCTATTCTGATTGGCACCATTTTAGGTTTGAATGGTATGGCGATGGCATTGGTGCAAATCCCTGCCGGGTACCTTGCAGATCGCATTGGCAACCGTAAGGTGATGATAATCGCCTGGGTACTGGGAACATTAACTGCCCTGATCATGGCATTTTCAAACTCTTTAATCAGTTTTTCGATTGGGTATATTGCATACGGTTTTTCCATCATGAACGCCCCCACCAACAGTTTTGTTACCAGCATTCGGACTAAATTAAGCTTGAGCAGGATGCTGACGCTGGTCTCAGCAGCATATCACCTGGGAGCATTCATTGGTCCACTGGCAGGCGGCATGATTGGGGAAAAAATCGGTCTCTCCATGATTTACCGCTTTTCTGTGGTCTTTTTCTTCATTTCCACAATCATCATCTTAATCACGAGAGAAAGAAAAGTTGAAACGGATCATACAGAAGAGCACAAAAACAATTCACTCAAAAATAAGGCTTTTGCGACGATTGTCGTGGTGAGTTTCATCACCATTTTTGCTGGTTACCTGGCTGAACCGCTAACTCCAAACTATCTAGAAAATGTCCACGGCGTCTCCCTTTCGGAAATGGGTAGGTTGGGCGCAATTGGCAGTCTTGGAAATGCCATTATCGCATTGGTTTTCGGCGGGTTAAAACCGTTCACAGGGATACTGATGGGGCATTTGTTTTTAGGGGTCTTCACCGTATCCATGTGGCAGGGTAATTCGTTCTTCTGGTTTGCACTTGGCTATTTCCTGCGGGGGGGGTATCGTATCTACCAATCCATGTTCCTGTCAATTGCTAGAACAACCGTGCCAACAAAAGAACTCGGATTTGCTTATGGTGTGATGGGCACCGCCAACGCACTGGGGGTGATATTGGCATCACCCGTCGCTGGTTTTCTCTATGAAATCAAGCCACAAGTTTTATACATGACCTCATTTGGGTTGTTGACAATCACGCTCTTAATTAATATCTTAACATCGCGGCGACGATTTTCTGTTCCCAAAAAACCAGGTCCTGAATCTGTCGTCTGAATGGGGTCTCATGAGGAAAATAATATATTCTATTTCGGAGTAACAGAATGACGCTGGGAATAAAATTATTTGTATTGGGTCCACTCGAGAATAACAGCTATCTGCTTTCAGATGAAGAAACCGGAAATGCGGTCATCATCGATCCATCTTTTTACAGCCACCACATCTTAGATTATGCCGTAGAGAATCATCTCCATATTATTGGAGCATGGATTACCCATGCGCATTTTGACCACTATGCCGGCATCCCTTATCTCTTCAAACAACTCACGCCAAACTTTGAAATCCTGTTACATTGTGAAGATTTGGAGCTTTGGAAACGAGGGGGTGAGGCACCTGCAGGGTTGGGAATTTCACCAGAAATTTTACCAACACAACTGATTGATGACAGGCAAACAGTAACGCTTGGAACCCATGTTTTCCAGGTTCTGCACACACCCGGTCACACCCGCGGACACATTACGTTTTTCCATGCACAAACAGATTCAGCATTCTGTGGAGACGTTATCTTTCAAAATAGCATTGGGCGAACAGACCTTTACGGTGGTGATTATCACCTTCTCATTTCCAGCATCCGTAACAGGATCCTCACCTTGCCCCCTCAGACCCGTTTGTTTAGCGGACATGGCGAATCAACAACCGTCCAGGCAGAATTAGTAAACAATCCCTTCTTGAAGGTATGAAAACACCCGTGGGTACCGGGCATCATTTTTTCGTGCCTCATACCTCACGGGTGTCAAAACGGTCATTATTTCAAATTACTTTGCAAATTCAACAGCCCGAGTTTCACGAATTACGGTTACTTTGATTTGCCCCGGGTATTGCATACTCTCCTCGATTTGCCGGGCAATATCGCGTGAAAGCTGAATGGCTGCAAGATCGTCCACGTCATCAGGTTTCACAATAATACGTACTTCGCGCCCAGCTTGAATAGCATAACTTTCGCTGACGCCCTTATGCGAATTGGCAACCTCTTCCAAAACTTTCAACCGTTTAATGTATTGCTCCAAATCTTCACGGCGTGCGCCTGGGCGTGCGCCTGAAATTGCGTCAGCAGCTTCAACGATCACTGCCTCAACACACTCCTGGTCAATTTCATGATGATGCGAAGCGATGATATTGACCACCATTTTGTTTACGCCATGCCTCTTACAGAACTCAGCGCCCAACAAGGCGTGCGTGCCTTCAGCATTGTGATCCATCGCCTTACCGATATCATGCAAGAAACCACCCATCCGTGCAACTTCAATATCAGCACCCAGTTCTGAGGCAATTGTGGCGGCAATTCTTGCAGATTCAACTGCATGAAGTAACTGGTTCTGCCCGTATGAGGTACGGTATTTCAATCGCCCCATCTTTTTGATGACCTCTGGATGCAAACCTACTACACCGGCGTCAAATGCAGCCTCTTCACCTGCTTCCTTGATGGAGCGTTCAACTTCTTTCTCCTCTTCTTCCAATATCTTCTCAATATGGGCTGGATGAATTCTCCCATCCAATATCAGCCTTTCAAGAGCCCTGCGAGCAATTTCCCGCCGGACTGAGTCAAAACAGGAAACCGTAACAGCTTCAGGGGTATCATCGACAATCACGTCAACCCCCGCTGCCTGTTCAAAAGCGCGGATATTGCGACCATTTCTGCCTACGATACGACCTTTCATTTCTTCGTTGGGCAACGCAACAACAGAGGTGGTGATGTTAACAACATGATCGGAAGCAATCCGTTGAATCGAATCGGCAATGATTTCCCTGGCTTTTTTCTCTCCATCAATCTTCGCTTCCAGTTCAATCTGGCGAATGATGCGTGCCATATCTTTGCGCGCATCCACTTCCACCTTATTCAGCAATTCCTGCCGGGCTTCTTCGGTGGTCATTTGGGCAACGCGCTGAAGTTCCTCCATCATGCGGGAATGTTGCTTGTCGATTTCGTTCGCGCGTTTATCAATTGCGCTCTGACGTTTGTTTAATGCAACTTCACGCTGCTCCAACCGCTCGATACGATGATCCAGATCGGTGCGGCGCTTCAATAAGCGTTCATCTTCTCGATCCATTTCCGTCCGGCGTTTTGTGATATCAGTTTCAGCGTTCTGTTTAATTTTTAATGCACTGTCACGCGCATTTAATTCCATCTCCTGAGCTTTTTCTTTTGCGACCTGCAAAATATTGTCGGCTTTGTTACGTTGATCCTCCTTATACCGTTTCACCAAATATCGTGTCAAGAAAAAGATGGCAACCGCTGCAATGATAGTGATTGCCACTAAAAATAAGATTATCTGCAAAATAGAAAGACTAATAGTCATATTCATTTTCCTCATCATCAAAATTTGCAGAGATTTCACCCTCTGGCTGAACTTCAGACCATAGTTGTTCAACCACATCACGAATGACAGAGTAAGGAAATCCCCGGCGCAATAAATAATCATTCATTTTTTTACGAAAACTCATACGATCCAGATTTTGAACTCTGGCGAGGTGTTTTCTCGCCAGTTGCAAAGCTAAAACCTCCTCTTTAGGTGCGTCCTGCAAAGCTGTTTCAATGATCTGGTCGTCAACTCCCTTTTGCCGTAATTCCATTTTTATCAATTTGTGACTGCGTGGACGGAACACTGCCCGGTTTTCAACCCAGTTTTTTGCAAATGCCATGTCCCCCAGTAACCCGTTGGTTTTCAATCGCTCGATAACCCGTGAGATAACATCATCATCAAAAGAACTGCCGGATAATTTGCTACATATCTCCGCTTCTGACCGGGTTCGGTATTGCAGCAAGGTTAAAGCTCGTTGATATCCTTTTTCAATGGTGTCTTCTGAAAGCAGTTGCCGGATTTTTTCTTCGGATAATTTTTGACCTACAGTGAGCCACGCAGCAACAATACGACTCAAACCAAATGCAAATTCGCCATCAAGATAAACATTGATTCGTTCCGGGTTCTTTTTTTGTACTTTAAGAGCGCTAATCGTCTTATCCATAAAAAAACAGCCGATGGCATTCCCGTCCTTCACGGCTGTTTTAATAAACCGAAATTTAAGATTAACTGGTCAACCACTATCAAAAAAACATGGTTTCAATGAAAGTGCTTGATATCTAATCGTTAATCAAATCTCAATATCGCTTCTCCTGAAATCTGCGCCTGTGTTTCTATTTAATTAACCTTTGTCCATATCAGGCTATCAAATCACCCAGGATAAAATCACTTCTTTTGAATGGCTAAAAAGCCAAACACTCCATTCAAGAGTGAATAATCGAAAACCGGTTTACTTTCTACAGTCCGTGGTTGACGTAATATTCTCTAAAAAATTAGAAAAACCACAAACCACTCCATCTATATAATTTGTATAATTATACTTTATTTTTTATATTTTGTTGGGATTTTTCCCCAGGTAAAAAAGGTTTGATAAACTGGTTATAGTAACCGCGCATGCCATTTTAAACTACAATCAATAATGGTCTCTGCAGATTGGATGAATCATGCAAAAATTCTGGCAAAACCTCAATCAAAAACTAGATTACGAACGCAAAGACAAGGTTATTCGGCTTCTCCGTGAAGCATCTTCACCGGATTTCGACTTTTTCTTTTTGATTGTTCTTTCCTGTGCGATCGCTACATTCGGCTTGATTACTGATTCCTCTGCCGTCATCATTGGTGCGATGTTGGTGGCTCCGCTCATGTCACCGATTATGGCAATGTCTCTCTCCTCTGTGGCTGCAGAACAAAAAACATTTAAACGCTCCGTAATAGCTCTTTTTGAAGGTGTAATATTAGCAATTCTCCTTTCTACGCTATTAACGCATTTTTTTTACAAACTCCCATTGGGTGTTCTGCAGGAAGTTCCCGGAGAAATTTTAGCGCGCACAAAACCCACACCTTTTGACCTGATCATCGCGTTGGCAGGAGGAGCAGCAGCAGCTTACGCTCTGGCTCAACCACAGTTATCAGCAGCTTTGCCGGGGGTCGCCATTGCTACGGCATTAATGCCCCCATTATGCACCGTAGGGATTGGCATCGCAATCAACTCCTCCGATATTGCTTTGGGAGCTTTTTTGCTCTTTATCACTAACCTGCTGGCGATCTCTTTTTCAGGTATCCTCGTGTTTATCTGGTTGGGGTTTCGCCCGCTCAATCCTGACCTCCGATGGAAAGGGTTGCCACGCAGTGCATTGATTTCTGCCATCCTCGTTCTTGTCGTTGCAGTTCCACTGAGCATCCTGACGGTAAATTCGGTTCATCGTGCCAATGAAACAAAAAAAATATACGAAACAGTTGAAAACAATGTTCTCGCATTCCCAGATGCACAGATGGTGAGTCTGAGCACAACCGAAGAAGATGGTGTATTAAAACTAGAAATTTTTACCAGGATGCAGCGCCAACCCAACTATAACCAGATTTTGCAATTGCAATCCGACATTGCCAATCAACTCGGCAGAACTATTGCATTGAAACTGATCGTAATGCCCATGACCGAACTGGACCCACTGATCCCCCCCACACCTACCAATACTGCCATCTTTACCCCCACAGCAACCCAAACCTTCACCCCAACATCCTCTCCAACCATAACCCCCACAATTACACAAACCCCAACCCAAACTTCTACCTTCACAATTACGCCCACATCCACCCAGACCCCCACGCCGACTGCCACAATGGTGATTGGGAAAATTACCACCTATGGGGGTAATATTTATGTGCGCGACATGGCTACAGGAAGCCTGGCTTTTGTTTTACCCGATGGAGCCTATATCAGGCTCACAGGTAAACAGGAAAATGTAAAAAATGTTCTCTGGGTTGAAATCATTGACCTGCTGAATCGCTCAGGTTGGATACCCGCACAAAATATCATTATCCAACCATAAGCAGGAATTTCACAACCAAAGTGTGTAAACATGCTAAAATAGGATTATGATGGAAAAAGACCTGACTGACCTGCAAACCCAAATTAAAATAAGCCATAAAAAGAAATCTCTTTGGCAAATCTGGCTGCCTTTAGCAGTCAGCATTGTTGTAATGCTGGTATTGTGCGTCTTTGTTGTCCTCTTAACTGCTAGGGATGCCAGTGGTGATTTTCCACTGAAATGGTCCAGTATTTCGATCATTTTTATGTCTTTCCCCGCCATGCTTTTTTCACTCCTTTTCCTGGCGCTGTTGATTGGTGTCATCTACCTGCTTATCAAACTATACGCAATTCTTCCGCATTATGCTCATCAACTGCGTTCTATTTTGAAAAAAATCGGGGCGTTTGTACACATGGCGTGCGACAGGGTAACTGCTCCCATCATCTCGGTGAATAGCAGCTACACTGGTTTTTCAACCTTATTCAAGAAAAAAGACAGGTCAACCTGAAATTATCGCCGAACAATAAACCTGGAGGATCGTAATGAATTCATTAAGTGATTGGAAAACAAAAACTTTCATCATCGGTGGAGTGATTGGGCTTTTAGCTGGAATCTTTGCCGCCCACATCGTCATCCAACAATCAGAAAAACGCCAGACTCTTCCTGTCGTGACAGCAAAGGATGGCGTCAAAGTTGGTTTAGGGTTGCTGACATTCTTCCGTTTGGTTTCCGATATCGCCAACCAAGACTAAAACAAAATAACACACATCTGAGTGCATCCTGTCTTTTAATTACGCCAGAATTAGTTCAGGTGTTTTCGTGAACGCATGACCATTTCGTCCCCAAGCGGTTTCCATCTCATCCGTTATCTTTTTGCGGGTACTTTGCAGAGAGACTTCATCATCACATCGGGGGGTAAGACGTATTTTGATATCCCGGGCGGCAGCCTTCCATACGCGGCTGCGGGTTTTAGTTTATGGGATACAGGTTTGGGTTTGGTCGGGGCAGTGGGTGAAGATTTTCCGCAAGAATGGCTGGCGCGTTTGGAAGAGTATGGGTTCGACACACGTGGAATTGATATCCACCAGAAATCCATCGATTTACGCTCTTTCGTCTTTTACCTGGAAAATAAGCGCTACGAAACTGTCAATCCCATTTCACAATTTGCCCAACTGGGGATACCCATCCCCAAAGCCCTTTTGGGGTATACCCCAGTCGCACAGAAAACACGCGATAAAGCAGGAAGCGCCACTCCATTTAACCTCAACAAAATCCCCTCCGATTACCTGGACGCCAAAACGATTCACATTTGCCCTCTAGAACCGGATATCCAGTTAATGCTATTGGCATATTTGCAGGGATATATCAACACCATCTCGCTCGACCTCGACGATTCCATTCTCAAAACAACCTCGCGGGAAACTCTCCCTCAACTGCTGCATAAAGTCAACATCCTCCAGGTCGCAGAAGAAAAGGTGCTTGGTCTTTTTAAGGGACGCCTTGAGAATATTTGGGAAATGGTGGAAGCTCTTGCTGATTATGGCTTGGAAATCATTGTTATCAAAAGGGGTAATCAGGGTCAATATCTATACGATTGTTATTCAAAAAAAAGATGGATAATTCCTGCCTATCCTGCAAGAGTTATGGATACAACAGGTTGCGGTGATGCATTTTGCGGAGGTTTTCTGGCTGGCTACCACAATACATACGACCCTCTTGAATCTGCGCTACGGGGAAACATCTCAACATCCATCAGTATTGAAGGAACCGGGGCATTCTATTCAATGGAGGTACTTTCCGGGTTGGCAGAAGCACGGCTGGAGAAATTACGTGGTTCTGTTAAGGCAATCTGACTTTTTGCAAGACAGGTTCCTTATCGCGAACCAATGACCTGATAGATTTGGATCAGTTCTTTTTTGCCCTTAGCCTTGATCGCTTCACAGGGTTCAATATCAAACGATTTGCCTACCTTTTCGTGAACAGCCTCACTGATTAAAATCTGTCCCGGTTCGCTGTGTTCCTGGATCCGCTTTGCGGTATTGACAGCATCTCCAATCGCAGTGTACTCCAATCGCTGCTCGGTACCGATCAACCCCAAAATCGCTTCACCACAGTGCACACCCATTCCAAAATCGAGACCATACCCCTCTGGATTGTTCTCCTGCATGGTGTGCAATGTGGAGCGGATCGATAGCGCTGCCTGGATCGCCCGCATTTCATGATCGGGCTGCGGGAGCGGTGCGTTAAACCATGCCATCACTGCATCCCCCAAAAACTTATCGATGGTTCCGCCGTAGCTCAAAATCGCATCAACCGCCGTCCGCAGGTAAATGTTTAACAAACGTACCAATTCCTCTGGGGGGATCCGTTCACTTAAACTTGTGAAACCACGGATATCAGCAAACAGAATCGTGATGTTCGAGCGAACCCCGCCAAGCTGAATACGCTCCGGGTCGATCTGATCAATCACCGCCGGCGATACCATGCGGCTGAACAACCTGCGTTGAGATTCCAGCCGTTTCTGGTCTGTCAAATCCTCCACTACAATGGCGACCCCTTGTGTGCTCTGTTGAAAATCTTTCAACGGAGACAAATTGAACCGCAAGTCCACTTTTCCTCGTCCAGGCAAAATTGTGCTGCCTTCCAGACCGGTCACCTCTTCATCTGTCTCGAGCACTTTTTCAAAATGAGGTGCAAGTAAAAACGAAAAAGATGAAATGGCTTGTTTTAAGTTTTGCCCAAGCATGTTGTTTGAGGTCTTGCCGAGGATTGTCTCGGCTGCCCGGTTACACAAGGTGATTTGTTCCTGAGTATTTGCAGTGAGGACGCCGCTTGCAATGGAAGAAAACACGTTATCCATCAAATTCTTCAACTCTGTCACTTCTGCAAGGGTTTGCCGCACCGAAGCAAACAGGTGAGCATTTTCAATCGCCACTGCTGCATGGTTGGCGAAAGAGGTCAGCATATCCAGGTCATTCATGGTAAACAAGCCGCTCTTCACCCGGTTAT
>CAYRRA010000148.1:0-11243 GCA_964426355.1 uncultured Anaerolineaceae bacterium
GCTATCCGCGAAGGCGGTCTGACCGTCGGCGCTGGTGTTATCACTGAAATCATAGCATAATCGACTTCAATAGCGATTATTAGTAAGGTGAAAGAATGGCTTCGAAGAAAAAAGACATCCGCCCGGTCATAACACTGGCTTGTTCTGAGTGTAAAGAACGAAATTACACATCTGAGAAAAACCGCCGCAACGACCCGGGGCGTATGGAAATCAAAAAATACTGCTCACGCTGCCGAAAGCATACGCTGCACCGCGAGACGAAATAAACGGTATGATTCAGTTATGGGGTATTGCAGGTAAAGTACCCCATAACTTCACATAGGCCAGTAGCTCAATTGGCAGAGCACCGGTCTCCAAAACCGGGGGTTGTGGGTTCAACTCCTGCCTGGCCTGCCTCAGACTATTATGATGGCAACGCCGTCCGGAGAGGCGGCGTTTTAGCCGTAAAAGAGGAATAGAGAAATGACAGAAAAGGAAAAAGAAAAGGGCAAGATCAAAGCAGCACCTGTTAAAAAACGCAAACCCAACGCCATTGCAAGACTTTGGCGCGAGACAATTGGCGAGCTGCGTAAAGTTAACTGGCCCACGCCCAAAGAAGCATGGCGGCTTACCAGGATCGTGATTGTGGTCATGGTGGCGATGAGCTTTCTGCTGGGTGCTTTCGATTGGATTTTCTCTAAGCTGATTGGAATTCTTTACGCTTAATTTTGCGTTTAGGCTTGCTGCTATACGATATGAAGGATTCGTCATGAATATGCAAGAAGATTTTGAGCGAGAAGACGATTTAATACCCGAAGAACCTCAGGAAACCGCAGAGACACCTGCTTCTGGTTCCGCTGATGTTCCTATGCTCTCTCAGGATGCCTCTGGCTCCGATGAGGATGCTTTGGATACTTCTTCACTCAAACAAGAAACAAAAGAAAGCGACGATGACCAGCGCGCGTGGTATGTGATTCACTGTTATTCAGGATATGAGAACAAAGTCCGTTACAACCTGGAACAGCGGATCGACACAATGGGCGTGAAAGATAAAATCTTTGACGTGGTCATTCCTACCCAGGAAGAAATTGAAGTCAAAGAAGGCAAGAGGCGTGTGGTTGAGCGCCATGTGTTCCCAGGCTACGTCCTGGTGAATATGGTATTAACGGAAGAGTCCTGGTATGTGGTGCGGAATACGCCAGGCGTTACTGGTTTCGTGGGAATGGGCAATGACCCCACCCCGCTGCGCCCCGAGGAAGTTTCTCAAATTCTTAAGCGCATGGAAGCCGATGCCCCGCATATCAAGGTGACCTTCCGTGTGGGTGAGCGTGTTCGTATCGTTGATGGACCATTCCATGATTTCCGCGGAACAGTCGCTGAGATTGATATGGAGCGCACAAAAGTGCGAGTGATGGTCAACTTCTTCGGGCGTGAAACGCCAGTTGAGTTAGACTTTTTACAGGTCGAAAAATCATAGTGAAATCCTGTTTTATTTTGGTGGGAGGGTTATCCTGACCCGTTAGCACCACAAAGGAGATAAAAGTGGCAAAGAAATTTAAAGCAACAGTCCGTTTGCAGATCCCTGCTGGTAAAGCCAACCCGGCGCCGCCGATTGGTCCGGCATTGGCTGGTCATGGGATCAACATCATGGCATTTTGCAAGGAGTACAACGCCCGAACATCGAATCGTGTTGGCGATATTATCCCTGCAGACATCACCATTTACACCGATGGCTCATTCACCTTTATTTTGAAGTCCCCGCCAGCAGCCGTGCTGCTGTGCAAAGCAGCCGGTATCGAAAGAGGTTCAAACGAGCCCAATCGCACCAAGGTTGGTAAGGTGACACGTTCTCAGGTTAGAGAAATTGCTGAGATCAAAATGAAAGACATGAACGCCATCAACATCGAAGGCGCCATGCGGCAAATCGAAGGTACTGCCCGTAACATGGGAATCACCGTCGTCGAAGATTAATCAGGTTATGTGGGAGGGTTTTTTATGAAGCCCGCCAGGACCACAAAGGAGATAAAATGCCAAAACACGGAAAGAAATATCAAGAAGCCCGCGCAAAAGTTGAGCGTGGAAAAAATTATGAACCGCGCGAGGCAATTGCCCTCGTGAAAGAGACTTCAACTACCAGTTTTGACGGCACCGTCGAAGTTCATCTGCGCATGGGTTTGGACCCGCGCCAGGCGGATCAGCAGGTGCGTGACGTGGTGGTTCTGCCGCACGGTTTGGGTAAAACGGTGCGTGTGTTGGTTTTTGCACAAGGCGAAGGCGCAACCATCGCGCAGGAAGCCGGTGCGGATTACGTTGCCGATACCGATGAATGGATCCAGAAAATCCAGGGTGGTTTTACCGATTTCGATGTTGCCATTTCAACACCGGATATGATGGGTAAAGCTGGTCGGTTGGGACGTGTGTTGGGTCCGCGTGGTTTGATGCCAAACCCCAAAGCTGGAACGGTTGTCCCTGCTGAAGACCTGCCGCGCGTCATCAATGAGGCAAAAGCGGGTCGTGTGGAATTCCGCCTCGATAAAACCGCCAATTTGCATGTTCCGATTGGCAAGGTTTCATTCGATGAGAAAAAATTGTACGAAAACTTCGCTGCCTTGATGAACGCGATTCGTAAAGCGAAGCCATCAGGAGCAAAAGGTTCTTACATTCGTAAGATTACCATGGCTTCCACCATGGGTCCTGGGATTAAAGTGGACCTTTTGCTTTCCCAGGGAATTGAAGTTCAGGAGTAAATGCGGTAAAATAGTTATCCTGTAATAAAAAGAACTGCTGCCTTCACCCATGACAGCCGGAGCCGAAAAGGCATAATAATTTCCAGCCCAGGTGAGGACTTACCGAGATAAACATCCCTCTCAAGATGTAGGGAACGGAAGTCTTTGCCTGGCTGAACAAGGCAAAGACTTTTTATATCTTAAGAAAGGAGGTGAAAGTCCTTTGGCTTTTTCAAAAGAAGAAAAACAAAAAATTGTCGCTCAGTATGAGGAGTGGCTGCGCAACAGCCGTGCGGTGGTTTTTCTTGATTATAAGAAGATGAGCATGAAAACCATCGATAGCTTCCGCGCCAAAGCCCGTGAGGCAGGTGGTGAACTGCATGTGACCAAAAACACACTGCTGATGCTGGCTCTTAAACAAGCTGACTACAAGGGTGTCATTCAGCCGGAAGGTTCAACCCTTTGCGCATTCGCATTTGAAGATGCACCCGCACTGGCAAAAATCATCCAGGATGTGGTCAAAGAAACCAAGGAAGAGGTCTTTAAGGTCAAGAGTGGTTATCTCGCCGGACAGCCTATCTCGGCTAGCCAGGTGAAAGCCTTAGCTGACCTGCCGCCATTGCCTGTGATGCGTGCCACGCTGCTTGGTACCATTCTGGCGCCCGCCAGCAAACTGGTACGCACGGTTGCAGAACCGGCACGCCAGGTGGCTGCTGTAATCAAAGCTTACTCGGACAAAGAAAGCGTCCCGGCTTGATCTGCCGTGACCTGCGAGTGAGAAAACATTTAATAAGAATATTTTAAACATTTGAAGGAGTTTTTTGAAATGGCTGATATTGCAAAGTTGGTTGATTTGTTGAGCGAGCTTTCCGTGTTGGAAGCTTCCGAGTTGGTGAAAGCATTGGAAGAAAAATGGGGCGTTTCTGCGGCTGCCCCGGTCGCTGCCATGATGGCTGCCCCTGTTGCAGCAGCAGCGGAAGAAGTGGAAGAGAAGACTGAATTTGATGTCGTTCTCAAGAATGCTGGTCCGAAGAAAATTGAGACCATCAAAGTCATCCGCCAGCTCACGAACCTGGGCTTGGTCGAAGCCAAAAACATGGCAGAAACCGCTGATTCCAAAGTTCTCACCGCCGTCAGCAAAGAAGCTGCCGAAGATGCCAAGAAGAAACTGGTTGAAGCCGGCGCAGAAGTTGTTGTAGCGTAATCTCTTTTCTTTGAAAGATGGAGAAATGACAGGAGGCTGTTTTTATGACAGCCTCTTGATCTTTTTTAATGATTTGTTGTTAAACCTGTTATTGTTCTGTATCCTGTTGCGCAACGGGGGAGCTTATACCACTGATTTCACCTGGCGGATCACCATGACCACCTTGCCCCGGATGCTGACCTGGGAAGGATTGTCTACATAGATCGGGTCCATGGTGGGGTTGGCGGGTTGCAAACGGATGCGGTTCTTTTCGCGATAGAAGTATTTAAGCGTGGTTTCGTCATTGTCATTTAACCAGACGGCGACCATCTCACCGTTGCGGGCTTCCTGTGCGTGTTTCATAATGACGATATCGCCGTCATTAACCATGGCATCGATCATCGAATCGCCTTGAACTTCAAGGGCAAATAGGTCTTCAACGTTTTCTCGCGCAGGCAGCAAGCTACGGGCAATTTCGATGGTGGTCTCGGGGTCGAAGTAAGCCACGTCAGAGCCGGGAATCGGTATCGGTGCACTGGCGACAATGCGCCCCAAAACAGGGATGGAAAATACGTCCATTGCTTCTGCAACTTTGCGCACCGCTTCTTTGGCTTTCTTTCCGATTTCCTCCAGCGGCTGCAGAATACGGATGCTGCGCGAGATGTGCTGGTCGCGCTCGATGTAACCCTGCTCGACCAATTGGCGAAGATAGTAATCCACCAATGAGGTGGAATTCACGCCAATATATTCCCCAATTTCTCGGATGGAAGGCGAGTAGCCGTTGTCATCCTGAAACAGGGAAAGAAATTCCATTATCTTGCGGTGGCGTTCACCCAGTCCGGCGCTTTTTCTAGGCATACCTGCTTCTCCTTTCCAATTAATCGACCATTTGTGCTAATTATTATAACATGAACATACGTTCAATGCAATGCGTGCAAGATTTTTTCTTGACAATCCTGTCATTAATGGTATACTCCCCTATACTATATCATCTTTATGAGGATGTCTTATGCCATTGTATGAATACCGCTGTCAGGAATGTGGTCATCTATTTGAAAAGATGGTTGCTTTTTCTGAGAGCAATAAGCTGCCCGAATGCCCGCAATGCAAGAGCAAAGCCACCCAAAAACAGGTCTCCACTTTTGCGACGAAAGGCAGTGGAACGTCTTCATCCGGCAGCAGTTGCGGATCGGGTGGCAGGTTCACCTGAGCCAGTTGAAGCTGCGGCTGCGTGACAGTTAGAATAACATGAAATTACAAAACCCGGAAACCCGAAGTAATTTGCAAAATCGCTTGAGGCGCATTGAAGGACAGGTGCGTGGCGTTCAAAAGATGCTGGATGAGGAACGCCAGTGCGAAGAAATCGTACAGCAGCTTGCATCGATTCGTTCTGCGGTGCATGGCGCGATGATCCATTTTTTGCAAGAACAGGCGCGCGACTGTCTGTATTCTCCTCAAACACAGGACGTGCGTGACCAGGAAAAGGTCATGGCAGATTTAATTGGTATGTTGGGGAAAATTTCCTGACTATCCCCGGTCAACAACAAAGGAGTATTCACATGGGAACAACTACCGTCCGCTGGATTGGCGACGATCAATTTGTGGGTATAGACTCAACCCAACATTCGGTCGTGCTTTCAACTACAAAAGCCGGCACCGGGATGAAACCCTCTGAACTGATGGTGGTGGCGTTGTGCGCCTGCACCTCGGTGGACGTCGTTAACATTCTAGAGAAGAAACGCAAACCCCTTGAGAGCCTTGAAGTGCGCGCAGAATCGGTACAGGATCAAGATCCTCCCTGGACGTTTCGAAAGATTCACTTAAAGTACATCTTAAAAGGTAAAGACCTGACTGACAAAGATGTCGCCCAGGCAATTGAACTCTCGGAGCAAAAGTACTGCTCGGTTTCAGCTACCCTGCGTGGTGTTGCAGAAATCACCTGGGAATATGAAATATTGGAGTAAAAAACCACCGGAGTTTGAGAACCGGTGAAATCAATGCCGGGGCGTGGTTCAAGAATGCGCTCCGGTTTTTCGGTTAAGAAGCCCATGCGCGGTTTTGTGGGAAAGTCTCCCTGTACAGGTTTCAGGACTGATTGGGCTGGTTGGTGCTGGCTAATTCTTTTTGGATCTCATCCCGGTCGCGCAATGATAAATCCAGCATAGCCTGGAAGGCGGGTTTCTGGCTTTCGGGCAGTGCGGGAAGCAACCGCTCAATGCGCGCAATTTGCGTATTTTTATAGCGCAACTTGGTCTCCAGACGGGAACGATACCCTTGCAGGAATGCTTCCCGGCTGAGTGGTTGGTTTGCGACGGTTCTGTCCTCTGTCAGCACCTCGGCAACGGTGAGCAGGAAGTTCTCCACGTCGATAGGTTTTTCGATAAAGCGCGCAATGCCCAACTGATAGGCAAATTCACGGTCCTCAGGGGTAATGTACGTGGCAGAAATGATGATGATGGGGATATCGTAGGTGTCTGCGCCGGTGCGCAGCCTTTGCACCAGGGCAAAACCATCCAGCTTGGGCATGAGGATGTCGGTAATCACCAGGGCAGGTCGTTCCTCGGCGATTCTTTCAAGAGCCTCTTCACCGTTCGGTGCGCTGATTACCCTGTACCCCTTAAATTTAAGGGTGACCTCGAGAAAATCGCGCACATTGGGTGTGTCTTCAACCAGCAGGATCGGTTTATTGAAATCTTTCATAAAGATATTGTAGCTGGATTAAAAGCCGGTTGCAAGATTCTGCTATATGGTTTTGCAAAAAACGCAGATTCTCCTGTGTTTAACATTCACCGTTGGTTTCTGCAATCAACCGCCGAAAATACTCATCCAGGTATCTGGAACGTTCTTCTGCAACCTGGTGGGCGGTCCCGGTAAAGAGCAGGTCTTTGATTCGCACCAGTTTAAAGAGGTATTCATGGTAAGCACTGTGCGGTTCGCCGGGTTCTTTTTTGCCGGTTTGAATAAACTGCTGCGAGGGTTCGGCATAAACCGGCTGCCCGGCTTGCACTGCATACCCCACAGTGCGCGCCACACCCACAGCTCCCAGCACGTCCAGCTTGTCGGCATCGAAAAGAACGCGCGCTTCGAGGGTTTCAGGGCGTTCATCCCGGGCACGGAAGCGGTGGGCGCGGATGCAGTGCTGCACAGCAGCAATCCGCTCCGGTTGCCAGCTCTCTTTTTGCAGTACTTCGACGGCAAATTCTGCCGAGGCAATATGATGATTTTCTCTCGCCGCAGTGCCGGCTTCACTGTCGGCTACATCGTGTAGCAGAGCAGCCGTTTGCACAATTTCGAGATCTGCATTTTCTGCCAATGCAATGCGGGTTGCCATGTGATAGACGCGCTGTACATGGTCAAAGTCATGCACTCCGTCCGTAGAGGTGTACCATTGGCGTGCCTGGTGGAGCGTGATCATCTCAGGTTAGAGCCTGGTTGCGCACAACCAGCCAGCCTTTCTTGATGACGGTGTCCACCAGGTTGGTTGCAAAGCGGTAACCCAGGTGGCGGTAGTCGCTTTCCGTCAGGATGAGCAGATCGGCTTGCTTGCCGGCTTCGATGGATCCCAACCGGTCTGCACAGTCAATGGCTGCCGCCGCGTTAATGGTGGCTGCCGCGATGGCTTGTGCGGGTGTGATGCGTAAATATCGGCAGGCGAGCGCAATGACAAACTGCATGCTCTCCCCCCAGGCAACGCCGGGGTTAATGTCGGAAGCAATTGCCAGGATACCGCCCGCATCCAGGATGGCGCGCGCCGGGGTATATTCCTGTTCCGCCAGCCCGAACGGTGTGCAAGGTAGCGCTACAGCCACGGTGTCGGTGGCAGCCAGGGCGGTAATATCCGCGGCAGAGGTCTTCACCAGGTGGTCGGCAGAGACGGCGCCCAGTTCGGCTGCCAGGCTGGCGCCGCCCAGGTTGTCAAACTCATCGGCGTGAATCTTTAACGGGAAGCCAAGTAGTTTCGCCTTTTCCAGGATGCGGCGCGACTGTGCCAGGGTGAATGCTCCGGTCTCGCAGAAAACATCCACAAACGGCAACGGATGTGAGCTGGCATGTTGCTGCCACCAGCGCAATACGGCGGGAAGCATTTCCTCGCTGACCAGTGCCGTGAAACCATCGGGATCCTCTTTATATTCAGGGGGGATTGCATGTGCTCCCAAGAAGGTGGGTATCAGTTCCAACGGGCACTGCGAATTGAGATGCAGGATGACCTCAAGTTGGCGTAATTCGGCATCCGTTTCAAGACCATAGCCGGTCTTAACTTCGGCAGTGGTCGTACCCTGTCGAAGCATGTTGAGTGCACGTTTGCGGGTTTGTGCGGTCATTTCTTCCAGGCTGGCGCTGCGTGTTTGCTGCACGGTGGAAAGTATCCCCCCGCCGGCTGCCAGGATTTCAAGATAACTCTTGCCTTGAAGCTTCATCTCAAACTCTGCTGCGCGTTCGCCTGCCCAAACCAGGTGGGTGTGCGGGTCGACCAACCCGGGCATAACTACCCGTCCACAGGCATCCAGGCGCGGTTCATGAGGATATTTTCTCAGCAATTCAGATGTTGCGCCGGTTTCAACGATTTTCTCGCCGTAGAGCAGCACAGCACCATTCGGGATGATCCCCAGGCTGCCAAGTTTCTTTCCACGCTGCACACCGCCAGCCAGTGTGAGCAGTTGCGAAGCAGAATGAATGAGCATGAGGCTATGATCCTTTCAATCGTTTTTTTAGATGCAGCCATTATAGCTGATGTCGGTCAGGAAAGGGGTGTTGTTTTGAGAGAGATCAGTTGCCTTTTTCCGCTGCTACGTGCACCCGGCTCAAGAGGATCAATGCTGCCAGGCTGAGGGCAGCGCTGGCGAGGGCATTGGCAGTAAAGCCAAGCGTAAACAACGCCGATGCCAGCAGTGCACCTAAACCGCGTCCGGCAGCATGTGCGGCTACTTCGTAAGAAAGCACAGTAGCGCGTGCCTGGGGCAGTACCTCTGACATCACCGGTAGAAAGCAGACAATCACGAATTCAAAGGAAAGAAAGTAAATGAAAAGCCCGATCAAAGCGCTCCAGACGGTTGTACTCAAAAAAGGTAATGAGAGTGCACTGAGCAGGTTGAGCGTAACGCCAATTGCAACGGCTCGTTTCTTGCCCAACCGGTCTACCCACAGAGCGCTAAAAGTCTCTCCGGTGAGGTCAGCAAGACCAATCACCAGTGCTGCACCGCCCAATGCTGCAATTTTCAACCCGAAAGAATCTTCCATCCAGACGCCAAAGACCAGGTTGACTGTTTCGTTTCCAACATGAAAGAGAATGCTGAAAATCAACCCGGCGATGGTGGCTGGGCTTTTGAGGATTTGCCTCAACCCAGAAACCAGGTTGATGTGGTTGTTCTGGGTTTCATCGGGACGTGGAATAATGCGGGCAATCAGGCAGAAAGAAATCAAGCCGAGCACAGCAAAAAGCGGATAGGCTGCCTGCCAGCCGGCACGTTCGATGAGAAAACCTGCCAGTGGAACACCGATGATGTAACTTAACGACCAGGAGAACTCCAGAATGGCGCTGCTGCGTCCACGCACTGCGTATGGTACCTGGTCGCCAACATAGGCGTGTACGCTGGAGAAGAACAGGTAAAGACTGAGATAGCTGATGCATTGGCTGGCAAAGAAAACACCAAAGGTTGGGCGCAAAAAAAGAGCTGCGTTTGCCAGAGTGAAGAGACCAGCAGCCAGCAACATGCCGGTTTTACGACCGCGTTTTTCGATGGTAGGCGCAAGAAAAGGATTGAGCATGGCGATAAATGAACGCGCCGACATCACCAGCGAGATGCTGGCGATATCGATGCCCAGACCGCGCGCAAAAACCGCCAGGAAAGGGTACACCATGCGGTTTGCAGTGTTCAGGATAGTGCGCACACCCGCCAGGAGGATGACTTGCGATTGGATGGGGCGGGCAGCCTTGTTCATGTACGATGGAGAAAGGTCAGGCAAATTCACCGGGCTGCGCCGGGTCAAAATCAATCACACGTGTTACGGCATCCAGGTTGATGGGTCCGTAGATGTGAGGGAAATCCTGCGTGCTGTCTGCGCCGCGCTCAACACGCAGCTCAGATTGCAGTCGGTTTGCGGCGATGCACAGCACAGCCAGCCCGGTTTTGCCTTTGAAATGCTTCATCACCGACCCCAGCACCTGATGCCGATATGAACAATGGATGAACCCTTCGGTGGCAAGCGAGCCGGTTGAGTAACAATCGGCTGCCTGCGCTGCATGCCATTCGGCAGGGGTAGTGATATGGTAAAGCTCAGGTGAAACGGGTTCGGTTTTCAGTTCTGTTTTTCCTTCCAGGCTTTAAGAACAGCGCTTTCTTTTTCAGCGCTAAGACCAGCGCGCCATGTGTGGTCGGCGGGTAATGTTTTCACAAATTCAAGCGTATCCTGCACAGTATCTTTCAATGGGCGGAAGGTGAGACCGGATGCAACAGATTTTTCAACGTTAACCTGCATCAAACCCTGACCCAGTTCATCCATATTGCTGGGGATCCACATAGGCAGTTCCATCCAGGGGGCAACTTCTTTTTCCAGCAGAAAACCTTCGGGGACATAGGTAAAGGTTGCATCGCTGCCGCTGACTTCCCGGCTGGTATGGAGCAGTTCGCCCAGGGTGAAGGGCTTTTCTGGACCGGTGCCGTTGAATATGCCGGTCACGCCGGCTTCGACCAGCCGCAGATTCCACTCCACCAGGTCGCGCACATCGATGACCTGGATTTTGTAATCCGGGCTGTCGGGCGCAAGTACTTCGCCTCCGCGTGCCACGCGCAGGGGCCAGTAGGTAAAGCGGTCGGTCGGGTCGTACCGTCCAACAATCAACCCTGGGCGGATGGTCAGAACGCGTCCGGGCATCACTTCTTCTACGGCTTGTTCGCACAAGGCTTTGAGAGGACCGTAACTTTCGCCGGTGATTTCCTCAACCGTCTCATCGGTGAGTTTGCCTACTTCATCTTCTTCGACGGTGCCGATTTTGTGGGAATCAGCATACACCGAAATTGTGGAAATGAAGGTGTAGTGGTCAACCGAATCTGCCAGTGCCTCCGCCGATTTGCGTACCAGGCGCGGGACGTATCCGCAGGTGTCGATGACTGCGTCCCACTTTCGGTTCTTCAACGGCGAGAGGTCTGAATCCCGGTCGCCGGAAATGTTTTCAACATCGGGAAACAGGTCAGGGTGGGATTGACCGCGGTTGAAGAGGGTGATCTCATGCCCGCGCTCCAGAGCGGCTTCAACGGCTGCTCTGCCAAGAAAACGGGTACCGCCTAGAATGAGAATTTTCATGGGATTTCTCCTTTGGTGCTGGTAAAGGTTTGGAATATCTCAATTGTAATGTA
>CAYRRA010000149.1:0-11185 GCA_964426355.1 uncultured Anaerolineaceae bacterium
GCAGCTGACTATAGATACCGTAGTAGACTATATGGTAGGTAACGCTATCGTATGGTGCTTTAAGCAAATTGAAGGACCAATACCCGCAATAATATTCTTGGGAAGGCAGCCGTAAACGCGCACCATTTTTTCTATCGTTCGCCAAGTAATTTTCTGAACAGTACCCTGCCAGCCGGCATGGATCATACCAATCACCTTCTGGCATGGATCGTAAACAAAAACAGGAACACAGTCAGCAAACCGCATAAACAGGGTTATCTCTGGTCGATTGGTAAGAATAGCATCCGCTTTTTCTGGTTCTGATTCCAGTGGACGCGGTTCCTCGACACATAAAACACGCGTGCTGTGAACCTGCCACACATCATACAAGGTTTCTACCTGGCGGTCGAGCGCGCTAAATATCCTTTTTCGATTTTCTATTACATTCGCCCGGAAATCTCCATTATTGCCGCCCAGGTTCATGCTTTTCCATGGAAAAGGACTAACGCCGCCATGCCGGGTGAAAATCCCATGGGGAATATTAAGAGCCTGGAAATTGTTAAAGGCAAAATAGGATACCCCGTCAACGGTGTGAAGTTCCATTTGTCTCCACTATCTTATTGGACTCATCGAGCTGTTCAACGATACTAAATTTCCTTGCAAGCACACGGGCAGTCTCTTGCATGGTCTCCTCAATCATCGGGAACAAATACCATGCGGTCGTCAGACCAAACAACCCACCAGTGAGAAATCGTAAAGCGGGTACAGATTCTCGAATTGGAAGCCATGAAGGTAATATTTCTGCCGCTACACTGGGAAGTTGAGAAACGCCATCGAATCCAATGGGGATCAGCCCTAAGATAATCCAAACATACCAGGGGATCGACTTTATCCTCCTTTTACTGATGATGAACACCAGGCTAAAAATAAACATCGCCCCGTATATTGCTAAATCTCGTTGGCAGAATGCAATTTTGTAACCCATTGCTTCATTACCGATGAAATTTCGCGCTGCCAATACATCAATTTCAACCTGACTGGTAACTTCCTCGTAAGTTTTCAATCCCTCAATGCCAGCCAGTTCCCGAGGGTAAAAAGCTTGTTCCCCAAATAAAAAGACTGAGCGGAAACCCAATTGATGACACAATGGCTTGTACATCGAATAAATCACATTTGCAGGACCGGGTAAGTTGAAATGCATGATAACAGGAGCCAATACAGGCAACCCGACATATAGCAACAGCAGAAAACTGATAATCCACATGTAATTTAATGAAAGCCAGTAGGAAAACCGATCCGTTCGCGAAATAGAATGTCCGCGACGGATACGTCGGGCGAATTGCTTATCGCCGCTCTCTTCCAGGTGCGTCCGTCGATCACGCGCCGCACTCAAAGAAACACGTACCTCTTGTTGTGTAAAGGGCCATTTCAGAATATAAGGTCCTGTTTGTATCACCGGTACGCGATTGCCAATTCTTTCTTTTAGCGAAGAGTCCATTTCAACATTGATTTCCACCACACGATGGGGTATCAATGGTTCTAATTGTTTTAATATTTCTCTGGCTTCATCGCACTGAGCACACTGGTCTTTTTTGTAAAGTGTCACGGTCAGCATAAATTATTTTCCTCAGTTATCCAATACAATTACAACCCGATGTCAAAAAAGGACCCAAAACGAGCCAATGTTTCAAACGTACCCAAGAACAAAAAAATACCAACTACAATCAAAATCACTCCCATACCGATCTCCACATATCGCATTACCTTTCGATAACGAATAATGGCTGGAGCAACCCAACTGATGCTTACTGCGGCGATCAGGAAGGGAATCGCCATTCCCACCGAGTAGAATACCAACAAGAAGAAACCCGAAGCGATGGATCCTTCATTCATGGCAAGCAACAAAATTGTTCCTAATACCGGACCCACACAAGGCGACCAACCAGCAGAAAAGAATACACCCAGCAGAAAAGAAGAAATTAGGCTTCTCTTTTCATCAATTTTTGAACGTGGTCGTAAATCAAACTCTAGAAAAGGGATTCTCAACAGTCCCGTCATGTGTAAACCGAAAAAGATTACAACAACACCACCGATTTTTGCAAGCCAATCACGTGCGCTATAAAGTAGACTGCCAATTACGGAAATTGTAAGACCCAATAAAACAAAAACCACAGTGAAACCGATAACAAATGCCATCCCATGCCAAAAAGCACCCCACCTGGATGGTTTAGTCTCAGACTGGGAAACAGAAGCGGTCCGACCAGTTAAATATCCTACATAGACCGGGACAAGTGACAAAACACAAGGAGAAAGGAATGAGGCTAAACCAGCAATAAATGCTAACCAAACCGTAACCGTCATCCCAAAGACCTCGCTCGCATTTCAGGCTTCTACCACATCAATCACTGTTCCACCAGGACCGGACAGGATGATATCACCTGGGGAATAAGAAACCTGAGGTGCAGACCAACGGAATATCCATTTCGCATCTTCGGGACGGGAGTTAACACATCCATGTGAGCGTTGAATGCCAAAATCATTGTGCCAAAAAGTCGAGTGAATTGCAGCCCCATTGGGGTCAAATAAAATGGACCAGCCAATACCAGCTGTGTCATACCCTGCACCAGTTGAACCCCCACCCATGTGAATGGAGATTGTTTTTCTCCAGGGAAGATGAGCTCCAAGGGGTGTTGACCATTCATCTACTGGATTACCCAGATAATCAAATTTTGCTCCAGTCGAAACGCGGCAGAAATAAACTTCACGACTGCCTTCATAACAAGATAACGTCTGATGGTTTAAATCCACAACAATTCGTTTATCTTCCACTTCGGGATGGATTGGGGATATCTCATCTTCGGTGATAGGTCGAAAAGCTCTTGCATCACACCAGAGAATATCACCGCAATTGCCATACTTCTCATTTACCCGGTACACAATTTGCCCCTGGCTATCGGTGTCAATTCCGTCAATCCATAAAATCTGGCTGTAATACAAACGAGGATGTTGTATTTCTCTTAACCAATAAGAACAAGGTACAACCCCCCGCAAATCAATGGCAACATAAGGGACGGTTACTTCTGCCCACATCCCCGGTCCTTCAGCAGTCATCGGTAAAGATTGTAATGGCTCATTTGGTTGGTAATACACAGGCTGGATATTCGGCAAATGCAAATACCCTTCAGGGGTTTCAACCCAGCGGCGGTTGAATACGCCAGGAGGTGCCTCACCAATCACTTCTCTTAGCCAAACGACAATCGCATCCTCATATAAGGGCTGCACAATAT
Organism: uncultured Anaerolineaceae bacterium; assembly: GCA_964426355.1. Lineage (GTDB taxonomy): Bacteria > Chloroflexota > Anaerolineae > Anaerolineales > Anaerolineaceae > JAJFTV01. Next base: position 3,267 of record CAYRRA010000149.1, read on the forward strand.
CGCTATTGACTGTGGGTTTGGACCGCATATTAATCATGCCGCCGGCACAGTTGCGACCCAGCTTTTCCGCATCTTGCCATTCTTCAGACAAATCTTTCAGAAAACGCCATGGTCGGAAGGCGGTGGTACCTAATCCTATTAAACTGTATTTCAGAAATTTACGCCGATTTATGATCATAGCATAATGTCTTTTCTTTATATTGAAACAAGATAATCTGATTATCGAGAAATGTCAAGACGCGTTGATTAAACCAGAATGAGGGTTACATGGTTTTTTTCGTTTTCACACATGACTTTTTCCGGTCTAATAAAGAGAGTATTGGCTGTTCGTAATTCCTGGTCATAAATACAGTAGATAACCAGCAATAATCGAGGCTGTTGGTACTGTGACATTATCAATATCAGAAACTGGCAGAGATTCCACCAGGCAAGCGACTAATGAAATGATCAGCAGTGGTTTGAAATGTGAATTCAGTGGACCGGATAATGCACCTGCGAGAGAATAAATCCATAAAACTATTAAGGATAGGAAAAATCCGCCCACCAAAACAGCAAGCGATCCAATAATGGTCTTTTTCTTTGACCAGGGGAGTTTCATTTTTCCATATTGCTTACCAATCAAATCAGCCAGACCATCACCGCCGCACATCATCATCAGCGCAATAATCCCAATGTGATTCTTCCAGAAAAAAATGGTGATGATTACAAAAACAATTCCATAAAATAGCGGTCCGCGCAGGATTTCTCTGGGATCACCACTTCGCGACATGGCTTCGACTGAGGATGGATCTTTAATCACCCTTAGCCCAATCAAGGCAAATTGCAAAGTGATGGCAAGTGGGATAATTGCAGCAAGATAACGCGAAGAAGGTGCATCATTGAACAACAACCAGCACACGACAAAGATAGGACCGGTTCCGATATGGATCACTTTTCGACTTAATCTAGAGGTTATCAACCCTTTATGCGCCAACAGGTTGACCAGGCGGAGCCAAACAATGGATATCAACAATATGATCAAAAAGGCAAGCCAATTGTGTTTTATCATTTTCTAGCGAATCCTGTGGCGCTCTAATTCTCGTTGCATCTCCCGTTCAGCAATCGCAGAACGCTTGTCGTAAAGCTTTTTTCCCTTTGCAATTGCAATTTCTACCTTTGCGATGCCATCTTTCAGATAGAGTTTTGTCGGAATGATGGTCACCCCTTTCTGTCGTACTGCATCCCATAAGGTATGGATTTCCTTTTTATGCAAAAGTAGCCGTCGTTCGCGTTTCGGGTCATGATTAAACCGACTGGCTTCCTCATATATCGCAACATGCGAATCAACAAGCCATGCCTGCCTTCCATCTACACGCACAAAAGCCTCTTCAATGCTGACCTTTCCCATCCGGATGGATTTTATCTCGGTACCGCGCAGTTCCAAGCCAGCCTCAAAGCGTTCCAGCAGAAAGTATTGAAAATTTGCCTTACGGTTTTGGGCAACTATTTTAATAGACATTGCGTGATTTTAACATAGTTCAGAGTTAATCGGGTTGCTCATTTATATAATCGTCATCGTTTGCGTAAATGGATAGACTAACGCCCTTGTGAAATGGCGAACAGGGCAATCAGGATTCCCAAAGAAGCAAAAATGATGATGAGTAAACCCATTGGGATATTTCCCACTGCGTTTTGTGTATTGGCTGCTTCGTAAGTGGTTATTACAAGCGGTGCAGGCTCGGTAAAAGTCGGGAGACGAGTTGGGGCAGATGTGACCACAAATTGCGCTGCCAGTGTAGGATCGATGGTAGAGGTGACCAAAGGTGTTGGTGTTGGAGGGGGTTCAACAATGGGTAATTCTCCCGGCGTAAGATTCACGAAAGGGGCATAAACCCACGCTACACCACCTGCAACACCAGGATACTCGACAAGAATCCAATCACCACCGCTGGAACGCCCCTTTGCGGGCGCTTGCTGACCGGCGAGAAGGACTCCGATCTTATCATAAAAAATCCCCGGACCAGAACGAACATTAATGAATTGTTCTTGATCCGAACGAACAGTCACAACCGGTCCGGCAGGTGTACCCGTTACTGTAGGCAGTTGCACCGTAGGCTGTTGCATCGAATGACTTGCCGTGACGCTAGAAGGGGAGAAAAGAAACGCCCCTACACTCAAGGTCAATAACATAAAAAAACCAAATAAGCATATTTTCCGCATTAACACTCCGGTCTATTCAGCCTTTCAAGTTACATCTGTATGAAGAAACTTCTTTTCACCTCCAATGTACTGGAAAGGCATCAACTCAATGATGATAATTGATTATAATATATTGTATGAGTGAGAAAATTTATCATGGTGAAATAAAGCCTAAAGATATTGCCCAGGCAATTGTTGCCCATTTTAATCGAGGCAATTACCGCACTCAGCAAATCGGAAGTAGTGAGCAGGTGATTGTTCAAATCGCGACAAACGATTTTCGCAGCTCTGGCGGGCAAACTGCATTAAGTGTCACAATTCGGAAGGTTGAGGACGGCGTGTCCGTACAAATTGGCAAACAAGCCTGGTTAGGCATTGCTGCCAGCCTTGGTTCAACAGCGATCCGTGCCATCCGCAACCCTTTCAGCTTGATTGACCGGATTGATGACATAGCCCAGGACATCGAATCACTGCAAATCTCTGAAGAAGTTTGGGAAGTCATTGACCAGTCAGCCCGATCAATAGGAACCGGGCATGCACTTTCCGAACGGCTCAGGAAACTGGTATGCGAGTACTGCCTGACGCCGAACCCCATTGGTTCAGCACATTGTATCGCCTGTGGTGCTCCGTTAGGCAGTGTGCAACCAACAACCTGCCCAAAATGCGGTTTCGTTGTCATTTATAACGAAAAAATCTGCCCCAACTGCGGTAATCGTCTCTGATAGAATTCGCAAACATGAAAAAACATCATCATACGATCACGGATGTACCGGGGTTATCGGTCGGGCATGCCCAAAACGAAGATGCATTGACAGGCTGCACCGTTATACTCTGTCCACCTGGAACGGTTGGCGGTGTTGACCAACGTGGCGGTGCTCCGGGAACACGCGAAACAGATTTACTTCGACCCATGCACCTGGTCAATGAAATCAACGCAATCTTACTCACCGGTGGTTCAGCCTTTGGCTTGGATGCGGCTGCAGGAGTGATGCAGTTCCTGGTTGAGAAAGGTATTGGTTATAACACCGGTGTGGCAAAGGTACCCATTGTTCCAGCGGCTGTCCTCTATGACCTGGATATGGGTCAATCATCGATACGCCCGGACAAAGAAATGGGGTACCAGGCATGCATCAACGCGACCAGCCCCAATGTCATTCAAGGAAACGTTGGCGCAGGTACAGGTGCCAAAGTAGGGAATCTGTTTGGCATCCGCAGTGCCATGAAATCGGGTATCGGGACTGCCTCCATAGAGATTCAACCCGGGCTGTTTGTCGGTGCACTGTTCGCGGTTAATGCCTTTGGTGATGTGCTTGACCACCAGACCGGCAAAATCATTGCAGGAACCCGTTCACAACAAATCGCTGGGATTAAAGTAGGTACTGAATCTTACTTCGCCGATACACTCGAAACAATGCGCACCTGGATTGGTTCAGGGATTCTGAAATTCATGTCGATGCAGAATACCGTCATTGGCGTTGTGGCGACCAATGCAAAATGCAACAAAGAGGAAATCAACAAAATTGCCCAGATGGCTCAAGATGGAATCGCAAAAACAATTCGTCCAGCCCACACAATGTTGGACGGTGACACCATTTTCTCGCTGGCTACTAATAAAAAAAGGGCAGATATTAACCTGGTTGGCGCTTTTGCCGCCAGCGTAACCGCATTAGCCATCAACAACGCCGTTCGTTCAGCAAAATCTGCTGGTGGTTTGCCGGTTGCTTCAGATGTGGTATGAAGACCATCAAGGCGGAATAATGATCGAGCATCCATTACGTATCTTTTCAGGTTCAGCCCATCCGAAGTTGGCATTGGAAATCGCATCTATACTCAATGCTTCACTCGGTAAAGCCACGACCGTAAACTTACCCGACAGCGAAATCCATGTAATGATAGACGAAGTCGTGCGCGGTCAAGACATCTTCATTATCCAACCCTGCAGCGTGCCTGTGAATGACAATTTCATGGAGTTACTGCTCTATATAGATGCATTTCGACGGGCTAGTGTACATACAATCAATGTGGTGATTCCTTATTACCCTTACTCAAGACAGGAACGCATGGCAAAGGGACGAGAGGCAATTAGTGCACGTGTGGTTGCCAGCCTCATTGAAACGATGGGGGCACGCCGGGTACTATACGTTGACATTCATAATAAAGCTATTCAAGGTTTCTTTACAATCCCAGTAGACCCCGTCAGCGCCATATCTGTTCTTTCCGAATACTTCAGAAAACCTGAATTTTCAAATGCGGCGATTGTAAGCCCTGATGTAGGACGCGCAGCGATGGCGGGAAAGTACGCTGAAATCCTTAATCTCCCCCTGGTCGTAATGCATAAACGCCGTACCAGTTTTCAGGATACCAAGACTACTCACGTGGTCGGAGATATTGAGAATCGAACCCCAATCATTATTGATGATATGATTGCCAGTGGAAGTATACTGAGGCAAATTGACGCACTCTATGACAAAGGAGCTAAAGGAAAAGCTTACTTTGCAATCACGCACCCCATCTTGTTGCCTTCCGCCATTGAAATTTTGGAAAATGACGATCGAATAGGGAAACTGATTGTGACCAACACAATTCCAATTCCACCAGAAAAACTCTCGCCAAAAATCGAAGTTTTGTCGGTCGCGCCACTATTGGCGGATATCATCAAAAAAATCTATCTCGGCGAATCGATTTCGCCAAGGTTATCGTTAATTTAGTAAACCCATATCAAGCATGTCATTTTCGCAAGGTCTATGGAGTTAATAATGGTCAGGATAATCGCAGATACACTTTCTTGTATTACAGTACAAGAAGCAAAATCATTAGGCATACCTCTATTACCACAGATCATCATCTTTGGTGAAGAGAGTTATAGAGATGATACAGAAATCGATACTAAAACATTTCTTGATAAGTTAAAGAAATCAAAAGAGCTCCCCAAAACAGCCGCGCCTGCGCCAGCTTTATATACGCCAATACTGGAACAAATTATTGCCGATGGCGATACACCATTCATCATTTGTCCAACCAATGAATTGAGTGGAACATATCGGAGCGCAGTCATTGCGGCGAAAGATTTTCACGGGGTAGATATCCGCATTGTGGATACCCAGACTCTTGGAGCTGGGTTAGGTTCCCTGGTCAGGCAGGCGATAAAATGGGCTGCTGAAGGAGACCAGCCAGACCAAATCGAAATCAAGCTAAAAGAGATGGCATCGCGACAAAGGCTTTATTTCATGGTGGCTACTTTAGAATATCTTTACAAGGGAGGGCGTATTGGCGGAGCACAGGCTTTTCTTGGCAGTGTCTTACAGGTAAAACCCATCCTTCAACTTCAAAATGGTAAAATTGAACCGGCTGGCAGCCAGAGGACTCAAAAGAAAGCCATCAATTACCTTATTCAACTGACTCAGGAAAACTGTTCTAAAGGAGAAAATGCACATCTAAGCGTGATGCACGGAGGGGAAATTGAAGAAGCTATGCAATTGGTCGATAAACTGAAAGAAATTTCCGGACAGACCGATATTCCCATCTACGATCTTCCTGCAGCGATCCTCGTTCACGGTGGTCCCGGTGCATTTGGGATCTCGTTTTTTGGTGATACACTTGCCATTTCATAATAAACCTGTCCATAATTTGCAGTAAAACCTTCCTTGGCAATGCAAGATTTTTCTGTCAGTTCAATGATCTTGTGGGAAGATCAAGACCTGGTAGCAATCAGCAAGCCATCCGGTCTCTTAACCATCGAGGATGGGTATAACAAAGAATTACCCGACCTGAAAGGTTTGCTAAAAGCAAAATACGAACAAATTTACACGGTGCATCGCCTGGATAAAGAAACCAGCGGAATTATCATTTTCGCAAAAAATGCGGATGCACACCGGCAGCTTTCTAAACAATTTGAAGAGCGATGCATCAAGAAGGTTTATCATGCCCTAATCAATCGAATTCCTGAATGGAATGAAATTTGGGTGGAGGCACCCCTACTCATAAACGGGGATCGAAAACACAGGACTGTCAGCAATGAATTATTGGGAAAACCAGCCAAAACGAATTTTTCGTTAATTGCTGCTACCTCCGCAGGCGCATTAATCAGTGCGCAACCTTTCAGCGGTTATCGTCACCAAATTAGAGCCCACCTTCGACATATTGGATTATCTATCCTCCGTGATGAGCTTTATGCCAGTAAAGAAATAGAACCACAAACATCAACGCTCCCCATCACGCGTTTGGCACTTCATGCTTTTTCAATTTCATTAGCACATCCAGCTACCCATGAAAACATGACCCTCTCTGCTCCATATCCTGAGGATTTCCAACTTGCCGCCAGCAAGATAACAGGTTAACACAGGTACAGCCTGATCATATTCAAACAATCAAAAATTTCGTTCAAAATTAAGATTGTTCCTGAAGTCGAGGATATCAAAACAGGATACGTTAGCTTAATAAAAACATTCTGAATGGTCATAGAAAAAAGCTTGAGCTCCTCCTTAATAGGAGCCCAAACTTTTTTGATATTTAGACAATTTTGTTACCAGGAATTATTACATTGGTAACGAGGTTTATTTAAAAACTAATCCAGTCTGGGTACCGGTTTCTTGCTCTGCCCAATTGCCCAAACCATTCCGCCAAAGAGCAAAGCAACAACGATCCAACCACCGATTCCGAGGTCCTGGTATTTAACGATCACCGGGGCAGCAATCAGGCTGACCATATTGACGACTTTAATCATAGGGTTCAATGCTGGCCCTGCGGTATCTTTCAATGGATCGCCAACGGTATCACCAACCACACCCGCTTTGTGCCTCTCAGAACCCTTTCCGGTATTGGCAGCCAAATCACGGGGTTCATCCTCGATACCTTTCTTAGCGTTATCCCAGGCACCACCTGCATTGGACATAAACACAGCAAGCAACTGACCGCTCAAGATAACACCAGCCAGGAACCCGCCTAAAGATTCAACCCCAAAGATCAAACCGACGATCAAGGGCATAACCACTGAAATGGTAGCCAGTGGGAGCAGTTCCTTTTGTGCCGATTTCGTAGTGATACCCACAACGCGTGCATAATCCGGTTTTACCGTTCCTTCCAAGATACCAGGAATTTTGAATTGCTTACGCACTTCGCTCACAACCATACTGGCAGCACGAGATACTGCACGAATAGATAATGAACTGAACAGCCACGGTAACGCACCGCCGAGAAGGAAACCAATGAATACTGTGGTATCTGAAACACGAATGGATTCCATCTTTGGCATCGAAAGTTGTTCCAATACACGACCCACATCGGTGATATAAGAAGCAAAAAGACTGACAGCAGCGATAACCGCAGAAGCAATTGCAATCCCTTTTGTAATCGCTTTTGTTGTGTTTCCAACTGCATCCAGGTCAGCCATAATTTGACGGGCTTTTCTCGTTTCATCATCATCGATACCATGCCAAGAAAGCTCGCCAATCCCATTTGCGTTGTCCGAAATGGGACCGTAGGAATCCATCGCAACGTTGTTGCCGGTGTGGCTGAGCATCCCAATACCGATCATAGCTACGGCGTATAACACATATACCGGATCAGGAGCACTTTGATAAAGCAAAAGGGAGAAGAAGAATGAAATTGCGATAATCACCAATGCCCAAACACTGGATTCCATACCCAGGGAAAGCCCGGAAAGAATAGTGGTCGCAGCACCGGTATCGGTAGATTCAATGACTTCCTTTACCGGTGCACTCTTGGTCGAGGTGAAATATGAG
>CAYRRA010000150.1:0-11026 GCA_964426355.1 uncultured Anaerolineaceae bacterium
GTGCGCGATCACCCACCTTCGGCGTGCCGCTTTTTACATGCCCCGAAAGCAATATCACGCCAGCCGCAGGTCGATGCGATGTTTCGATTTGAATAACCCAATCTTCGTTCTCAGCCACAACAAAACCTTGATCAGCCACCTGTCCACCAGATTCGATATAGAAAGGTGTATCAGAGATGATCAATGTAACTTGCTGACCGTCTTTAACAAAATTTTTCTCCTCTCCATCCTGTACCAACGCCAGCAATTCAACTCTGGTGGACATTTGTGAATAGGGGTCGTATTTCACTCCGGCTTTCTCAAGCTTGCCAGCATCAATCAGCCGATCCAAAATCAAGGAGAAAAACTCTGCCTGATCTCCCCCCATACTGCCAAAAGTTTTACCCGCTGCTGAAATCAACCTGTGATTTTCCATAGCCTTTCGAAAACCATTTACATCTACATCAAATCCATTTTCTCTGGAGATATCGCGCGTGATTTCAAGAGGAAGCCCGTGCGTGGCATACAGCTCAAAAGCATCTTGACCGGTCAATTCTGTTTCGTTTTGCGTTTTTAGCTGAGCCAGCAGCTCAGAAAGATGGGAAAGACCCACTTCAACGGTACGGCTAAATCTTTTTTCTTCACGCAGAATCTGATCAATAATAATCTCACGGTTCTTCACCAATTCAGGGTAAGCATCGCCAAAACGATTCACCACAATATCAGCAAGTGTGTACAGGAAAGGCTCCACCAACCCGATTTTGCTTCCAAATAAGGCTGCCCTACGGATAATCATCCGGCAAACATAGTTTCTGCCGATGTTTCCTGGATTGACACCGTCCGCAATCAAAAAAACCGCAGAACGAATATGATCTGCAATCACGCGATACGGAGTGATATCTTTATCCATTTCGTCATCCGTGTGACCGGTCATTTTCTGTATTCCCTGCAATATGGGCATGAATAAATCAGTGCGGTAGTTGGAAGTTTTCTGCTGCAAAATCGAAACAATTCTTTCAAACCCCATTCCGGTATCCACGTGTTTTTGTGGAAGAGGTTCAAAATCAGTTTCGCTTGACCGATTGTATTGGATAAAAACTAGATTCCAAATCTCAAGAAACCTGCGGCAGTCTCCATTGACTGAACAAACATGCCCTTCAACATGCTTTTTATCACACCGGTCAGGTCCCAAATCAAAATGAATTTCACTGCACGGACCACAGGGACCCGTTTCAGCCATCTCCCAAAGGTTATCTTTCCTTCCGCTGAAAAGGATATGCGAAGGGATGATACCGGGCTGGCTTTTCCAGTATTCAAAGGCTTCTTCATCAGTAGGAATTTGACCTTTCTCGTCTTTAAAGCAGGTTACCCATAGTTTACCTGGTTCAATTTGCCACACCTCAGTCAGTAATTCCCAAGCCCAGGAAATAGCTTCTTTCTTGTAATAATCTCCAAAAGACCAATTACCCAACATCTCGAAAAAAGTATGATGGGTATCATCACGTCCCACATCATCTAAATCGTTGTGTTTTCCAGCTACTCGCATACATTTTTGAGAATTTACAGCTCGTGTGTAAGAGCGGCGGTCAGTGCCGAGAAAAATCTCTTTAAACTGCACCATCCCAGCATTGGTAAATAGCAATGTCTGATCCTCGCCAGGTACCAATGAAGCAGAAGGTACAAAAGTATGCCCTTTTGATACAAAAAAATCAATAAATGTTTTTCGAATTTCGGAACCGCTCAAACCTGTTTTCATTAGAAAACTCCAAAAGTTAACTCAAAGATTTGATTAAGATGAATTATTATATACCGATTTATCAAAATATCGAGGGAAAATAAAAATCCCCCATTGGCAAAAACACCGATGGAGGATTAGTCATTCGGACTACCGTGATACAGTTACTTTTTCAACCGTTCCATCGCTTCCGATCCTTGCCCGCATATAGTGATGGTGTATCTTTTTCGATACAGGAACCGCTTTGCTCACAGTGACGACATAATGTCCGCTTGCGCTCTTTCTGACACTTTTACGCCTGGGGTTTACCTGGTTATCTGCTTGATTATCAAACCCAACTGTCGAAACCAGGTCTTGAGGACAAACATGAATATCAACCTCTTCCAAACCAGGCAGATAGACCTCCGCTATTCTTTTCACCTCATGCAGTATCCCAGGAGAGACTCTGGCGTTTTGACTTGCCAGGTCTTCATTATCCGAAAGATAGGCAACACTGGGCACGGGCAATCGCTTCATAATCCTCTTGTTGGTTACACCAACCACATTCACACTGGTCAAAGGATCGCCCAACAGGATAAATGAAAGCAAAGTTTTTTGGTCTTCTCCGTCCAAAAACCCTTGCCGTTTGTCCATTTCTTTCGCCAATTCCAGCTTTGCTTTTGAAAAAGCCTCTCCCACGGTTGTACTATTCAACAAATTCTTCCAGAAAAGATTAGCCAGCAAATCAGCGCCTATCAACGGCGTATCAATAGAACCGTATGAAATACAGGTTGACCCAATAAAAACGGACGTTCCCAACCCCAAATACTTTAATGCAATAGATTCGTTTTCCAATTTTCCTTCAATAAGTGCACCATAACAAGCTTCACTAAACACGATTTCGGGCGCAGCTCCATTCTTAGACAATTCAGCAGGGCTCAACGCAACAGGATAATCCGACTGGCTTTCAGTATCGCCGGGGATCCGTTGCCCATACCACTCAGGGCTATCATCCAATCCATGAAGATTGAAATAATTAAATTTCGCTGTAGTCAGTTTTCCTGGATGAATACTACCTGATTTTTCAGGTGGAGAAATGAACAACTTTTGCCCGTTGCCAATCGTACGAAATGCTGCTTGAGAGGCATTTTGCCAGATAGCTGCGCTATAACCGAATGCGCTACCGCCTTTTCCACTTTTTTTCGTCATGGTTCTAATGGACGATTGAAAAATTTGCATCAGGTTCAAAATGCGCTGCCAGATCGATTGGGCTTCCTGTTTCGTTTGGTGTCGGGATATAGCGGCTCGGATTTGGCTGAGCAATAAACCTGCATCATTCCCGCGATCGCCGGTCATACGCCCGACAGACCATTCCTGGACAAAGTAGTTTCCATCCATCGCCCCATACGGGTTATCAGATGCAACGGCATCGTCCATGTCATCGGTTGGGTTGGGTAACCGATGATAGGGAACAATGTCAGGACCACCGACAATCAATAGCGCTCCAATCATTTCTCCTTTTTTTGCCAGCGCTTGATCCAAATCGACCAATGCTTTTTTAATCTTCCAAGGATCCGCCACATCACCCTCTACAACCGCTAATCCATAGCTCACCATATTGGCTGAATCATCAGGATAAAACACAACGGAGTCCCAACCCATTTTGCTTTTCACGGTACTGGAAAGCTGCCTCATTTCGGTATCCAGCACTAAAAATGTCTGTCTGCCGTATTTCTCTGTGATTTTCTTTTTCAAAGAAAGAATGACATAAACAGGATAACGACCATCGGTTCGCTTCAAATCAGGTTGTTTCAGCTTTTTTGACATTTTCTCGAAAATCTCGTCCACCATGGCAATTGTTTCGTTATCACTATGAACATTGTCAAAAATGGAAACGCGTTGAGTTCGACTTACGCCACCTTCTTCGCTTTCCGTTTCATGAGAAAAATGATCCACAAACAACTCGGGAGGACCTTCTTTGGGGAATCGCTTCCCAGTGCTGACCCTCTCTCCCTCAGGTAAATTATTCAACCCGAGAAAAGAGCTCACTTCAACTGGTATTGGCAGATTAAAATCAGCTTCCAAGTGCTCTACCCATAATGATTGATAACGGTGATGATCACCCCAAATTCTCGTTGCAACAATTCCAATCGAATCTCTAGCGACACAATCATGCAAAAGCTCGATTGCTTCCATTTCCGCCCCGTTTTCCATCAATTGATCGGCATGAAGAAGGATGAAGTTAAGGCAATCAGGAAAACGATTAAGATAGATACTGGTCAAGTGCTGATGAGCTATCTGATCACCTCGTGCCAGTACAATCCGTTGATGAAGAATGGCTGCCAGTGTAAGATTGGGCTTTTGGACAAGAACCTGGGTAATTAACCGCTCTGCATTTTCCAATTGCCCTGCAAGGTACGCCTGCCATGCAGTGCGAAATATGAAACTCCATTCGGGAATTTGGAAATCCGTATACACTGACCTGCCCATTGCATAAACGCATGCCAGGGCATCCAATGCGGAATTTGTGGTGTTTTCAGGTGATAACCGCAGGAGGAACTCTTGTGCTTCAATAAATTCAGGGTCAGTATTGCATATTAGTGATAATACATTAACCGCTTCCTCTGTTTCCCCTTCGCTTGCCAGTACCCGCGCATGAATATACTGCATTTCCAAATCGCCGGGGTATTTTTCCAACCATAATGCACTTAATCTACGGGAAAAGGAAAACGCCTCAGCCTGAATTGAAGCAAAAAGCAATTGTTTTATTTCATCACGTGGAATTTTCCCTTTTGACATGAAATCCAAAGTTAGGCTATTCATACGACTATCTTTTCCTCCTGAACATTTGTAAGAAGATTAAGTGCAACCACTGCTCCCAATCGCCGGCGAATAATAATGTCGTCAGGTGATAAGGCTGCTGCACGCTTGAGCATAGTTTCAGCGCCGGGATAATCGTGTGATTCGCGGAGCAGCAACCCAGATTCATAGTAGGGTCGAGCATCATCAGGGAACAAACTAATCGCATGTTTATATACCGCCAACGCTTCGCCAATCTCTCGTCGCTCTTTGTGAATTTCTGCCAAATCCAGGTATGCCTGTATATCGTCAGGGTTTTCATGGATTGCATCGACGATATAATGAACTGCCAGGTCAAGCTGCCCTTTCATGCGGCTGATTTTGCCTAAAAGCAGTTTCATTTCCGGATCGGAATCTTCTCGTTTAATCAACTCAACTGCAATATTTTCTGCCCTTTGGATGATTCCCGCATCCATGTAAGCTATCGCTAAGGCTCTTAACAAATCATTCGTTACCTCGTTGCTTTCATAAAGCCCTTCCAGTATCGGCAGGACGCTTTTGGGACCATACAAAGCACTCTTCTTCGATACATATTCGAACATCAGTTTTTGACTCGCGTTCCCACCCAGAATCATACTTTCCAACAATTCACATGCATTTTCGATGTCCCCAGACTTTTCCAGCAGTTGACTGAGAAAGATTAATGTAGTTTCATTATCCGGGTTGATTTCAAATGCCCTTCGGGCATACGCCATTGCTGCGTCCAACTGATTGATCGATGCACTGATTTTTGCGCTAAGTAAATGCGGTGTATCCAGATTAGGAGACATTTCTTTCACTTTATCAGCACATTCAAATGCTTTTTCTGGCTCATTGCTCAAATAATAAGCTTCTCCTAAGCATTGGAGCAGGTCCGGATTGTTGATCTCCTGAACAAGGGAACCTTCAAGCACGCGCACAGCATCTTGTGCCCTCGATTGAAGGATATAATTTTGTGCTAACTCCAAAAGCCAATCAGCGTTTGCTGAAATTTTTACAGCAGTCTCCAGATGATAGGTTACATCGTCATCATTTGAGAGGGTTTTTGAAAGTTGAGCAGCAGAATAATGCCATACAGGTTCATCATGCCAGATATTTAAAGCCTCGCTGATTGCGCGGTAAGCAATCAGGGTTTCTCCGTTGGCAGCAGCCAGTCTCGCAAAAGCTGCGTGCACTAAAGGATATTCTGATGCGGATGCGGCTGATTTTTGCGCAAGCTGTATCCCTCTTTCGGTGTCCACACCCAGAAAGCATAAAGCTCGTTGCCATGTATTTGGAAAATATTTACCCAATTTTTCAGCAAGGGTCGAGGCTCGGCTCATCTCTCCATTCCGTCTGAAGTATCCGGCGAGGTATTCGATATCTTCGATGCATTTCCATTGGGCGGAAATTTCATCGCTATTTAATTCATCCAAATTGAATGCCAGTTGTGCTCGCAGGAACCATCTCTCGAGGTCGTTGCTTTGCATTTTTCCATTCATTTTCTCCAGTGTGGTTTGAACAAACACCTTAGCGGTCTCATCGACCAGATCTCGGGGCGGACGGTGTGTTATCACCTCCAGTTCACCCAGGCATAAATCCCATTCTTTGCAAAGTATCACGGCTTTCGCCAGGGCAAATTGTTCAGCCAGGTTTACTGGTTTTTGTAGGTCAGCATTCTGAAGTTCCGTTAATACTCCCTGCCAGTTAAACAGGTTTATTTCTGCTTCCCAGAGAGTAATTGAGTTCGTCTTTTGCAATTCATGAACGATATCAAAACCAAATGTGTATCCATTTGGCTGTCTAAACGCGTTATTTCGCTCTTGTTGATAAGAAACCGCCCTTTGATACAAAGCTTTTGCGGTCTTCCAATTACCTGATATCGCCTGGTATTTCACACATACAGCAAGAACCTCAAAATTATCCGTGCTTTCAATATCGACATTTTCTAATGATCCCAACAGTTCGCTTTCTCGTTCAAGAAGTGAGCAGAGTTGGACAAAAGAACCTGAGAACGCATTATGCAAACTCTCCATTTCAATATAGTGTGACAAAGCGAAGTATTCTTCTGCCAATGAAAAATCGCCATTCGCCAGAAATATCGTCGCTGCAATATAACGCATTAACAGATCGTTCTGCCATTCAGCTTTTGTTTCAATCAATTCAGTGGCAGCCTGTTCAAAACGCTCCAGTTTCCACTGCAAAAAAATCCTGCGTGAAAGGTAGCCGTATCCCCTGTCAATATTCTCAAACCAGGCTACAGGCAAAGTCGAAAAAGTCATTCGGGCATGCTTATTCAAATCTGCAAGCTTCCCCGCATTCTTTTCTGCCATCTGTTGTCCATATTCCAGGCACGACAAAGCAGCCAGTGGTTTTTCCATTAAATAGAGCAGATCGCATTGAAAGAAGTAAAGGTAATGATTATCCGTCATCCCATCAATAGCGGATTGAATAAATTCAAAAGCTTTAAGTAAATCACCTGTCTGCTGGTGAACAATAGAAAGCAAGAAATCCACCTCGCCAGGCACAAATCTTTCATCGACTGATAACCGGGTAAGAATTTCACCTGCTTCGGTTGTTTGGTGCAACTGGATCAGTAAGTTAACTACGCGAAAGGCAAAATTAACTTCGGGAAATTCAATCGTTCGCAGTTCATTCACCAGGTTTATTGCATCGTGCTCTTCTTTAACTGAAAAATGTAATTCTGCGAGTTTGAGTTTCAAGCAAACATCATCTGGTCGCATTTCAAGCGCCTGTTGAAATGCTCTGATCCCAGGTTGCTCCCTTCCCAGGTCCTCGCAAAATTGTCCGTACCAGAGTAGTGCGTTAAGGTCATCTGGGTTTTTACCAGCATACTTTTCGGCGTATTGAAAAGCTGTACTTCCTATACCGGTGGCGAGATAGGCTTCAGCAAGGAATTGATCCATTTTTGACGGATAACCCGGGTTTTGCTGTATGCATTCTTCAAAAGCAGCTACAGCCGCGCTGTAATCTCGCAATTTTAAGGCGGTGTAACCTAAGCCGGCGTTAAGACGGAACGTAAAGGTGCCATTATCCTTTTCAATGATGTGTGAAAACTTCGCCTGAGATTCTTGCCACTTTCCTGAGAGGGCTAATACTTCTGCTCGCCAAATTTGGAAATGTAGATTTTCAGGGAAAGTCTTTTCAGCATCTACCAGGTATGTAACGACACATTCATATTGCTCTTGAGAAACGAATTTAACCTCAGAAAAAATCAAACTCTCAAAGCCCAAAAATGCCTGGAAAAATAACAGGTAATCATCTTCATTGGGTTCAACGGTTTTCAGAATGTACTCCACCATCTTGCGAGCGGTGGGTAATTCTTCCTGTTCATTGGCTGCATGAGCGATGATCTTTGCCAGTTCGACATCAAAAAATTCGGTTTCTAAAGCTTTCTGATAATAAGCAAAGGCACCAGATATATCACCCAGCATGGTGAGTAATTTTCCCACCTGAATGACTGCATTTTTCGTATCAGGATGAAGTTGTGTTGCGCTCTCAAGAATGGGCAAACCCATTGAAATCATATCTCGAGAGAATAACTCTCTCGCCAGTTCTGCTTTTATTGTTGCTGAACCCGGTAACTGACCTGCGGCATTTTCAAGGACCCCTATCGCTAAATCTTCTTCATCCACTTTCCGATAAGCATCAGCCAGGGCAATCCAATTAAGCGGGTTTTCTGCATCAACTGCTACCGTTTTTTCTAATATCGCAATAGCTTCCTCTTCGCTATCCAGCATCATGAGAGTCTCGCCCAGCATACGGAACATATTTCCGGTAACCGAGTGGGCGTTCGTCAGCTCGCGCAAATAAGCTAACGCCTGGTCATAATCTCCCGTTGCTAATGCAAGTTCTGCAATTTCCTCTAGCTCACTCGTTGAAGGCTTATTCCCGCTTACAATCAATGGTTTGAACAATTGATATGCAGCATAGAAGTTACCCTGGGCAACATATATCTCAATCAACTGCCGGGTAACTCTTCCATCTTCCTGGTCAAGCAAATGGGCTATTTGCAGACTTTCGAGCGCTTTTCGTACTTCCCCGGTGCTCAGGTTAATCTCTGCCTCCACCAATAACAAACGGATATCGTTCGGGTTGACCGCCAGCAGGATTTGCAATGCTTCGCGCGCATGACTTGTAAAGCCGCAATCCTGAAGAACCCTAACCAGAGGTGAATAATCGAAACCTTTCACAAATAACGCTGTCGGCACACCATCGGACTTTTGTAAAATGTCTCTCAGAATAACTATGATTTTTTCAGCAAATTCCTGGCATTTCGCTGTATCTTCAGTTAAATATGCTTGCTTCATCTCATTCGTATACTGAAACAAACCTTCACAGTTAAATGGTCTTTGCGGAGAAATATCCTGGGATAAGAGCAAGTTTCCTATCTCATCCATCAATGCTATATGATTGGCTGAGCAAATTTCACCATCTTCATCATCGGTCAGCGGTTGCCCGGTTTCGGTAATTTGCAGCCAGATGCCTTTCTTCCATAAGGAAAGCATTATTTGGAGTGACTGGGCGTTTTCTTTCAGGGTAAGATTGTCCTCTGTATACTGCACCAGTTCATTCTGAAAAAGTAAAACCGGGAGTCCAAATAATTCCTTATGCGTCACCTTTTCCAGTGTAGTTGCCTTTTGCCATTCCCGTGATTTGAGAAGAGAAAAAGACAATGACTTGACAAGTGCAGGTTTGATTTGGTAAAGGTATCGCAACAAATATGCCTTTGCAGCAAGAGAACATTCAGATAACAAAGGGATAAACCGTTCTTCAAGATCGTCATGAAGAAAATAGTTCGACAATAATATCTGACTGGACAATTTCAGGAAGGACTCCGCCTCGCTGATGTGTATCAGCCCAACTGCCATTTCAAATGGGTCGTGAACCAGGCATGAATAACAAACCAATAACATCTGCCAGGCATGCAAAAACGATCCATCTGAATAATCAAATTTTTTCCGCACCGAACGCAATACTTCAGACAAACCACAATCGGGAAGATTTCCAGTCAACTGAACACAAACGCGCCCTATCTCCACCAAATCCTTTGGTAGAGTTTGCAATTCAAACAAGTCGTACGCGGAGATGGAGGGTTCTGTATCCAATTTTTCAGCGATTGAATAAGCCCATTTCGCGATACAACCCGGTTTCCACTCATTAACAGAAGCATTCCTTTGAATGAAGACATTCAGGTTGTCGTGATCTGTTAGATATTCCCAGGCAAACGAATTATTCCGTAAAGCCCAGAGAATTCCGCATACCTCATCTGGGAATTGGCGAGTTAAATGTTCAAGAAGGTGTTTGTTCATAGCTCACCTGGTAATTGGCTAGTAAATCTGCTGTAACAGATAATAGGCAACGACCAGCAATGAGATTCCCACAAATACCAATGTCAATCCGATGCCGGTTGTTGTTTTGATTAATTGGTTCATCGAATCGACCAGCACAGAAGCATTCCCAATCAAACCAGTGATTTCATCTGTCAAGCCTTTTTCAGCCAGTTGGCTGGTTTCACTTGCCAAAACACGCAGGTCCTCATTGAGTACGCGTGTGATGAGAATGAATATCCCAGCCCCAAGCGAAACAATCCCAACAAAGAAAATCAAAACGGTCATGGTCAGCAGTACATCATTTATTGTCATGGCAACCATAAAACAAACCTCCTGAAGATGGTTATCAGGAAGCTTGATGCAATTTGTGTGCCAATTTTTTCGTGTTGTACTACTTATGAGTTTTTATTACATCTGAAGGAAGATGAGCCAAATCAATCACTGCTTCATCGCAGAACAGCATTGCCCGCTCAATCGCGTTGCTCAGTTCACGTACGTTTCCGGGCCAGGAATATTCCTTCAACGCCTTCATCGCATAAGGGGAAATGTCTAATACATTCATACCCATCTGCATATTGAACTTTCGGATGAAAAAGCCCACCAGTTCGGGAATATCATCAGGACGTTCCCGTAATGGGGGAATTTCAACATCAACCACTTTTAACCGATAATAGAGGTCCTGCCGAAACGTACCCTCTTCAATCATTTTCTTCAGGTTGCGATTAGATGCCGCCAGCAGTTGAACATCTACCTTGATCAGTTTCGTTCCCCCAACACGATAAAAAGCTCTTTCTTCCAGAGCGCGTAAAAGTTTCACCTGAATTTCCGGCGGCATTGAGGATATCTCATCCAGGAAGAGAATTCCTTCGTCGGCAAGTTCCATGAATCCGATTTTTCGGCGATCTGCACCAGTAAAAGCTCCTGCTTCATATCCAAATAACTCAGACTCAAGCACGGTATGCTGTATAGCGGCGCAATTAACAGCGATAAATGGTTTACCGGCTCTCGGTCCTTGCTGATGGATAAACTTCGCTATGATTTCCTTTCCTGTTCCTGTTTCTCCTGTTATCAACACAGAAACAGATGATTTTGCAGCGCGTTTTGCTTGAAGAATCACATTCATAAAATGAGCAGATACACAGATAACAAATAGAAAATCATA
>CAYRRA010000151.1:0-10994 GCA_964426355.1 uncultured Anaerolineaceae bacterium
AATAAACAATGGGAAACCGATCAAGGCTGCCAAAATCCACAACACAGCAGTCTGTCTAATCAGCAAGCCAATCCCTGCCGCTAAGAGAGCCACACCACCGCCCAACACAACTGCCGGGATGAGCAGTAGAAAAACAGCGAATATGCTGACAATGGCAAACGCAATCTGTATCCCGAGCAAAATCAGCCACATCAAAGCCGTGTCTCCCAGGTTGCGGCGCGCCAGGTTGAAACCACCCCGGATGCTGGCGAACACGCCCAGCTCTTGCAGGGCGCAGACCCGGTGGAAGTACTGTCGCAGCACATTGATCACGGTGCTCACCACGATAATTACCAGCATCGCCAGGAAAAACAGCCCAATAGCTGCAACCGTTCCGAGAATTGCCCCTGTCTGGCTATCTGTCAACCAGAGCAGCAGTGGTGAAAGCGCCAGGGCAATCAGCAAAAGGAATACAATCGCCAGGGGTATGCCAGTGACCAGGTCGATTAGAAAAATGCGCCAGGAAATGCGCGACCAGCCCAACCGGAACCCATCGCCGACCCTGCAGTATTCTTCGGTCTTCTCATAATCATCCACCATGCGGATCAGGGATGTATTGGCGAGGTAGCGCAGGATGGTTAGAACAACCCCGAGGATGATAAAAAAGCAAACGAGCGCGATGATGAGCGCAACGACAACATTACCGAACGCATTGAGGTCGCCCTGGAAAATTCTTGGCAGGTTGCCTTCAATTTCCCTGCCAAACCGGTTGATGTCCGATTGGTTCAGGTTGTATTGAAAACCGCTACCACTGCTGGAACTTCCGCCGTTGGCTGCCGTCAGCGCAAGGATGAAGCCAAAGACCCACAGGGCGCGATAGCGCCAAAGGGTTTGCCATGATCGTTTGAGTATTTTTAGATGATCCATTTTATTCTCCTTATCTTTCTCCCGGTAAGCCGGGTTAAATTACCTGTAAATTTGAAAATACCCTGCTCTTTGATATCCACCAACCCGCCAGCCAGGCAGCGAACAGGGTTGCCATGCCAAATTGAAGCAGCAGATAGATCAAGGAGCCCTGCAATAATGGATAGTTGAAGCTGACGATTTGCAGTAAAAAACTACCGATTTGTTCGAGATCAGACGCGCTTTGCATCTGTGCGGCTTTGATCCAGAGCGGGGTATCCGCCGGCGGCAGCAGCGAGGCAATGTCGGTGAAGAGCCCTGATTGCAGGGCGAACTGAACAAGTAGTACCACCAGGAAGATCGCCTGGATCACACCCCACATGCCCGCCAGGCTGAAGGGGAGAAGTTTCCAGACGATGTGCAGCAGATGGTGCCAGTTCGACCGGGGGTGTACAGTAATTTGATGTTCCACATTCCGGAAAACCCGTTGTGCAGCGCTTAATGGTGCTTCCAACCGGGTTTGCGCCAGCAGGCTGGAAAGCGCCTGTAGCTCATGCAGTTCCTGGCGACATGCAGCGCACTCGCGCAGGTGTTTTTCAACCTGCTGAACCTGCTCGGGAGTAAGCTCGTGGTCGTTATAAGCGCTTAAGAGGCGGCTGATATGTGTGTTCATATCGTCTCCAGATAATCTTGCAAAATTTCTGTGAGCTTTTTGCGAGCATAGTTCAAACGAGACATGACTGTGCCGGCGGGAATCTGCAGAATGTCGGAAATCTCCTGATAGGAGAGGTTTTCATACTCACGCAAGACGAGCACACTGCGGCTGGCGGGTGGCAGCGACAGTACCGCCTGGCGCACGGCTTTTTCGCGTTCGTTTTGGACGAACTGCTGTTCCGGGCTTGAGTCGCGTTCCGCCAAAGTCAATTGAGCGATATCGGATAAATCCCGTTCCCGGCGCAGAATATCCAACAGTCGATTGGCTGCAATGCGGTAGAGCCAGTTCCGAAAAGAGGTGTGCAAGTTGAAGGTATGCAGTTTTTGCCAGGCTCGTAAAAACGCATCCTGAGCTACATCCTCTGCCAGAGACACATCCCCGCATATCCTTAGAACCATTCCCAGCACTCCTTCTCGGTAAACCATCACCAGGCAGTTATAGGCTTTCTGATCGCCTTGCTGCGCTTTTTGAATGAGTGCGTGTTCAGTTTCACCGCATTCCAGCGCAGTCTTCACCTCTTTACTGATCCTTTCACTCGCTTAATTAACGTTTTTGGTAGTTCATTTATTCGGTTGCTGAAACCGATTCCCCAAAACGACTTTTCAGCGTTTTTCATCAAATGAACCCTCCTGCCCTGTTATGGGCGAATGACCCCCGAAAATCAGATTATGCGATTACCACCTCAACGCCGGTCGTCTCCGTAAACCGCCTGGCAAAAGCTTGAACGCGTTCAAGCCTTTGCTTACCTTCGTCCTGGCTTTCCCGTGGAAGCCCGATAAATAAGCGGTTTACCGGGTTTTCACGCACATACTCAGTTACGGTTTGGAAGAAAGTGCCGTTGCGAATTGCGATATTGGCTTTTAAGCCGTGCCGTTGAGCGCGTTGACGTGCCTGGCTCAGATTAATCCGTGCCAGCCAGGTCAGTTCTTGATGGACAGAATCTCGGAGTTCTTCGTTCTCAATTTCATAGGAAGCCAGGTCGATGATATGCAGAAAGACCAGTTCTTTCCCCGCCGTTTTTGCGTAATGGATGGCTTGTTGTTGGGTTTCACGCCCAGCCTCACCGCTGCGCACCAGGCAAACAACCTGAGAGTTCATACGGAACCCCCGTTGGAAACATCCTTGTCAAACAGCGATATCACCCCCTCCTGGCGAGCAATCGTTTCTAAGGCATGAATGCGCGCATCCAGTTCTTCCAGGATTTCTTCCTGTATTTTTTCTGAGATGATTTCTCTGCGCAGCGCATCTGCCAGGGCTGTGCGTTCGGCATCCAGTATCGAATAGCGTGCCTGCAGAGCAAGCTCAACATTCATCTCCGGGTAGCGGTGCAGCAGGTTGCGCACGGCAACATCCTGCTGGTTCAACTCAATTTGCTGTGCCTCTTGCATGGCTTCCCACAGGCTCCCGGAGATGATGCCGCTATCGTGCAGGCGGTTGATTTCTTGTTGTGCAGCGAGCGCCGTGTAATATTTGCCGATTGCGCGTTCCTTCTCATACTGTGCGTGGGGTTTTTGTGCCAACCCCAGGCGTTTAATCATGCTTTCAATGGTTGTACCCTGCACCACCAATGTAAAGAGCACCACTCCAAAAGTCATCAATCGCAGTTGATTGCCCACCCCAGGACCGAACTGGTCTGGAGATAGGCTGAGAGCTAACGCCAGGCTGATGGCACCGCGCAGCCCACCCCAAAAAATGATGTGCTGGTAGGGACGCGGGATTTTTTCGATGACAACGGCTTTTTTTTGCCTTTTTAGCAGAGTGATACCCAGGTTGGTCAAAGCAGAAAAGCCGTAAACCAGAATAAAGCGCGACAGCAAAATGGCGATAACGGCTGCCAGCACCAGCACCAGGTTCTGAAACGAAATGAGGTGGGTGATATCAACAATCCAACCGATCATCAGAAAGATGAACGAGGTGATGATAAAGGATAAAACCTCCCAAAAGTTGTATAATGCCAGCTTGGTAGTGGGGGTGGTGTATGCAGGAATGGCGTTGCCCA
Source organism: uncultured Anaerolineaceae bacterium (assembly GCA_964426355.1). Lineage (GTDB taxonomy): Bacteria > Chloroflexota > Anaerolineae > Anaerolineales > Anaerolineaceae > JAJFTV01. The sequence continues at coordinate 3,597 of CAYRRA010000151.1, forward strand.
GGTAGATCCCCGCTGCGACCACTGCCAATATACCGCTGAAATGAAAGCGTTCAGCCAGGACGTACGCACCAAATGCCACTGGAATGGTGAGGGTTGTTTCGATCAGGCGGTTTTCGATGTTTTTTAACAATCCACCAGCTAACCGGCTTATCAACAGACCAACGAGAATCCCACCCAGCGAGACTTTAATAAACTCCCAGATGGTAAGGAAGAGATTAAATTCAACAGTGCCGAGATGCCCATTGGAAACAACACCAACCCCGCCCAGCGCCAGAGCGATGTTGAAAATGACGATGGAAGTTCCGTCGTTGAGCAAGCTTTCCCCTTCAATCAAAATGGAGAGGCGTTTTCCCACGCCCAACGAGCGGAAGAATGCAATCACTGCAACGGGATCGGTTGCAGAAATCAAGGCGCCAAAGGCAACCGCTGCGGTGAAGGGGATATAAACCAGGTCGTCGAGGGTTTCGATATGAAGAAGCTCGGCAAGTGAGTAGATACCTTCCTCGAGGCTCATGATCACACCTGCAACGATAAATGTGCCCAACAAAACCCCCACCACCGCCATCAAGAGGATGATCGGCAGGTTTTTTCTGAACCTTCTCCATTCAATATGCAGCGCTCCCTCAAAGACCAGCGGCGGAACGAACAGCGCCAGGATCAGCTCGCTGCTGAAAAAATCGCTGCCGCTGCCAATTTGCAACGGCAGGATGGAGGGTACCAGAGAGAGCAAGACGCCCGCAAAGACCAGCGCAACTGTGAAAGGGAAACGCAGCCTGGTAACCAGTAATGCAATACCCGTAATTAATAACAGACCCAGGATTATTGCGGTTTCAATCTCTATCACATTGGGTTCAAATACCTGCAATTGTGGCATTACGTTCCCCTGTATGATCTCTTTTTATCGGCTGCCGAAATTGAACTGCGTTTTTTCCTCGTTCCGGTCTGTGGCAGGGGGTGGCTCGGGAGAGAGCGCAGAAACTTCAGCGCGCAGCTCAGGCGTGATGGGGATATTCAGTGAACCCAGTGAGCCTTCGAGCTGTTTGAGATTGCGTGCGCCGATGATGGGTGCGGTGATACCCGGATGGCTGCCCACCCAGGCAACTGCCAGGCTGGCGGGGTCGAAGCCGTGGTTTTGGGCAAATTCGGTGAATTTTCCAGCCACCTCATAAACCCAGTCGGCGTTATAACGCGTGATGTACATTTTGTTTTCCACCAGGCGACCAGTATCAGGGCGTTTGCCCAGGCTGTATTTTCCAGTCAACAGACCGCCACCCAGCGGGCTGTAGGGGATTACAGCAAGGTTTTCGGATTGAGCCAGCGGTAAAATTTCCACCTCCGCCTGGCGCTTCACCAGGTTGTACATGGGCTGCAGGCATTCAAAGCGTGCCCAGCTTTGCATGGCGGAGATGCCGAGTGCTTTTGCTGTTTGCCAGGCTGAGAAGTTACTGGCAGCCGGATAGAGAATTTTTCCCTGGCGCACCAGGTCATCCAATGCACGCAGCACTTCGGGCAGCGGGGTGAAATCGTCAAAGCGATGGATGAAATAGATATCGATGTAATCGACGCCCAGTCTTTTCAGGCTGGCTTCAACGGCGTGTATGATGTGCTTGCGCGAAGCGCCGCGGGCGTTCACATCTGCCCCGGTGGGGAAGTAGACTTTGGTGGTCAGGACGAGTTCTTCCCGGCTTCCGGCAATCAGTTTTCCCAGGATTTCCTCCGCTCGCCCGCCGTTATAGACATCGGCGCAGTCAAAGAAATTGATGCCGGCATCCCGACAGCGGCGGTACATAGCTGCCGAGGTCTCTTCATCGGCGTCACCGCCAAATGACATGGTTCCAAAACAAAGCTCCGAAACTTTTACACCAGTATTTCCTAAAAAGCGATAATTCATTTTTACCTCCAAAAGAGTTCTTTGTTGTCTAATCACCCAGGCAGGTGCCGACCCGCCGTGCGCTGTCGATCCAGGGATGGTCCAGCGGCACGATACGGCGTTTACCCGCCACTTCTTCCAACGGTACCGGAACGGTTTCATCGCCGCGCGCTGCAACCATCACACCGTACACATTCTGGGCGATTAAACTGGCTGTCGCGGTACCCAGGCGGGTAGCCAGCAGACGGTCAGTGGCTGAGGGTGCTCCGCCGCGCTGAAGGTAACCAAGAATAGTCACACGCGATTCCAACCCGGTCAGCTTTTCCAGGTTGCGCGCCAGGCGTATGGTTTTACTGGTCATGAAATAGTCGCCGTTCCCATCTTTTTCATCCTCTTGCACCGGCTGCTGAGCTTCGATTTGCTCTTTCTGGAAATCCTCTTTGCTCAACGCGCCTTCGGATACTGCGACGATACTGAAGCGTTTTCCGCCGCGGCTGCGTCGCAAGATGGCTTCAGCGATGATATCTACATCATACGGGATTTCCGGGAGCAGAATCACATCCGCACCGCCGGCAATACCGGCACCCAGCGCGAGCCAGCCGGCATTGTGTCCCATCGTTTCTACCACCACAATTCGATGGTGGCTGTGTGCAGTGCTGTGCAGCCGGTCAATGGCTTCTGTGGCAACACCCAGGGCGGTATCAAAACCAAAGGTCACATCGGTCATGGCGATGTCGTTGTCGATGGTCTTGGGCATGGTGATGATATTCATGCCTTTCTTCATCAGCCGTAAAGCACTTTTTTGTGTACCACCGCCGCCGATGCAAACCAGACCATCCAGGTGCTGGTTTCGGTAGGTGTCGAGCATGGCGGTGGTCATATCGACCAGTTTACCGCCCACGGGCATTTTATTGGGCTTGTCGCGGCTGGTTCCCAGGATGGTGCCTCCGATGGTCAAAATGCCTGAAAGCGTGGATTCTTCCATCCGCAGTGAACGGTTCTGCATCAAGCCGCGAAAACCATCATAGAAGCCGATCAGTTGGATATCATGGGCTTCGTGAGCCGATTTTCCTAACCCGCGCAGGGCAGCATTTAAACCCGGTGTGTCTCCCCCTGCTGTGAGTACGCCAATCAGCTTGGTCATTTAAAATTCCTTTCTTAACAATTTTCCGTTCAGTTTCTTTATTATTATATCTGTTCAGATGTGGCTTTTAACAAATTCGCCAAAGGTGTTCTTTACAAACTGTAGAGTTTTTCTGGCGAAAACCTTCAAGTCATCGGTTGTTTTTTCAACCTCTTTGCAAAAAGACTTTCAACCAAAACCTGGCGTGATTAATGGCTGGTGAGATAAAACCTGGAAAATTTATCAGGGTGTTCCCCTGGACCTCTTTTATCTTTAGGGGGGTTCAGCCAAGCAAGAGCGCCAATAGACCCAGCCCCAGGCAGATGCCCAGGCAGTGCGGGAGGGTCTTGCGCAATACTTCGCCATCCTGTCCTTGAATACCGGCTGTGCTGCAACCCACGATGATCTTCGCCGGTGCGATCATGCTGCCCAGTGCGCCGCCGGCGGTCTGGGCAGCCAGCAACAGGCGCGGGTCCAGGTTGAGCAGCAGTGCGGCGTTGTTTTGCAGTGGGGCGAAGAGCACGTTGGAATTGTTGTTGCTGCCTGTTGCAAATGCCCCCAGCACCCCTACCAGAGGGGAAACCAGCGGGAAGAGCGCACCCAGACCCTCGCTCAAACCGCGTGCCAGCAGGTAGGTCATGCCGCAGTGATCCATCAACGTAGACAGACCTACCATGGAAATAATCCCCACGCTGACCGGGGCGGCTGACCTCCACGTCTTGCGAAGTGCGTCTACAAATTCATTTTTTCCGAGTAAACCGCTTCGCCAGAACCCAAACGCGCTCAATAAAGCAGTGAGGAGAATATATGTTCCCGGGTGTACCAGCGGGCGGTAGGCAGAGCCAGGCGCAGCCGGGGTGAGAACATCCTCCGGGTGTAGATCAAAGAGCAGCGCGCTGGATGTTTCAACTGTAGGGAATTGCACCTGCCAGGCGAACTTTTCGAGAAAGCTGTACCACTGGGGCGAGAGGAAGAGGACTGCCAGGATGAGGGTCAAAAACAAATAGCTGAGCAAGCCAGCGATCAGCGGCTTTTTGGGCGGCGGCGAAACAGATCTTTCGTGTTCACTGTGTGCTGGAGGCTTCATCAGCCGGGCAGCCAGTATGCCTGCCAGGACACCCGAAAGACCGGCTGCCAGCGCAGCCAGTGGGAGAAGCGGCGTGATGGCAAGCAAGTACTGCACAATACCCATGACGGCGCCAATGGGCATTATCACCGGGATAAACCTGCTTTGTTTCAAAATGAGTGCGGTGCTTAAGCCGCAGGCGATACAGGCAAGACCCAGAAAGAGCGCTGACATGGGTGCCAGCTCATCTGTTGTGCGACCCGTAATGGCTGCCAGGGTTTGAAAAATCACCGACATATCGCCAAAAGTAACCGACCATGCGTGTCCAACGGCAACAGCCGCCACCGCCTGGATAGCCGGCACCCCCAACCCGACCAGCATTGGTGCAACAATGGCGATGGGCAGCCCAAAACCTGCCAGCCCTTCCAGTAAACCGCTGAACGCCCATGCCAGCAGTATCAGCAGCAGCCCACGCACGCCCACTCGCTGTTCCAATCCCTGGGCAATGGCGCGAATACCGCCGGTTTGATCGACGATGTTGTAGAGGAGCAATGCCGACCAGAGGATGACAAGCACGACCAGGGAAAGGAAAAGCCCTTTGAGTTGAGAGACCCACAGGATCGAGCCATTCAAGCCAAAAAAGAGCAGAGCGATGATAAGACCTGCCAGCCAACCAGCAGGTCCGGCTCGCTGACCGCCCCAACGCAGGAGAATCATCAGCCCAAGAACGGATAGGAGGGGGAGAACTGTAAGGAAGTAAGTCATCATGATTGGTTTACTGTAAATTATATGGGTTATCCCACAATTTTATCGTTTTCGTGTACAATTGCCTCTAATTGAATATATAAACGGTTGAGGCGCCCGTTCCCCCGGATGGGAGGGCATAAAGGCGAAGCCGGTGAGGTTGAAGAGAACCAAGTCCGGCGCTATCCCGTAACTGTAAGACGAGCATCTTCGTCAAGCCAGGTCGACCACCCCAACCAGTCAACACGAACCTCGTGGAAGGGAGGTGTGGGCGTATGGATACAGAGTAATCCGTTAACCTTTTTCCCCTGCCACTGGCAGGGGTTTTTGTTTGACTGTGCTGTTGAAATCGGACAAAAATGATTTCAAACCTGCCTGGTAAGGCAGATGATTTGGATAAATTATATGAATCAATGGAGAAGAACCATGTCGTTAAGACGTTTTGCACTATTATTGCTCGTTGGAATGCTCTTGTTGAGCGCATGTGGTCCCCAGGCTGTTGAAGCGCCTGTCCAGGAAGTGGTCGTTGAGCCGGAAGTTGAAAGTGTCGCTGTTGAGGACGACCTGGGCAGCGTGGTCGAACTGGAAAGTTATCCCCAGGCGATTGTTTCACTTTCACCCTCCATTACCGAGATTCTTTTTGCGATTGGCGCAGGCGAACAGGTGGTTGGGCGCGAAGATGCGGCTACATACCCTGAAGCAGCGCTGGATGTACCCAGCGTGGGCGCGTTGTGGGGTGAACTGCCTACCGAAGCCATTCTGGCGATGGAACCTGACCTGGTCGTTGGCGCGGAAATCATTTCAACCGAACAGGTGCAGACTTTGAAAGACCTGGGTTTAACCGTGTACTGGCAGTCAAACCCCGAATCGTTTGAAGACCTGTACCAGAAAATTCTCGATATTGCCGAAGTCACTGGTCATGTGGATGAAGCCAACGCCCTGGTTGAAGACCTGAAAGCCCGTGTAGCTGCTGTCAAGGAGACTGTCGCGAAGGCGGAACAGAAACCGCTGGTGTTCTACCAGTTGGATAGCACCGACCCGGCGAACCCCTGGACGGTTGGCGGTGGAACCTTTATCGATTTCATCCTGACAACGGCTGGGGGTGTTAATGTGACCGCGGATATGAACGCATACACTCAGATCGGTACCGAAGGGCTGATTGAGAAGAACCCTGATATCATATTAATGGCGGATGCGCTGTATGGCATCACCGCTGAAAGCGTAAGCGAGCGACCCGGTTGGGATGTGATTAACGCTGTGATCAACGGCAAGATTTACCCCATCGACCCCAACATGATGAGCGTTCCGGGACCGCGCCTGGTAGACGCGCTTGAAGAAACTGCTCGGCTGCTGCACCCGAATTTGTTTGAGCAACCGTAACACTGAAATACAAGTAGTGTGTTTTGGGGTGCAGGATGTTGGTTTTGCATCCTGCACCTCCTGGACGATTTGAATGATTAGAAGACATCCTTACCTGGTTAACATCCTTTTGCTGTGCCTGGCGATGATTTTTAGCATCGCGATTGGCGCGGTGTCTATCCCGCCGGATACCATCCTGCGCGTCTTGCTGCATAAACTGCCCTGGCTTCAAATCACGCCCGATTGGTCCGACTCGTTCTCATCCATCATTCTTTCTGTGCGTTTGCCTCATGCTATCCTGGTGGCGCTGACAGGGGCGGCGCTTTCCAGCAGCGGTGCAGCATACCAGGGCTTATTCCGCAACCCGCTTTCCGACCCTTATTTGATCGGCGTGGCTTCGGGCGCCGGGTTGGGCGCCGTTCTGGCAATGAAGATGAACTGGCCCGCTGAACTGCAGGGGTATTACCTGATCCCGGCTGCTGCTTTTCTCGGTGCCATCCTGACGGTGCTGCTGGTGTATAACCTGGCGCGCGTCAACGGGATGGTTCCTCTCACCACGCTCATCCTGGCGGGTGTTGCTATTGGCTCGCTTGCATCGGCGTTGACCTCTTTCATCATGCTGCGCTCGGATGAACAGGTTCACCGTGCTATCGCTTTCCTGTTGGGCGGCTCGCCGATGGCGGGCTGGAACCCGGTGCTGGCTGCCCTGCCATATATCCTGGTTGGTATGGGGCTTCTCACTTTTTCAGGACACATGTTAAATGTGCTTCAGTTCGGTGAAGAGGAAGCGCGCCAGATGGGGCTGGCGGTGAACCGAGCCAAGATTTATGTTATTCTCACCGCCTCACTCACCACTGCGGTAGCCGTGGCTTTCTCTGGTATCATCGGTTTTATCGGGTTGGTGATTCCGCATATTATCCGCATGATTTGGGGACCGGACTACCGCCGCTTGATCCCTCTTTCTATCCTGGGTGGTGCCAGTGCGCTGCTGCTGGCTGATATGCTTGCAAGAATTCTGCTGGCTCCTTCCAGTCTGCCCGTGGGCATCGTCACAGCCATCACCGGCGCGCCCTTCTTCTTGTGGATTCTGCGTCGTGCCAAGCGGGAGGTATTTTGGTAAGATGCTGACCATCAAACAGCTTTCCGTTGCGTATGGTTCACATCTTGTACTGGAAGATGTGTCTTTGGAAGTGAGACCGGGTGAAATCCTGGCATTGATTGGTCCCAACGGTGCAG
>CAYRRA010000152.1:0-10930 GCA_964426355.1 uncultured Anaerolineaceae bacterium
AAGAGGCTGTTTTGATCACAGGGGCAAACGGTGAAATTGGTCACGGTTTGGTTGAATACTTGCAACAGAATTGCGAATATGACATCATCACCCTCGATATCCACCCTTTGGATAAAATCCTTGAACCATATTGCCATCAATTCATCCAGGGTGATATTCTCGATACGAGGCTGTTACAATCGCTGGCTGAGAAATATCCCATACGAACAATTTACCATCTTGCCTCTCTTCTGTCGACTCAAGGCGAAAAAAATCCGGAGCTTGCACACAATGTAAATGTCAACGGTACCTTCAACCTGTTGAAAATGGCTGATGCACTGGGAGAAAAATCTGGTGTACCTACCAGGTTCATTTACCCCAGTTCCATTGCTGCCTATGGTATCCCTTCACTGGAGAAAAAAGCTGCTGCAGGTAGAGTCAAGGAAGACCAATTCCTTTCTTCAACCACTATGTACGGGATCAACAAGCTGTATTGCGAACAACTTGGTAACTACTTCATGAATTATTTTGGTCAAATCCAGCCAGATGGTCCCCGAAAAAATGTAGATTTTCGCAGTTTGCGTTTCCCGGGATTAATCAGCCCGGTCACTCTCCCTACCGGTGGCACCACCGATTACGGTCCCGAAATGCTTCACCACGCAGCACAAAATAAGGCTTATGTTTGTTTTGTGCGCCCGGATACGAAGCTGCCATTCATGGTCATGCCAGATGCAATCAAGTCGCTCATTATGTTGGCTGAAGCGCCAAAAGAAGCGCTAACACAAGTGGTTTACAATGTGACCAGTTTCAGCCCTACTGCAAAGGAACTCTACGACATTGTTGTTAAAGCATTTCCAGGTGCAGAAATCACTTTCAAGGTAGATGAAAGCCGGCAAAAGTTTGTTGATTCATGGCCCGAAGATATTGATGATACTGCCGCAAGAAACGATTGGGGTTGGGAACCGGATTACGACCAGGACAGGTCATTTACTAACTTGTTGATTCCTGCCGTTCGAGAACGGTATAAAATCGCATAATGCTTCTGTAAATAAGCAGGAAAAGAGGCTATCTTGAAAGTTCAGGATAGCTTCTTTTTTCTTACCCATTCACCCAGGGAAAAACAAGAATCTCAGCTATTCTCCTTTTAAAAAATAATCACAAAAACCTGTATCAAATGACATGAAGTCGAGTTTAGGATTTTTACACGCCCTCAAATATGGAACGTTAATACCAATTGGGGATTACCGGATGATACCTTTCATGAAAGCAACAAAAATGAGTATAATCAAAAAGCAAGGAAAGAAAAACCATATGATTGTGGGAAAAAAATGGCAAAAAAGACGATTGGATATGTTGAATTAGAATGGATTTGTCCAAATTGTAAAACAAAAAATCCGGGAGCTCAGAAGACTTGTATTTCATGTGGCAGTCCACAACCGGAAAATGTGCAATTCCAAAAGGCTTCACAGGATAAAATACTTACAGACGCAGAGAAAATTGAAAAAGCCAAAGCAGGAGCGGATATCCACTGTCCTTACTGCGGAACCCGTAATCCAGCCGGTGCGCAAAAATGCAGTCAATGCGGGGGTGATTTAGTTGGCGGAAAAACACGCACAACCGGTCAGGTTCTCGGCACATTTCAAGATAAGCCAGTAACTATTCAATGCTTAAATTGTCAGGCAGAAAATGACTCAGCAAATGGAGTTTGCGAAAAATGTGGCTCCCCATTACAGGTCGAACGTGAGCCAACTCCAACTGCATTTCCCTCCAGCCATAAAGTGCCTCTAACTTCCCAAGCAAAACCCCTCAAATTCAACCCTTTGCTATTGATTATCCCATTGGTTGGATTTGTGGTTCTTTGCATCATCATTTTTGCCTTCATGAATCAAAAAACCGAAACCATCGCCACCGTAATGGATGTTTATTGGGAACGTAATATATCAATCGAACAATATGGTCCAGTAACAAAATCGAACTGGATTGATGAAATTCCTTCTGGTGCACAAATTGGCAACTGCTCCTCAGAATACCACCACACTTCAGACCAACCGGAGCCATCGTCAACTGAAGTCTGTGAAGACCCATACGTGGTCGACGATGGATCAGGTTATGGGGAAGTTATCCAGGAATGTGAATACCTGGTCTACATGGATCGGTGCAGTTACACGGTTGAAGAATGGTATGTTGTTGAGACCGTCAGCAGTAATGGCTGGGATCTTTATCCCGAATGGCCCTACATTCCACTTACGGGTAATCAACGTGAGGGCAGCCAATCTGAACGTTTTCAAGTCCGGTTTGGCAATGGAGAGGATATCATCAAATACACTCTGCAAGATTATGATGAATTTCTGCGATATGTGCCTGGTAGTGAATGGTCTATCACAGTCAACGGGTTCAATTCGATAACGAATATTCAGCCTGCGCCATAATGGACTCAAAATTACAAATATTTGATGAATCACCAGACCTGATACAAAAGGCAATTTTGTATGTTTAGCGATTAAAAAGCAAATAGAAAATTGATGTCATTCACATTGGTACCGGTGGGTCCAATTTTAAGAGATGCATTAATTCTCTCAAAGAAATGATATGAATCATTTCTCTCCAGGTACTCGGCATTCTGTAAACCCAATGATAAAGCTGTTTTAAAAGTTTGTCCAGTTACGACCGCGCCAGCCGAATCGGTAGGACCGTCTTCCCCATCTGTTGCCAGGGAAATGAGGGCAACCTCATCAAGACCTGCAATATGCCTCACAGACCCCAATGCTAACTCCTGATTGCGTCCGCCTTTTCCGTTCCCTTTGATTTTCACGGTAGTCTCACCGCCAACCAAAATACATGCCGGGCGCGGAATCGGCTGTCCACTGACTGCCACCTGTCGCAAAACTGCTGCAAGGAATTTTCCCGCTTCCCTTGCTTCGCCATGCAGGGAGTTGGTCAATAACAGAGTATTAAAACCTAAACCCCTGGCTGTATCCATAGCAGCCATGCATGCCTGGTGATTGTCTCCGACGATGATATTTTGTACAGACCGTAAACAAATGTCATTCTTTTTTAATGTTTCAGGGATTTTCTTTTCAATACCTCGTTGAAGTACAGTTCGTATGCGCTGAGGAGATTTTTCCCAAATTTGGTATCGTTGCAAAATACCAACTGCGTCTTCATAGGTAGTGGAATCTGACGTCGTGGGACCAGAAGCGATGACATCCAGTGGATTGCCAATTACATCCGATAAAATCAAGGTAATCAAAGAGGCTGGAAAAGCCAGGCGAGCCAACCCGCCCCCTTTTAAAACCTCTAAATGTTTTCGAATTGTGTTGATCTCTTGAATTTCAGCGCCACAGGACAGCAAAAGACTGGTGATTTCCTGCAAATCCTCCATTTGAACGCCAGGCTGTGGGAGAACCATCAGAGAAGAACCACCACCAGTGAGTAAACAAAACACTAAATCTTTTGTTGTCAAACCAGTAATATACTCCGCCAGCATCTGTGCGCTTTTTTCGCTCTTTTCATCTGGAACCGGGTGTGAGCCGGTCAGCACCCGAACTTTTTCTGGTAATGAATTTTCAAAAAAATGTTTCGTAACGATTACCCCACCCTCGATGCGATTGGAGAAAATCTCGTACAACGCATTTGCCATCGGCAGAACTCCCTTACCACCACCGATGATGTGAATCCGCTCAACAAGGCTCAAGTCGTATTTTTGGTTGCCCACCATAAAATATTGACCGCCGTCATAGTGGATATATCGTTTCACTGCCTGGTTTGGGTGTACAGCTTCAATCGCTGAATACATGATTGAGCTCATCTCACTTGAATGAGTAAAGGAAGATAAAATTGTTTTCAGGTTTCTTTTAATCATGTAAAGGTAATAAAAATCTGTAAAATAAATGATAAAAGACAAATACGGTTATGCTTTTTTTAGCATAGAATAATTTAGGCTTTTTTTTGAATAAGTTGTTATCATAACACAATATGAAGAATAAAAATCTACAATTTGGGAGATTCGGAAGTGAATAACGATACCTTAAACGGGCTTTTTCAGCCAAAATCAATTGCTGTTGTCGGGGCGTCTGCAACACCAGGAAAAATCGGATATACCGTCTTAGAAAACCTGATTCAATCTCAGTATAAAGGAAAAATTTATCCAATTAACCCTTCCGCAGATGAAATCTTAGGCATAAAAGCCTATCCCTCTGTTTTGGATGTTCCCGGTGAGATTGATGCTGCAGCCATTGTGGTTCCAGCAAAATTCGCCGCCCAGGTTGTTGAAGAGTGTGGAAAAAAGGGCGTCAAAGGGCTTATTGTTATCGCTTCAGGTTTTAGCGAAGTCGGGAACAAAGACCTTGAACAAAAAATAGTTGAAATCGCTCACAGTTATGGCTCACGGATATTGGGTCCAAATATTGTGGGTGTTTTGTCAAATGCGGACGCTATGAACGCATCCTTTGCCCCGTTTCTACCTTTACCAGGCAAAGCGGCGTTGGTTTCACAAAGTGGCGCTCTTTTGATTGCTATGGATGCTTCTTCCTATACCCGCAAAGTTGGGTTTGACAAGTTGATATCAATTGGCAATATGTCAGATGTTGATTTTGCGGATACCATCAACTGGTTAAACCAGGACGAGAACACCAGTTGTATTTCGCTATATATTGAAGGCATCAAAGATGGTCGTGCATTTATAGAAGAATCGAAAAAAGCGACTAAACCCATCATCGCCTTAAAATCTGGCACCTCATCACACGGTGCTGCTGCAGCGGCTTCACACACAGGTTCTCTAGCGGGCGCAGCCAAAGTTTATGGTGCTGCATTCAAACAATCTGGTGTTATCCAGGCAGCAGATTTGGACAATCTCTTTGATCGTACCCTTGCCCTTTCTCTACAGCCGCCTATGCAAGGAGACAACCTGCTTATCATCACAAACGGCGGCGGCGTTGGTGTTCTAGCTACAGACGCTGCGGAACGATATGGATTGCCTCTTACGTTTGCACCTAAAGATGTTCAGGATGAACTAAAGAAACACATGCCAGAATTTGGCTCAGCCAAAAACCCAGTCGACTTAACCGGTATGGCAGGAAAAGATTGGTACACCGAATCAGTTCGTTTTGCTATTGACCACCCGTGGGTAGACGGCTTGGTTGTACTGTACTGCGAAACCGCCATGACAGTCCCGCTTGATATCGTAAAAGGCGTAAAACAAGCTGTCGACGAAGCAAAATCAAAAAATAAACCGGTTGCCGTTTCAGTAATTGGTGGTGAAGAATCAGACAAAGCCATTAGCTGGCTGGTAGAAAACGGAATTCCAGCTTATGCCTCGCCTGAAATTGCAATCAACGCCATTGTCGCTTTACGGGAGCAAGCAAAACTCAAAGCATCATTGCAAGAAAAAGAAGTGGCTCCCGCCAAATATGATAGGAAACTGGCGCTTGATGTTATCGCCAACGCCCGCGCAGACGGCAGAGATTCATTAACTGAAATCGAAGCCAAACAGGTTTTCCAGGCATACAATCTTCCGACAACACGCAATTTCCTGGCACGCACAGAACAAGAGGCAGTAGAAATAGCGAATAAAATTGGCTATCCGGTAGTGATGAAAATTGTTTCGCCAGATATTCTCCACAAATCAGACGCCGGTGGTGTGAAGGTCAATATCAAGGATGATACTTCCGCAAAAGAAGCCTTCCGTACAATCATAAGCAATGCTAAAGCGTACAAAGCAGACGCAAATATTCACGGAATTATCATTCAAGAAATGGCGCCGTGGGGCACAGAGATTATCCTGGGCTCGATTAATGATCCTACTTTTGGTCCAACTATTATGTTTGGGTTAGGCGGCATCTTTGTTGAGGTACTTAAAGACGTGACATTCCGGGTTGCACCGGTTTCCGAAAGCCAGGCACTCTCTATGTTGGATGAGATACGCGGCGCTCCCATCCTTGCAGGTGTTCGCGGTGAAATGCCTCGTGACAAAGAAGCAATGGCAAAAACAGTTTGTGCCTATTCGAATATGATACTCGACCTGAAAGACGAAATCAGTGAATCAGATGCCAATCCGGTTCTCGTGTACGAAAAAGGTAAAGGCGTTAAAGTAGTTGATGCCCGTATCATCTTGAAGAAAAAATAGTCTTTCAATCGAAAATACACATAGAAAGAGGTGTAAGCATATTTACACCTCTTTTTTTGGTCATGGTAAAATCTGTCTCGCATCAGAAATGATTTTTTTCGGAGGAACCACTCTGGTAAAACTTAAACGGCTGCTCGCCAATGCATACTTCTATCCAATTTTGCTGTTTGCTTTCTGCTTCTTATCAAACGGGTTATTGATAGCACGACTGGGTTTCTACTGGGACGACTGGCCCATGATTTGGTTTGCAGAAAGCCAGGGTCCGGGTGGTTTTCCTGGTGCATTTTCTGGCGACCGCCCGTTTCTTTCGTTAATCTATATCTTGACAACCTCGATTCTTAAAAACACACCTCTGCAATGGCAAACACTTGGAATATTTAGCCGTTGGCTGCTCGGTTTGTCATTCTGGTGGTGGTTTAAAAAAATGTGGCATGGGAAAAATGTTCAGGCAGCATGGGCAGGCATATTAATCGTTCTCTTTCCGGGCTTTAAACAACAACCCATATCAGTGGTTTATGGAAACGGGCTCATTTTACTGGTAGCATACATCGCATCGTATGCATTGATGCTGCTTGCATTGGAAAACGGAAGGGGGTACAAGAAAGTTGTGTACACCCTGCTGGCTTTAATAACGTATACGTTTTGCCTGTTTTCGACTGAATACTATGTGGGATTGGAAATTCTACGACCTATCATTTTATGGCTGCGGTTTCAAGAACCGAACCAATCCCTTTTTCAACGGGTGAAATCAGTCTTTCTCAAATGGCTGCCGTATTTCCTTGTAATGGCGGGTTTTCTCGTTTGGAGAGTGCTTATCTTTGAGTTCCCCACTTATCAGCCTTCTTTGTTGGAATCATTAGCCGATTCAGGAGTCAGCGAAGCCAGCCATGTCCTCTTCCGCATCCTACGTGATTCGGTTTTGGCAGGGTGGCAGAGCTGGAGTTCGGTAATTCAATTTCCTAAGTTTTCCGATTTCTCCATTTCTTCACAGCTTGCAAAGTGGGTATTGATTTTACTGAGCGGTCTGGCTTCATTTTTTATATTACGAACAAAAGACCTGCCAGACATGAAGGTGGATCAAGAAAAGGATGACAACCGTTTTGTAAAAGAAATTCTGCTACTTGCTGGGGCAGGGCTTCTATTTGCCGGTTTTCCTTTTTGGATCACAAAATTACCCATTGAGCTAACCTACCCATACGACCGGTTTCTCCTCGCCTTTTTACCCGGGAGTTGTCTCCTGGTGATTGGCTTAATCGAGTGGGTAATCAAAAAACCGATCCAAAAGATCATCATTCTTTCCATGATTATGAGTATGTCGATTGGGTCAAACTTCATCAATGCGAATTCTTACCGGAGAGAATGGATCACGCATAACGAATTGTTCTGGCAGATGGCATGGCGCGCGCCTGCTGTGAAAGAAAACACGATCTTCATGACATATAATCTGCCATTCCAATATTACAGCGACAATTCGTTAACAGCCCCATTGAACCTCCTATACGCACCTGACAATTCCACACTTGAGCTTCCTTATTACCTGGCATTGATCAATGTCCGGTTGGGGAGGAGTATCCCTGCGCTCGAAAAAAACCTGCCCATTCAGCAAAGTTTTCGCAATGCAGAGTTTATCGGAAACACATCAGACACACTTGTTTTTTTCTATTCACCTCCTGGGTGCCTTCGCATTCTCGATCCTCAACGTGATGAAGGGTTGCCTGTCTTGCCCGTTGAGTATTCAAACGTGATTCAATTATCAGACACCTCGCGCATCATCACAGAACCAGACCAGGCTTACACCCCATCAGCGACTCTCTTTGGAGAAGAACCTGCACACACCTGGTGTTATTATTTTCAGAAAGCAGACCTGGAACGTCAAAAAAGGAATTGGGAGAACGCTTTCGAATTGCTGAACGAAGCATTTTCGCAAGGATATTCGCCCGCTGAACCATCCGAATATATAATTTACCTGGAAAGCCTGTTTCACACCGAAAGATGGGATGAGGCGAGCACAAAAACAGCAAATACATTTTTTGAGCATCCTAAACTTGCAACGCAGATTTGTGGTATGTTGAACCGCGTTGCTGATGAATATCCCGAAATCCAGGAGGATGAAGGATACCGTCGCCTGATAGAGCAAACTGACTGTTTCTTATTTGAACCATAACAGGGAAATAAATTGTCAAACCATCCACCCACAATATCTATCGTTATCCCGGTCTATAACAGCGCTCCAACCTTGCAAACGCTGACAACTCGCCTGGAGACTGTTCTGAATGCCATAACAGGTGAATATGAGATCATATTTATAAACGATGGAAGCCGGGACGATTCTTGGAACAGCATCCAGATGATTTGCAAAAAACATCCCCGCGTCGCAGGAATCAATCTTTTGCGCAACTTTGGTCAGCACAATGCGGTTCTATGTGGGATTCGCCAGGCTAAATATGAAATCATTATCACCATGGATGATGACTTACAGCATCCTCCTGAAGAAATTCCTTTGCTGATGCAAAGAATCCTGGACGGCGCAGATGTTGTCTACGGCATTCCGGAGAAAATGCCTCATTCGTTTTTCCGCAACTTGTCCTCCTGGCTGGTGAAACGGATTTTAGCCTTCGTGATGGGGATCAAGACGATAAAAGATATCAGCGCTTTCCGTGCTTTCCATGCCACGATGAAGCTCGCCTTTACAGAATACCGCAGTTCAGGTGTGATCATCGATGTATTGTTATCCTGGGCGACCACCAACTTTGCCAGTGTGGTTGTCAAAGAAAACCCGCGGGAAATTGGTAAATCCAACTATACGTTTTCAAAGTTACTCAAACAGGCATTTCTCATTCTCACCGGGTACAGCACGGTGCCATTGCGCTTTGCGAGCATTTTAGGTTTCAGTTTTACGTTATTCGGCTTTGCTGTCCTGATTTATGTGTTAATCATCTACTTCACCCTGGGCAGCATACCAGGTTTTCCGTTTTTGGCATCCATCATTTCACTCTTCAGTGGCGTCCAAATGCTGGTCTTAGGGATAATTGGCGAATACCTGGCAAGGGTTTTCGACCGCTCAATGGATCGCCCACCCTATATCATCGGCAGCATCATCGACCACAAAAATCAACAAAAACACGAACCCCAATGAAAGCTGTCATTTTACAACCATCGTATATCCCCTGGCGCGGTTATTTTCACCAGATTGCAAAAGCAGACGTGTTTGTTTTTTATGATGATGTGCAATATGACCGCCGCGGTTGGAGAAACCGAAATCAAATTAAAACGGCAAACGGTTTGCAATGGTTAACCATCCCCGTCCACAGCAAAGGGGTGCAACTTCACGCAACCCCCATCAATCAAATACCAATCGCCTGGGAAAAAAACTGGATGGAAGACCATTTGAAATCCATACAACACGCCTATGCGAAAGCACCGTACTTTTCACCTTTCTTTGAACAGGTACTTGTCCCAACCTATCAGCATCAACATTACCTTGCTGATTTTACTATCCATCTGACAATTGCCATCGCCCGCTATTTGGGTATTTCCCACACAACCTTTATCCGTTCTTCAACTTTGAATGGTACGGGAGTAAAAACTGAAAGGTTAATCAAAATCTTGAAGCAAATCGGGGCAAACCATTACATTTCAGGACCTTCTGCAAAAGACTACATTGATACGGAAGCGTTCTCAAATAACAACATTGAATTGGAATATATGCAATACAATTACCCAGAATACCCACAACTTTACCCCCCTTTTGAACCCGCTGTTTCGATCATCGATCTCATTTTCATGACCGGGCATGAAGCACTTGGATACATTGCATAATTGGATTGATATTACGATTGAGGGCAAATGATAAAAAAAGATAATATGGATTCAATACAAGGTTATTTCCAACAGCGATTGGACCAACATGGAGCAACACCCCAGGGAGCTGATTGGAACTCTGTAGAATCGCAGGAAATCCGTTTTGAACAACTGACAAAGGTGATTGAAGTCAAAACAGACTTCACGATTTTAGACTACGGCTGTGGATATGGCGGATATGCGGATTACCTGGCAAAAAACGGCTTTCGATTTTCCCGTTTTTATGGGGTCGATATTCTCGAAGACATGGTGATAAAAGCAAAAGAGTTACACCCCGCGCAGGAGGGTTTCTTTTTCACAACCGACATGGATGAAATCCCTCAGGTCGATTACGCGACTGCGAGCGGGGTGTTCAATATTCGTCTCGATACAGATTATGATACCTGGACAGAGTATGTCATTTCCTGTTTGGAAGAGTTGAACAAAAGAACACGACGGGGTTTTGCATCCAACTTTCTTACCAAATATTCTGATCCCGAGAAAATGGTTTCAAGGCTGTATTATGCAGACCCTTGTTTTCTGTTTGACTATTGTAAGAGAAATTTTTCAAAAAACGTTGCCATCCTACATGATTACAAGATTTATGACTTCACGCTGATTGTGAGAAAGTGATAGAAATGAAAAACACAGATATCGCAGTCGATTTCAACATCCCTGCAAAAACGGGCTTGGAAATGGAGTATATTCAACAAGCATTTGACCAGGGTCACATATCAGGTGATGGGTCATTCACAAAACGTTGCAGTAAATTGATGGAAGAGCTGTTGGGTGTCCAAAAAGTTTTACTGACCACATCCTGTACTCATGCACTGGAAATGTCTGCGTTGCTTTTGTCGATCAAACCAGGTGACGAAGTCATTCTTCCCTCTTTCACTTTTGTTTCAACTGTAAACGCATTCGTCTTACGTGGGGCAAAACCGGTATTCATCGATATCCGTCCAGACACCCTTAATATGGATGAGAAAT
>CAYRRA010000153.1:0-5704 GCA_964426355.1 uncultured Anaerolineaceae bacterium
ACACCGTTTGAGGACAGTGGAGAGCTTGTGGTCGGATAAGGTCTTAACGGCTTTTTGTGTTTCAACGGATCCGGTCAACAGCCAACAGAGCAACACGCCCAATGAAAAAATATCTGTGCGGCAGTCGGTTTGTGAGAAACCGTATTGTTCCGGCGCAGCGTAATGTTTTGTGCCAAAATAATGTGTATCCTCGCTTGCGGCTTCATCGTATGTGCGCGACGTACCAAAATCAATCAATGTGACCCGCCCCTGTTCATCGACAACGATATTTTGCGGTTTAATATCTCGATGGATGACGGGTGGCGTTTGCCCGTGCAGATACATAAGAATTTCACAAAGTTGAACGCCAATCCTGATGGATTCCTGCCTGTCAAGCGGTTTTTGGCGCGCCAGTTGGTCAAGTGGCATGCCTTGGACAAACTCACGTACCACGCAAAGCATTTCATCGTTTTGATATTCGCTGATAAAGGCTGGTAGACCCGGGTGGTTCAGTTTTTTCAGCAGATCGCTTTCGGTTGTATGAGAAAGAAGGGTTTTATCTCGATAACACTTGGCAATGTAATGGCAGCCGGTTTGTCGATCTTTAACAAGAAGAGTCTCTCCCTGGGTGTTATATGCCAGGCATTCCACGGGTTCATAATCATTAAGGAAGTCCACGGGATATTGGCTGTCGTTGAAACCGGTTAAAAATTCCCGAATGAATTCCGCGGTCATGTTGTTTCACCGCCCAGCAAGGTTGCCCCCAGACCTTCCAGCACAGCCTGGGTTTCATAAATATCCTTCTTGTTGAGGATGCAATGGATAATTGCCGCATCTCGTTTGATCTTTGGGTATAAAATGCTTTTTTGAGCAATCTGTAAAAGCTTTTGGGTTTCATCGAGATCCATTTGCAACCCAAATGCCAGTTGAATCACCTTATCCCGTGACGGTTTTCGTGTTCCATTAAAAAGCTGATGACCGTAAGTACGTTCAATTGCAGATTGTTTGATGACCTGCGCAGGTATTTTTCCTGTCTCTATACAGATATCGGTGATATAGGTATGAAATGCAGGGACTTCCAACGACTGTGCATTCAGTTCTATAAAATTTTCCAAATTGGGGGTTTTAAACAGGTTTTGAAGTAATCCGCTTGTTCTGTTCTTTTTGCTGTTTTGCTCTGTCATGTCGGTTGGTTCCTGGTAAGCGATAAACTATCTGGTTTTATTGATGTGGCGCTATTTACATCGACGCTGAAAAGAATAAGCCTTTCAGGAATCACAACTATTTTAATCCCATATGTGCGAATCCATTGATATTGACGCGAACCTATGGTTCAATCAACATCAGGTGTTTTTATCGCCAGTGAATAAACACAGCTTATTACAAGATCAGGATTATTTCTGCCAGCCTCATTATCTTATTGCCGCGTGTAAACCCATTTTACGCAAATACTTTCTCCGGTAAAGCCTGTTTCAGTAAACGTCATTGTGACGATATCAACGCCCGCGCTGCCCTGGTAGGTGTTCTCTGCCACTTTAGAGAAAACGCTCTGCTGGCTGCCGTCTGAAAGGATTGCCTGGTTTCCTTCAAAACGGATTTGCATTTGGTAGATTTCTCCCGATGTTGGACCACTGCAATTATCCCAATATTCTGCTGTGAACGAATAATTGTGCGTGCCGCTGTTGGCTTGTTCTGCGCTGCTGGGCGGCGCATCGGGATCGACCGTAATTGTGGGGCGCAAAGATGGGAGGGGTGTCAGTGTAGGGGTGGGAGATGTCGTAGGAAGTGGGGTGCTCGTTGGTTCAACCACTTCGGTAGCTGTGGGTGTTTTTGTGAACCGGGCAACCCTTGTCATGGTCTGAGCCTTGGCAACTTCTGTCTGGCGCATAAATTCAATGTCAATGTAAATTTTTTCCCAATCCGAATAAGCCTGAACCTCCAACCGCTGAACCTTTGCCGGTGTTTCGCATTTCTTTACAGTTGTTTCATCTTGTGAACTGGGAGATAGTTTAACGCCGGAAATCAAGTGGCAACTCAGCGGGTCTTCGTGGGGGTCATAATTAATCTCGGCATTGACCTCTCCTTCGAAGCAGGTTACTGCTGCGGTGTTCAAAGAGGATATGTACTGGACCGACATTTTGGAGCCGACCACGCTGCCGGTCATGATAGGCGTACGTACCTTAAAGCTGCCTTCACCCAATTCCTTGGTGACCCTGACGTAAACCAACCCATCGGCAAGATCAAACAGGGTGACCGGGTCTTTGCTGGAGTTTGAGAAAGTCACCAATGAAGCCTGCGTGTTTGGGGTTATACCCACCAGCGAGCCATCGTTAATCTCAAGATAGACCCAGGTATCGTCTCCTGTGCGGATGGTATCGCCAATGTCGATGGATGACCCGTACTCCAGTGGCTGCCAGGCTGTTTCGTTGTTTCGCAAAATCTCCGGCTGACCGTTGTAGGTCAACGCGGTCATTTGGCGGCTGATAGCTTCTGTTGGAGAGCCGCTGCAAGACGCGACGATCAGGATGAAAAATGCTGAAAAACAAAGAATCATGAAAAGGGTGCTTTTCTTACGCATTTAAACCTCCCAGAATTATGGTGATAGATTGTCTTTCGTCCATAGTGGGGGTGATTGGGGTGTATGACAGGATTATTTCTGTAAATAGAACAATAATGTTTCTCACCCACACAAATCGGATATGTGTCGTATGATAATGATTTTTTGTAGCATCGTCAAGACGTGCGTGTGAACCGGTTGTGCTTGATTTTGCTGCTAAAAGCCTTTGGGGTATAATCGTTTTTGCAGGATATTACCGATAATTTGAAGTTTTTGTCTTGGAAAAATGTTTCATTAATGGGGGTTTTCTCCTTTTTTTCGCCCCGGATTGAGATGGTTGTGTTTTGATAAAAGGCAAGGTTTGAGAAAAAGCACATCTTTTTTAATGGAACAGGAAATACCTTATGCCTCTAAAAATAAACCAGTGGTTCAAGCTGGTTCATAAAATTTTCCAGATCCTTGTACTGGCAGCCCTGACTTTCTGGGCGGTCCATCGCAGCGTTGTTTATTTTCAGTTTTCGCAGGCGGTATGGAATCAAAAAGGATTGAACCAGGACGCAGCAACTGAATGGGAAAAACGTCTCTCAGCGCTTCGAGAGGATTTACCGGAGAGGGGGGTGATCGGCTATGTTTCAGAGCAAGATTACCCTGGCGTCTCCTTCAATATCGTCGATCAAGATGAAGAGTTTGCCCTGACGCAATACGCGTTAGCGCCGCTCATTCTGGACAGAGGTAATCCACACCACGAGCTGGTGATTGGCAATTTCAGCACAGAATACGATTATCAATTTGAAAAAGAATTGGGTTTACGCTTGCTGATGGGCTATGGCATGGGAATTTTTCTTTTCCAGGGGGAACCACAGCCGTGAGCGTCCTTAGTTTTGCGGTCATGCTGCCCCCCCTGTTAATCGGAATCGTCATTGTGCTGCTTCTATACCCTTATTCACTGCGTTCTCATCTTCTGTTGAAGGTGTTTCTTGGGATTGGGGTCGGCATGGGTCTTAGCTCGATCCTGTTCTTTGTATGGATTTTATTCTTCTCACCACATTTGCCCGGTTTTGTGCTCATAGAGTTTTTGATCCTGGCTTTTTTGCTGGCGGCGCTGCTGTACCGTTATAAAAAGATGCCTTGTGCAGTGATTCCTGAAATCCAGGGGCGATCACGCCCAATTTGGGCATCCTGGCTGTTGTTGGTTTTGTTCCTGGGCAGCTTTCTTTCCTGGGTGATTGCATTTCGCTCTTTTTCTTTTACGCAGCCGCATGGCACGTTTGACGCGTATGCCATCTGGAACCTGCGCGCCCGTTTTATTTTTCGCGCGGGTGAAGATTGGCAAATTGGGCTTTCACCTGACTTAAACTGGAAAAATCATGCCGATTATCCTATGCTGACCTCCGCTAATATCGCCCGGGCATGGGTCATCTTGAGGCAGGAAACCACCCGCGTTCCCATTGTGCTGTCAGGGTTGTTTACAACAGCTTTGCTCGGTCTCAGCCTGACCGCCTTGCATGCCCTTCGCGGCTGGGGACAGGCAGCTTTGGGCTCCATTTTGTTGCTGGCAATTCCCTGGATCACTTATTTCCCCCCGTCTCAGAACGCGGAAACGGTTGTGGCGTATTTTTACCTGGCTGTTTCCACCCTGCTGATGCTCTATGCATGGAGCCGTAGTGCAAATTTCTTGGTTCTTGCCGGTTTGATGGCAGGACTTTCCGCCTGGGTGAAAAATGAAGGACTGGTTTTCCTGGTCGCCGCTGCATTTGGTAGCCTGGCACTGGTATACGAGCATAAAAAAACATTGCGCGCCATGCTGGCTCGTTTTCTGCCTTTTCTCTATGGGGCGGTTCCACCGTTGGCAGTTGCACTGTTTTTTAAATTCAGGTTGACCCCTGCCAATGACCTCTTTGCCGGTCAAATCCTGCAAGATTTTTTGCTGCGCATTCTTGACCCAACCCGCTGGTCGACCATTTTATCGAGCCTGGGGGACCTGATTTGGCGCATGGGGGAATTTGGGTTCCCTCTTCTTCCAGGTATTTTGGTGATCCTGTTAATTTTTTTCCCGCGGCGTATGTTGAATAGGAAAGGACTGCAAACCATCCTCCTTGTCCTGCTTCTGACCGCTTTTTGCTATTTTTTGGTTTACCTGGTCACGCCGCATCCGCTGGAATGGCATCTGCAGTATTCAGCCGATCGCTTGCTATTTCAGTTGTTACCCTCGTTCTGGCTGACGTTTTTTATCTTCATCCGGACACCGGAGGAAATCATCCAGCCTTATGATCAGGATTGACTTCTGGTAGTGCGTGGTGGACCGAAAAATCTTTCCCCCAAACGCATCAAAGCCAGCTTTTCATCGTGAAGGACAACTCAATCCACAAATCGGGCTGCGTAGATCAGGCGTTGGATATCACGGAGACCGATCTTTCCCTTGAAATATTTCCCGCCCACATTTACGTTTTCGATCTCTGCGGACAATCTTTCGGCGTTTGCTAAAGACAGTTGCCTTGTGCTCGCGTACCCGGCTTCAATCAACATCCTGGCGGTCAACGGGCTCACCCACTGTACCCTGGCTAGAGCAGCCAGTTGAAGCAAATATTGAATCATCTCAAGATGCAAGCCGGTTTTGTCCGCCAGCGCCTTCTCGTTTTCTTCATTTCTCGCGGCTGCCAGCAACTTGTGCGAATCTGTGATCCCATGTTGAGCCAGGCATTCAATCACATCATTGGGCACCCAGGTGATTTCCTTCATCTTGAAGGGTTTGAGAGCGTAGCTCTCGATCTCTCTGCGCAGCAGGATGAGATATTGCGGGTCAATACCGGTGGCTTGCGCTAAAGATTGCATTGTTTTATCCGTCTTCAACGTTTTCTGCAAATCCATAAATGTACGGATACCCTGCTGCGCAATTTTTCCAAAATTTACTTCGAGACCTTCCAGCAAAGCAACCCGGCTTGGAATCAGGTCGGTCAAAGCGATGCGCTGCTTTAATTCCTTAAGGCTTATTGTTTCGGGTTTTGCAAAATTGGACATTCATTTTCCTCCAATGATATTCGCTACAGGCGGGCTGATGCTCGCTTCTTTACCGGGATGAGGATCGTCCTGAGGCAAGGGGCTGTTTTCTCCCAGGCAGGCGACAGGATGATCTCCAACTCCAGCGCGTTGATCATGCCCGCTTTTGGC
>CAYRRA010000153.1:5804-10909 GCA_964426355.1 uncultured Anaerolineaceae bacterium
GGCAGGCGACAGGATGATCTCCAACTCCAGCGCGTTGATCATGCCCGCTTTTGGCATCCAGGTGGAATAGAGATAACGCAAAGCTTGCGGGAGTTCTTTCTCCACCGTTGAAAAAACGACATAAAGCGCAGCCGGAAGGGATTGAACGACCAGGCTGGCAGGCGCGTTTTGTAGTGGTTTTCCTTCCTCTACGCCTATGAAATAATAAAGACGGCTCCACTCGTGGTTGCAGCAGGTGTAAACCTCGATCAACTCTGTATTCGGTTGCTGCTGACACAATCTTTGCAGGTCCTCCATGACCCGTTTTTGTTGTCTCAGCCGGGCGTCTGCACCCTGCTCCAGCGCGGTCATTAGCCCGCACAGGCGGGTTGTTTCTTTTTCTATCGTTTTGGGGGGCTGAAAGTTTTTTCTTTCGATGAACCTGAGATCAGCGATACTGAGTGCGGGCATCCATTCGTGGGGTGAAAGATTCTTTTCCCTGCGCCACTGGCTGGGCGGGACGCCGAACATCTTTCGGAAAACGCGCGAGAAGGTCTCCTGGTCGTTAAAACAATAATCCTGTGCGATATCGATGATGCGCCTGTCGCTCTGCACCAGGCACCTAGCGGCTTCTGATAACCTTCTGCGGATCAGGTAGTCATACGGCGTGTGATGGACTGCCTGGTTAAACCTGCGGATAAAATGAAAAAGAGAATACCCCGCAGCCTCAGCGATTTGAGGCAAGCTGATATCTTCCTGCAGATGGTTTTCGATAAATTCAACAGCCTGATAGACCGGATTGATCTGATCTGACATCAGCCCAACGGCTTCCTGATGGGGGCGTAAACATCCAAAACCGATTCGTCCAGGCGATCCATTCCCTTAAATCGCTCAGTATAGTACTGGAAGTTATACGAACCGTCACTTTGATACCCCGAGGTCAATAACCAATCCTGGATGATTTTTTCCCAATCCGTGGTGATTTCCTGCCCCTGGAACGTGAAGACAGCGTATTGGGTAGCGGGCAGATTTTTTATGGAAAGTTCCGCGGGCATGCATTTCAACTGTTCAGTGTCAAACTCTACTCCCACAAATACCTCAAACAGCCCTTTTTCGTTGGTTTCTTCACCTGCTATATGCACTTCATAGAAAGCGATTGCCTGCAGAAGCGCACTGACCGATTGGTTCTTGCCAAGAAACCCCATAAAGCGTTTCCAAAGCAATCCGATTTGGTTATCCTCGTCCCAACCGGCGTGAGTGTCGAACGGGTCGCCGTAAAAGGACATGCCGATCAGGGTGATGGGTGTGGTTTCAACAATTTTTGGCTGCACTTTTCACTTCCATTTTTTAAACAAGACCCGGATTTCTCATACCGTTTGATAAGGGAGTGGCAGGAAAAACCCTTGTTCTGCATTTACGATAATATCATACTCCCTCTTTTCGAAACCCACCGAAAAAAGGGAGTTGGAAAAAGGATTAATTGAAATCCGTCTCGTGTGTGGCGAAATATTCGCCGGCATCTTCCATCCATAGGGGCCAGTCTTTCAGCCAGCCGGCTACTTTCACATCCCGGATGCGGTCTGACACGGGCATATACGGCTTGAGGTCCAGCACGGGCGTGCCGTCGAAGGCATCGATCCAGGGCAGGGTGATCACACCCTCTTTCTCATCTACTGCCAGGATGGGCATCACCGTAATGGCGATGGGGTTTGGGCGGTATTCGCTGCGACAGGCAAATACCCCGGCTTTCACACCGCGCGCATACGGCAGGTCAGCAAGGAGGACCTTACGGTCTTCGGTATTATCGTGCTGGTCTGCCCACCATACGATCATCACATGGCTGAATTGGTCCAGTTTGGTCAATGCCTCCCTAAATTCTGGCAGCACCTTGACCTGGTACCTGCCTTCTTCATCGCAGGCATCTACGAAGCCGATGGGACGAACTGAAAAATTCTTTGTACCTGTGTTTTGCATTATCACACCTCATCAGAATAAATGTACGGAAAAGCCGTCCACTATACGATAACGAATCTGCGCCTGGCATACTTGACCCTGGCTGCTGTATTTTTTGCGGTTGAGCGCCAATAATTCTTCCGGGTTGATTATTTTTGCGGTGCGTGGGTCCGGATTGAGGTCATCTCGTCTTCATTTTGTGTGTCGAGTTGGGGGATGAGCGCATGAATAGTTTTTTTCGTTTTACCGTTATAATCAGGCGGTATTACAAATGCTTTTGGTGGAAAGAATTTGACAGATGCTGCCTTGCAAGCCAACCGATTGCCTTTGTGATTTGCCTGGATGGGCATATTTTCGTTAAATGGGTGATGACGAATTACCTGGCTGAAGAGGGTGAAACAGTTTTTGCTGTGCTGGACCTTTAGTTTTTGTAGACAGGGAGATACCATGATTTTCGTAGATAATGAAAAAATAACCGACCCACGCATCAACCTGGCTATTGAGGAGTACCTGTTGCAGAGCGATGCGGTGGATGACGATATCCTTTTCTTCTACATCAACGAACCTTCCATTATCATTGGGCGTTTCCAGAACACACACGAAGAAATCAACCGGGAATATGTAGAGGAACATAACCTGCATGTGGTACGGCGGCTTTCTGGCGGAGGAGCTGTTTACCATGACCTGGGGAATTTGAACTACAGCCTGATCACTCGCGGTGGTCTGGAAGAGGCTACAAACTTTAAAAAGTTCACCGCACCGGTGATTAAAGCCCTGCAAAAACTGGGCATACCGGCTGAGCTAAGCGGGCGTAATGACATCTGTGTTGAAGAAAGGAAAATTTCCGGTAATGCCATTTTCAGCAAGCCGCGCGGTACGGTTTGTCATGGCACCTTGTTGTTCAATACAGACCTGACGCAACTATCAAAGGCTCTGAATGTCAAACCAGAGAAAATCAACTCGAAGGGCGTAAAATCTGTGCGCAGCCGGGTTGCCAATATCAGCGAATACCTTCAAACCGGGCTTGATGTTGAAAGCCTGCGCATGCACATTTTGAAAACCATTTTTGAAGGGCAGGAACCCATCCCTCAATATCACCTCACCTCTGCAGATTGGGAGGCTATTCATAAGATTTCGGCTGAGCGTTATCAGACCTGGGAATGGAATTATGGAAAAAATCCCTTGTTCAACATTGAAAAGACGCTCCGTTTTCCTTTCGGTCATGTCGATGCGCGTATTCAAGTTGAAAATGGACGCATACAGAACATCAAATTCTTTGGTGATTTCTTCGGCAGCCGCGAAATCGAAGAACTGGAAAAAGGATTGCTTAACGTGCGTTATGAAAGGAACGCATTGAACGAAGCTCTTGAATCAATGCCGGTTGGTGCTTACATCGGCGGCATGGAAAAAGAAGCGTTGGCTGCGTTTTTGTTTTGATTTTTCGACACGAAGAGGCGGTTATGAATCAGCCGGGTATCAGCCCGGCTGGCTTTTTTTGCGGCAGCGTCTCTGCCTTAACGCGGTTGGGTATTGGCGCTCTTGCCAACTGCCGTCACATTCTTCAAGTGCAGGTTCTCCGATTCTGGCATCTCATGCTCCCCCTGAGATAAGAAAATTAAGGATACCAAGAGCATTGTAGTGATATGCGAGATGAGGTGGTTTATTTCTGATATGTGTCGCTTGCGATGGGAAAGTCAATCCGCTTCGAGATGTGTGCAGAGGTCTGGGTTCATACTGTTTTGTAACCCAGAATTGCCAGTTTTTCTTTAAAAGAGATAATTCGCTTGACAAAAACAGATATCTTATTTATAATTATTATTAATAAATAATTATTCTAAATAAGATATGAATACAATCCACACAGATCAACTGGTTTCTATGCTAAAGCAAGCTGGCATGCGTATTACACCTCAACGGGTTGCTATTTGCGATATCTTGAGCACATCGGTTTCTCATCCAACGGCTACGGCTATCTATGACCAGCTTAGAGATGAATACCCAACCATGTCTCTTGCTACGGTCTATAACACCCTGGATGCTCTGGTTCAACTAGGCGCCATAAACATGCTTGGCCCTATAGGAGATCACACCATTCATTACGATGGAGACACAACCCCGCATATCAATCTTGTGTGTGTTTCCTGTAAGAAGATTTTTGATGTTGATTTTCCACAATTAAACACCCTGGCAACAGAGCTTGAAAATTCATTAGGATATCAGATACTGAGTTCATGTTTGTTGTGTTACGGGGTTTGCCCCGATTGTCAATCCGCTTAGAAATAATTCCACAAAGGAGAATTAAAATGGATACTGTTCAGACACAAATTACCCCAATGCCACGCATAGGCGATAAAGCACCAGAATTCAAAGCTGTCACCACACAAGGCGCAATCAATTTTCCATCTGATTACAAAGGTTCCTGGGTAATCTTATTTAGCCATCCGGCTGACTTTACCCCTGTCTGTACGTCAGAATTTATGACCTTTGCTACGCTGGAAGAAAAATTTGAAAAAGCAAATTGCAAGCTGGTGGGGCTTTCGGTTGACGGACTGTATAGCCACATTGCATGGCTGCGGACGATCAAGGAAAAGATCGAATACAAGGGCATGAAAGATGTGGAAGTTAAATTTCCCTTGATTGAAGACATCACTATGGAAGTTGCCAATAAGTATGGCATGATTCAACCAGGTGAGAGCAACACAAAAGCGGTTCGGGCTGTCTTCTTTATTGACCCCAAGGGCATTATCCGAGCCGTGATTTACTATCCACTCAGCCTCGGGCGCAATTTCGATGAGCTTTATCGCGCGCTGATTGCCATGCAAACCGCAGATGAATTCTCCATTGCTACCCCTGCAGATTGGCAACCGGGAGACGATGTGATTGTTCCAACTGCTGGTTCCTGCGGCGTTGCCAAAGAGCGTATGGAAAATAAAGACGAGATGAAATGCTACGATTGGTTCTTCTGCACGAAGAAAATCGATAAAGAGACGATTTTCAAAAAGATACTGAAGTAATAGAATCTCTAAAAAAGGCAAAAAAACGGATGAGTTCAATCCAAACTCATCCGTTTTTGCATAAGAAAACAGCGGAAATAGTGCGTGCAATTATCCTGACATGATGTGGGTAAAGCGGGTCTGCCCATGAAACAGGTTGAGGATGGGATTGCAGTCAAT
>CAYRRA010000154.1:0-10907 GCA_964426355.1 uncultured Anaerolineaceae bacterium
CACGCCTTCACCGCCCAGCCCGGCTCCATGGAAATAATTCGCGACGCCGATCCCTTTTTTAACGTGGCTTGTTTGGTTCTCTGTCGAATATCGCTTTCTTTTCTCATCCCAATGCGATTGTTCGCGTACCCATTCAAGGCACTCCGTGATGGTAACAGGATGGTTGATATTGTTCCCGGTAAAAGCTTTGTCACCGGTTTTTAAACAATTCTTTAAACGGAAATCAATCGGGTCAATGTCATACAGTGCAGCCAATTCGTCGATCAGCATTTCTGAAGCTGCGGCAGCTTGTGTATTACCAAAACCCCTGAAGGCACCTGAATAGCCATTGTTGGTGTATAGCACTTTTGTATCTACTGTGGCTGCTTCGTATGCGTATGCACCCGCGATATGCATGGTCGCACGCCAGGCAGACAATGGTGTCATGGAGGCATATCCACCGCTGTCAGCAAAAATATCTGCTCTTGCTGCTTTGAGTTTTCCGTTTTCATCTGCACCTGCTGTCAGGTGAATCTTCATGGCTTCTCGTTTATAGGATGCAGCCATCGATTCTTCTCTTTTTAGAACCAGTCGAACCGGACGCCCGGTGATAAGAGCTAATTTTCCGGCTTGTGCGCTGGTCTGGTACCCAATATCGTCTTTACCGCCAAACGAGCCACCGACCGGGGGTTGTATGATCCTGACCATCTCCTCGGACAAACCAAGCACAGATGAAACATTTCCTCGGTTGATGAACAAACTCTGGTCGTTAGCAAAAATTGTAATCCCACCATCTGGCTCAGGGATCGCCACCGCGCCTTCTGTCTCAAGATAAGCGTGTTCCTGGTGAGCAAAATAATAGGTGCGATCGATGGTCTTGTATGCGTTTGCAAGCAAGGGTTCAGGATCGCCGTTCCGAACAAGGTGTTTGGTGACAATATTCCCATCGAAATTGGCTGATAACGGCACCAATGGAGAATCAGGGTCTAGTGCCATCTCTATGCTTGAAACAACCGGGAGCGGCTCAAGCTCGACTCGAATGGCATGGATGGCTTCAATGGCGACTTGTTCAGTCTCTGCAGCAACAACCGCAATCGCGTCACCTGTATAACGTACTTTTTGATACGCCAGGATTTGTGCATCTTTCACGGGCCATCCAAAAGAACCATGATCAACAAAATCCTCACTGGTGATGACAGCATATACCCCCGGAATGGAGAGAGCGGTTTGAGTATCTAAGCAAAGAATCCTGGCATGTGGCACCGCACTGCGCAGTACTTTTGCATGAAGCATACCCGGTATTTGGATATCACCAACGTAACGGGCAGTACCCAATACTTTCTCCAGACCGTCTACTGGTTTCACCTTTTCCTGTCCGACAAATTGATATTTATCCATTTTTTCCTCCAAGATCACGAGGTTTTGCACCGTTCCTTTTCTTCGCGGTGCTTTCAATAGCATCCACGATTTGTTGATACCCGGTACAGCGGCAAAGATTACCAGAAATTGCCTGGCGAATTTCCTGCCGGGTAGGATTTGGGTTTTCCCTCAACAAAGCTTCTCCCGCCAGGATCATCCCTGGTGTGCAATATCCGCATTGCGTTGCCCCATGTTCAAGGAATGTCTCTTGCATATCGTTGGGTTTCCCATCTAGACCCTGGAGACCCTCAATTGTGGTGATGGATCGACCATCGATTTTTTTCACTGGTATCAAGCAAGATTTAACCAGTTTACCGTCCAACAAAATTGAACATGCTCCACATTCGCCAATCTCGCAACCATTTTTTGTGCCGGTTAACCCCAGCACTTCACGGATGAAATGGAGTAATTTTTGTTCACCATCTACTGCCATTTCCATTTTTTTACCGTTGATTTCAAATTGTATATTCATGCAATAATTTCTCCTGACATTGGATATCTGCAAACTTGAGCTGTTTTTATCTGGCTGCTTCCCAGAGGCGTTTTGCTTGCTCTCGCGTCTTTGCTGATAATTCATCCATATCTGTATCAAGCAATTTTCCGGAGCTCTTTTTTATCTTTCCATTGACCATCACCATATCCACATTTGCGGCAGTACGGTACAGAAGCATTTGCTCATACAGGTTATGTTCTTCTACAGGGGTGGGTAGCGTTGTATCAATGAGTTGAACATCAGCTTTCCAGCCTACAGCAATCCGCCCAACTTTTTCTAAGCCCAGTGTTCTCGCTCCTCCTTCAGTGCCCATATACCATACCAGGTTGGCTGGCATTGCCCGTGGGTCTAGATGATTGGCTTTGTGAATTAGAAAAGCTCCACGCATAATTTCATAAAAATCATCGATATACCCATCGCTCCCTAAACCAATAGACGTATTTTGCTCCGCCATTTGCGGGATAGGAGCAATCCCTCCACCCACTTCACAATTAGAAAGCGGCATGTGAGATACCCTGACGCCATTTTTTGATATCAAATTAATTTCATCTGTATCGATTTGCACACATTGCGAGGCAAGGAAACGGTCATTTGCCATGCCCATGTCCTGGTAAACTCGAAAGGGGCGTTTGCCGAATTCTTTCAACGTATATTCAGGTTCATAAGTGCCTTCAGATACATGAGCATGAAATAGTGTTTGATTTTCTTGCGCTAACTCATAAGATTGAATGATAAACTTGGGCGAGCAGGTGAAGAGGGTATGGTGGCACATTAAACCAGAAATCAAGTAATCCTTGTAAACAGCTTGTTTATGGTGGCATTGCTGTATGAAACGAGTGTTTTCATTCAGACCTGCTTGCCCATTGTCTCGGCTGATGCGTTCAGTGGCTTCGAATGACAAGATGGCGCGTAAACCCCACTTTTCTACCACTTCAGCTTGTGCCGGCAGACAACCTGGCAGGGCATTAGGCGCTTCTGTACAGTCGTAAAAACTGGTTACCCCGCTTTGTAAAAGATTCGCACACCGCAAATTGGTTGCCGCACAGATCATTTCTTGATCCAGACGATCCTCAATCAGTGTCCACCAGAAATCAGTAAGAAAAGACCAAAACCCCGTTGGCGCTTTGTTCGCGGGTATCCCATGTGCCAGGACCCCATACATGTGCGTGTGTGTATTAACAAATCCGGGAGCCAGAAGTTTACCTTGTGCGTCGATTTTTTGATCAAATGGATAGGTATCTTCCAGTTCCTGACAGGGCGCAACGTGTGTAATGTCTGAACCCTGAATTCGTATTCCATATTTGAATTTTGGCGGTTGCAAAGGAGAGGTAATGAGCCAGGAGGGCAAAATGATCAAGGCGTTTTCTTGGTTCATCTGATTATTTCTTTCTTGATTTTTCTGGGGATGAAATTTCCTGCTCCGCGAATTCCGATGAATTCTCCATCTTTAGCGATCACTTTCCCACGCGATATCGTCATGGTTGGATAACCGGTATATTTCAACCCTTCATAGGGTGTATAATCCACATTTTCATGGAGCATTGTTTTTGTAATAACTCCTTCTCGATTGGGATCAAATAGAACCAAATCGGCATCACTGCCAGGTTGTAGAGTTCCTTTTTGGGGATATAAACCAAAAATCCTCGCCGGGTTTGTGCTGATCATGTCAACCCATCTGTTGAGGTCGAAACGATTTGCTTTAACTCCATAGGTGTATGTGAGCATCAAACGTGCCTCGATACCAGGAATCCCGCCTGGAATTTTTGTAAAATCATCACGTCCGATTTCTTTCTGTCCTTTGAAGAAAAATGGGCAATGATCCGTACCTACGGTTTGTAAAGTCCCTTCCCCAAGTGCACTCAAGAGATATTCGTTGTCATCGCTGGTGCGCAGAGGAGGCGAACAAACAAATTTTGCCCCTTCAAATCCTGACCTGGAATATTCAGTTTCAGTTAATGTGAGGTATTGTGGACAGGTTTCACCAAAAACAGTTTGACCATTTTCTCTTGCTTTTTTTATTGCTGCTGCACCTGCACTGGTTGAAACATGGACGATATAAAGTGGCGCATTGGCTGTTTGCACCAGGGCAATCATGCGGTGCACTGCTTCTGATTCTGCAATCGCTGGACGGCTGACTGGGTGAAACCGAGGTTCAATACTGCCTTGACGGAGAAGCTTGTTTCGCATGAATTGCACAATGGCATCGTTTTCTGCATGTGTCAACAGCAAACCGCCATTTTTTCCTACAACATCCATCACAGCAATTAGTTCCTCATCGTTCAAGCGAAAAGCATAAGTTGTGTAGGTCTTGAATGAAGGGATGCCTGAAGCAATGACTCCTGGAATCTGGCAAAGGGTTTCAGCTTTCGAATCTGTGATCGTCATGTGCAAACTATAGTCGATCACTGCGCCTTTTTGGGCTTGCTGATTTCTTGTAGTAAATGCCTCCAGGAGAGTCTCACCTGGATTGGGTTCAATAAAGTCGATTAAAGTTGTTGTTCCGCCAATCGCCGCTGCCCTTGTTCCACTGAACCAATCATCACTGGAGGTTGCCAAACCTGCATTCATCTCAAGATGGACATGGGGGTCAATTCCACCAGGAAGAACCAGCAGATTGGATGCATCGATGTTTCGAATGCCGTCTAATTTTTGACCGATATCTGCGATAATCCCGTTCTGAATACCTACATCGGCAGTGTGGGTGTGCCCTGGCTGAACGACGGTTCCATTTTTCACCACCAAATCAAATTTCATTTTTTTTACCTTGTATGTGGAATTGTGTTTAAATTATACATGAGTGAAAGACAGTCGGGTATACTAAGAGTGTAGTAATTTCTGAGATTTTCCCCGGAGGTGTTCAATATGAGCCAGCGCATTGCCTTGTATATGCAAGACAAACATGATATTCGTTACGAATTAGAAATGGCTAGATATGCTGAAGAGCGTGGTTTTAGCGAAATTTGGCAGGCGGACACTCGCCTGGCGCGTGATTGTGTTGTTCTCATGAGTGCCTTTCTAACTCATACTCAAAGACTCCGTATCGGTTCTGGGGTGTTACCTATTTGGACACGAAACCCGGCAGTTATCGCTGCAACCTGGAGCACCATGTGGGAACTGGCGGGAAAAGTTGAAGGACGCAGCCGGGTTATGTTAGGTTTAGGTGCCTGGTGGGAACCCATCGCCGGGCGTGTTGGGGTGAAGCGACAAAAACCTTTACAAGCCATGCGAGAAAACATTGAAGCGATCCGGCAGTTATTCACCATGCAAGAAGTGTCATATCATGGGGAATTTGTTTCATTGGACAGAGTAAAACTGGATGTGGCTTATGGCGATACTTCACCCCGCGATATTCCAATTTATATTGGCGCAACCGGTGATAAGATGTTAGAACTGAGCGGTGAGATTTGTGATGGTGTGGTTTTAAACTATGTCGTTTCGGTTGATTACATTCGCAAAGCAATCTCATTGGTTGAGAAAGGTGCTCATAAAGCTGGAAAGACCATCGAACAAATAGACAGACCTGAATTAATCGTCTGCTGCCTTTCCGACAAAGACCCCCAGGCAGCTATGGATGAAGGGAAAAAACTGGTCGCATATTACCTTGCAACCGAGCCGCATATCATGAAAGCCAGTAAT
Source organism: uncultured Anaerolineaceae bacterium (assembly GCA_964426355.1). Lineage (GTDB taxonomy): Bacteria > Chloroflexota > Anaerolineae > Anaerolineales > Anaerolineaceae > JAJFTV01. The sequence goes on from CAYRRA010000154.1 coordinate 5,528, forward strand.
GTGGATGAGTCTCTACTTGAAAAAGTGCAATCGATTATGAGCTGGCCCGCAACGGAAGAAGATTACATCCGTGCTAGTAAAGTGATTCCGGATGAAGTGGTTCGCAACTTGATGGCGGTGGGCACATCGGAACAATGTCGCAAGAAAGTACGCGAGTATGTTGATGCAGGTGTGACTTGTCCCATTTTATACCCAATGATGGATGACATTAAAGCAGTCATAGATGCTTTTGCTGAAGGTTTCTGAAAACATCAAATTTTTCTTACAGGAGAACCGTGACATGAATTGTTTCACTCATATTGATGAATTATTTCGTCAATGGGATACAACAAAATCGCCTGGCTGCGCATTGGCGCTGGTACATAATGGCGAAATTATCCATAAAACCGGTTATGGAGTAGCTACACTTGAACATCATACCCGCATCCGTCCTACGACTGCGTTCTACATCGCATCCACTTCCAAGCAGTTTTCTGCGTTTTCGATTGCACTGCTGGAAGAAGCAGGTGCGCTCTCGGTTGAGGATGATATCCGCAAATACATCCCAGAAATGCCAGATTATGGCACCTCGATCCAGATTCAACACATGATTCACCATACCAGTGGCTTGAGAGATTTTTTGGAACTCAACGCTCTTTCTGGTCGACATTATGACGAACTGATCACTCCAGAAGATGCCCTGGCAATGATTACGAGACAGAAAGAACTCAACTTCAAACCCGGAGAGCAATACCTGTACTGTAATTCGGGGTATTTCCTTCTTTCAGTGATTGTGAAACGGGTTACAGGAATGACCTTACGGCAATTTGCTGCAGAGCATATTTTTGCCCCTCTTGGTATGCAAAACACGCATTTTCACGATGATCGAACTGAGCCGGTACTCGATCGCGCAATTGGCTATCACTACCTTCCCGATACAGGTTATCGAATCAATGTGCCTGGATTGGAGACGGTTGGCAGCGGAGGTATTTATTCCACGGTGGAAGACTTGGCTTTGTGGGATAAAAACTTCTATTCCAACAAACTCGGTAAAGGGCGTATGGAACTCATGGAGCGCATCCTGGTTCCAGGCAAGCTCAACAATGGTAAAACGTTGGATTACGCTTTTGGTCTCACAGTTCAAAATTACAGAGGGTTGAAAAAAGTTGGACATGCAGGTAATTATGGCGGTTACTCTGCTGAATTTATTCGTTTTCCAGAGAAGAACTTTACCGTGATTTGTTTATCCAACAACAGTACACTACCTGCTCCAGCATCGGCTCTAAAAATCGCAGATATTTATTTTGCCGAGCATCTTACCCCGGCAAAAACCGTTCAAAAGGATCCTCAAGCGGTTGAAGTTGATACAAATATTGATGGAAAAGACGGGTATTATTTTTCAAAGAACGGTGAGACTATTCTAAAATTTATCCGCACAGAAAATCAACTTGCGCTTGATTTCCGAGAAACCCTGTTTATACTCAAGCCTATCAGCAAGATTCTTTTTATCCTTGAGAATGCGCCGTTTTCTGCTACGGTTGAGTTTGCTGATGACGGAGAAGAACAAACCGTCTGTGTCAATCGGCAGGGTGACAATCCGCCCGAAACTCTAATTAAGTTCCCAATGAAGGAATCAACATTGCCTGAGATGGAAGCCGTCTGTGGTGAATATCAAAGCGATGAATTGAACTCAAATGCTGTTGTTTCAATACAAAATGAGCAGTTGCATCTAAAGATTGGACGTCATCATGCAGATTTGTTGCCGGGTTTGCAAGGGAAATACCTCGTTGAGGGCAATGAACTCGGTCGAGCCATCATCGATACCATCACTGAAAACGAGAAAATCACGGGCTTAATCTGGAACGCCGGGCGTGTTAAAAACATCGTCTTTTCAAAAAAATAGAGGATGGTTTGATATCTATCCGTTTTCGCCCTCTGGTTGATAACTATAACTGGAGGGCGAATATATTTTCCTTTTTTGGGGAAAGAATTGTTGCTGTATTGCCGGTATTTTTCCGGTTGCATCATCCAGCATTTGCAGGTTCCAGCCAAAGGGGGTTAAGATAGTCTCCGCTGCTTTGAGTATCAATTCTCGATATCGCGCATGATCAATGCGGCGCTTATCAACCTCTTCGAACAAACCACAGGCAAAAACGCCCGCATCGTCACGCGTATATAAAAAACGGATGCGCTGTCCTGGACGAAGCGACTTTCCAGCGCTGATGATTTGATTGAAAGCCCGCGCCGATGCAGATTGCACTTTATATCCACCGGGTTCTCGTGAAATGCGGTGTGTAACGGCAAGCTCCTTAAGAGCATAATGACCGCGATAAAGATCCGCTAACCTGTTTCTCAGGATGACCAACGCGCCAGGGATAAATTTTTCCATCAGTATTTCGATATTTTCAGCCTGGGCAAGGTACTCCAGAATTTCTAACTGCACAGATGACACAAATGGAGGTGTATCATGCCGGCGAGCTTCAATCCCGCGCATTTTCAGGCTGCCATCCTGAAAAACGCCAAAATAGCGGTTGGGCACCGGAACAGACGAATCTGCACGCGAAGGCAGGAATGCCACCCACCGGTATATGCCATTGAGCGAAACAGAAAGCCCGGTATTTTTCGCAATCGCATTGAGCAGATCTTGAAATGCTTCTGCGTGGTTTGCCCCATTTTTTTGCACCCATAGACCATCTACGTACATGTGCAAAAGCAAAAACCCCAGGTTTTCCGCCGCTTCTTTTGCCCGTAAAATGGCTTCTCGACCGTTGGCTGTAATTGCCTCGTGCGCCTCAATCCTGCCAAAACGAGCGTTTTTATACCCCAGGTATCCAAAACAGGTTACCAGCAGCCATTTTTCTGCTGAAGCCTGGTGCTGGTACATTTTATAGGCTGGCACCCAGCTTGGGAGTTTACCCAGGCGTTCTTTCAATTCCATGCGCTTTTTCAGTAATGGCGCCAGTGTTTGTGGTATCAGACCGGGTGGCTCATCTGCGGGCTCAAGTGAGTAAGTTGGATTTGTTTCTGGTGAGATGTTGCAGCGTACCATGATATTGGGGTACATCGAGATAAAATCGATTTCGCCAACATGATCATATACACCGATCAACGGTTGATATACCAATCCTCCCTGATCCAGTTGCAGTAACTCTTGTGCGCTTTTATATTCTTCTGTTTGCTGTTTTTGGTAAGGCACCAGGATTTTGTTCTCCAATGCTTTAACAATTTGCATCGAAGAAATGCCAGTGCCTGAAGACTGCCTGGCTGTTTGCTGAATGGGCAGGCGCGTAACGCGTGCCAGCTCTAGCACCCCGTCAAGTTCATAATCATTCCAAAGCATTGCATTGGCGGTGTCGATGTGTATTCGCCCAAAAAGGAGTGATTGTTCACCACGATAAACTATTTGCCCATAGGAGAAATAGGTCCTTTCTGACCGGTGTGCCACACCTCTGCCAGGTTCTCGATTCCATCTCACTACTATGCGCAGCTTGTCGCTCGCTTTCGTTAAAGCAGGTAGCAGCCAGGTGTCGCCCCAGCGTGTCTGAATGATATCAGGGTCGTATGTGTCCAGAATAGAGCTCAGGTTGATAAGCAATGCCCGCATCGATTTGAGTGAAAAACATCCCTTGTAATTTTGGTAAGAAACCAATAACTGCTCCGGTTCGGCGTCTTGCGGGTTTCGATCTGGCTCAAGAAAAAGAATGCGCAGGTGTGGTCTGGGATGATTGATATCCCCGGGATATTTGATATCCCATGGTTGCTCAAGAACTTCAATCTTCTTTACCTGATTTCCGTCAGCGAGTGTAAGTCGGCAGTATGCAAGCGGGAAGGTTTTGAATGCGGCTGCATGCCGCAGCGTAATAGCCACGTCTGCATCAAAATACTCAACGTCCGGAAATATCTTGCTCATCTTTCGAAAGAGAATCTGCTGTATATAAGCGTTTTGCATTTTTACAGCCAGTACGGGTCGGTTCTGCTTTTTAAACAGGTCGTATCGGTTCTGGATTTCAAACAAGGCTTCGGAATTTTCCTGGGTAAGCCAACGTTTAATAGCATCAATTTGCTCTGCGCTGCCAGCAATATAAAATGTAACTTCAAATGCCTGAATAAAACGTTGGCGAGTGCCGTCTTCACCCATCATCCACATACAAACTCCACTGCCAGGGTTCTCAAACAAATCCAAGAGCCAACCGGTAAAAATTTTCATATTTTGAACATCACCTCATTTGCATTTATTCGTTTTGATGCTCATTTAATAAGTTACTCAATCGTTGAATTTCCTTATGTTGCTCCAGCAGCATTGCCAGCAAAAAGGTTTCCATCGGCAAAGCATTTGCTGCATAAGCTGCGGCAGCCAGGTGTTTACGCGCAGCCGCAAAAAGTTCATCCAAAGCCAGTTGGTCTGAACGTCGTAACGCGCGCCTGAAAGATGAAAAAGTCTTTTGTTCTTCAAGAAATGCCTGTGAAATGGTGGGCAGTGTACGCCCCATGTTATCTCTCCTCCGTTGGTTAGTGGATATTTTCAACCCACGGCAACAATTGCAGCCTGGTTTGTTGTTTTCTGCTGTCCTCTGCCTCCAAGAGCATAGTCGCAATATCTTTGACGCCCTCAAGAAAAATGTTTCGCTCTGGTGTGTGCGTAGGCGGTCGTGCACCGATGATGAGGGCTGAATGCAGGCTGAGATGTTGAAGTGCAGTTAATGATTTATCCAACAGCCGTTTGCTTTCTTCCAGGCGAATGTTTTCATCGTAGTACGATGATAGGAAATCCAGAATAAAGAGAGGTTCGGCTGTCGGATCGGCATTTTGTAATAGTTCAGTCATCTGATAGCAACTGAACGATCGCGCTATTTGGATGCGTTGCAATGCTTCATGAAGATTACTTGTTTGACGACGAATGTGTTTGGCAATCTGGTAGATGTTAAACTGGTTTCCACCATCAATCACCCGCACTTTCCCACGACAAGCAAATAGCGAAATCCATTCTAGCAATTGGACTCTGGCGGCACATCCTGCCAAAACCAGCAAAATTTGCTTGCCGTTTTCAGATGTAATCTCAAGCATTGGCAGATCCTCTTTATATTTATATTAGAACATATGTTCTTTTTTGTGAATATGTTATTCTCTTGTTATGTATTGCGGCTTTATGAAAATCATTTATCCACATACACCCCTGTTCATTAGAGTACATTGGTGACTGTGCGCTGAAAAATGGTTTCCAGTATAATCCTTCCATCTGTGTGGTAAAAAATGAGAAAAAATACCTTTTTGCGCTTTTGTATGTTGTTATTGGTTCTGGCAGGCTGCTCCCCGAATCAAGTTTCAGTCGAGGATGAGCCTGTTAGCCTGGCGACACCTGTTTCTACAACGATTATGCCGACATTTACCGTTGACCATGAAC